>CALRXG020000338.1:0-8165 GCA_943372075.1 Bordetella parapertussis | reverse complement strand
GGATCAGGTTGCGCGGCACCGCATCGACGCCGCTATAGACCGAGATCGCGGTCGAGAAGAACACGCCAAGCGCGATGGTCGCGATCTTCGGCTCCTCGCCGATCCCGAGCCACAGGATGAGCAACGGTAGCAGCGCGATCTTCGGAATCGGGAACAGCGCCGAGATGAAGGTGATGCCGACGCCGCGCGCCATGGTCGACAGCCCGATCGCGAAGCCGACGATGACCCCGGCAGCCGTGCCGAGGATCCAGCCGGTGCCGATCCGCATGATCGACCACGACAGATGCTGCCACAGCGCGCCCGACGCGGCGAGCCTGTAGATCGCGACCGCGATCGCCGACGGTGCTGGCAGGAACAGCGGATTGACCCAGCCCGCGCTGCCGGCGATCTGCCAGACCGCGATGACCAGCGCGAGCGCGATCCAGCCGGCATAGCGGCTGCCGCCTGATGTGAAGCCGGCTCCGCGAAACGCGACCGGCCGCGTCGCTTCCGTCGCTTGATCCTTTGCGTCCTGCGGGGCGCGGTCAAGCATGCTGGACCTCGCGCTCGGCATCGATCGCCTCTTTCCGGATCAGCGACCACAATTCGGCCTGCAGTGCCGCCATCCGCCCGCGCGCATCCACCGTGCCGCGCTCGGCGCGCGTCATCGGAATGCTCACGATCTCCCTGATGCGGCCGGGGCGCCGCGACAGCACCACGATACGATCGGCAAGCCGCACCGCTTCCTCCAGATTATGCGTGACATAGACCGCGCCCATGGCGCCGTCGGCGAGCAGGCGCACGAAATCCTCCATCAGCAGCTCGCGGGTCTGCGAATCCAGCGCCGACAGCGGCTCGTCCATCAGCAGGATCGCCGGACGCACCGCGAGCGCCCGCGCGATGCCGACGCGCTGCCGCATGCCGCCGGACAATTGCTTCGGATAGGCGGCGCGGAAATCCGTTAAGCCGGTGCGGCGCAGCGCGTCGTCGATCACGGCGCGGCGCTCGCCGGCGCTCAGACCCGTGTGCAGCAGCGGAAACGCGACATTCTCCTCGACCGTATTCCACGGCAGCAGGGCAAAATCCTGGAACACGAAGGTCAGCGGATTGAGGCTGCCGGCCGGTGCCGCGCCGCGCAGCTCGGCGGCGCCCGCGGCTGGCCGCAGCAGGCCGCCGAGGATCGACAGCAGCGTGCTCTTGCCGCAGCCGGACGGACCGACGATCGCGACGATCTCGCCGGCGGCGACCTGGAAAGAGACATCGTCGAGCACGTCGAGATCGCCGAAACGATGGCTGATATGGTCGGCGATCAGGTCCATGTCATGCACCATTCGCGAAAAAGCTCGTCATTGCGAGGAGCGAAGCGACGAAGCAATCCATGCTTCCGCATATGCGGCGCGATGGATTGCCCCGCTTCGCTCGCAATGACGGTTCGTTACGGCTCGCCATCAATCCGCCTTCACATAATCCTTGGCGATGATCGCACTGGCGTCAAAGCCCTTGTCGACGAAGCCCTGCTCCTGCAGCCATTTGATCTGGTTGTCGACATTCTTCACGTCGAGCTTGCCGTCGGGATCGACATAGGCGCAATTGCCGACCACCTGCTCGACCGGCAGGTTGGTGTATTTGGCGATGATCTCGAGCAACGGCTTTGTCTTGTCGTTGATCGGCACCACGCCGTCCTTGATCGCGCTCAGGATCACGTCGTGATATTCGTGATCGGCGCGGGTCAGCGCGGCGAGCAACCTCGTCACCAGTTGCGCATGGGTCAGCGTCTTCGGCGACGCGAAGATCGCCCCCAACTGCCACGGCGTCTCGTCGCCGACCCAGCCCAGGAATTTCGCGCCGTTGGAGTCCATCAAGGTGCGCGCGGTCGAGATCGGCAGCAGCGCGGCGTCGACCGTCTCGCCCTTCAGCGCCGCAGCCGCGTTCGACAGCGATTGCAGCGGCACGATCTTCACGTCGGATAGTTTGAAGCCGTACTTGTCGGCGAGCAGGCCGAGCGAATAGTGGAAGCTGGAGCCGACCTGGGTCACCGCGACACGCTTGCCGGCGAGATCCTTCGGCGTCTTGAGCCCGGCAGCATAGGCATTGTTGCTGGCGAAATAGCCGATCAAGGGATAGCCGGCCTTCTCGCGGCTCATGCCGCCGATCACCTTCAGCGTGCCCTTGCCGGCGAGATTGTAGAGCCCCGCGGTGAAGGCGGTGATGCCGAAATCGACGTCACCCGACGTGGTCGCCACCGCGATCGGCTGCGCGGCGTCGAAGAACTTCAGCTCGACATCGAGCCCGGCGTCACGGAAATAGCCCTTGTCCTGCGCGATGAACACCGGCGCCGAAGACGACAGCCGCAGCACGCCGATCTTCGCCTTCAGGACATCGTCGGCCCGCGCGACACCGCTCGCGGCCCACATCAGCAGGCCCGCGAGTGCGAGCCGCGCCCAACCCTTCATCCCTGTACTCCGCTTATAGTCCATCAGGCACAAGCTGGTCGCGCCCGATGAACGCGCCCTGCGCCGCGAGCTGTTGTTGCAACTTTTCGACGGAAATGTCGCGCGGAATCGTGTTGCCCGACAGCGCCAATGCCGCCGCGGTTCCCGCCGCCTCGCCCATCACGAAACAGGCACCGGAGACGCGCGCCGCCGATTGGCCTTCATGGGTCATCGAGGCGCAACGGCCGGCGACCAGCAGATTGTCGACACCATCAGGTACCAGCATGCGATACGGCAATTCGTTGTAGCCGCGGCTGTCCGGGATCGGCGGAAACTCGAAGATCACATCGCCCGCGACATGCGATTCCTTCGGCCAGCCATTGACGCCGATCGAGTCCTCGAACGAGGCGCAACCCAGCACGTCCTCGCCGGACAGCATGTAGCCGCCGATCACGCGCCGGGTCTCACGGATGCCGAGCTGCGGCGGCAGATCGACGATGTAGGAGTTCTCGAAGCCCGGCACCGTGCGCAGGAACGCGAAGGCCTCCACCGCCTGGCGGCGGCCCTCGATCTCGCCGCGCGTCATGTCATCGGGATCGATGCCGGAGATGGCGCGGCCATCGTCCCGCGTCACCTGGGTGAAGTTCACCCGCCATTCGATCTGCGATTTCTGCGGCCGCACGATCGCGGATTTGCGCGGGAATGTATGCGTGCCGGCGGCCTCGGCCTCCGCCATCAGCGCCGGGATCGTACGCCACGCATCGCCGGCCTTCGCCGGATCGATGCCGTTGAGGCGGAACATCATCGAGGGATAGAGCATGCCGCCGGCATTGTCGCCGACCTCATAGGGCGCGCCGGCCCACACCGCGAGATCACCGTCACCGGAACAATCGATGAAGATGCCACCGCGCACCGCTCGCCGGCCGGCCTTGGTTTCCACCATCAGCGCACGGATATGCGCGCCATCCATCACGACGCCGGCACCGAGCGCGTGGAACAGGATATCGACCTTGTGATGCGCCAGCAGGTCATCGGCCGCGATCTTGTAGGCCGCGGTGTCGTAGGCCTGCGCAAGAATCTTGCCGAGGATCAGATGCGGCGCGTTCAGGCCGCCGAGCCGGTCGATCCGTGCCAGCAGGTCCGAGGCGATGCCCTGCACCACCCGATGCATCTCGCCGAAGATGTTGGCGTGCAGGCCGCAAAAGTTGGTCACGCCGGCCGCGGTGCCCATGCCACCGAGAAATCCGTAGCGCTCGATCAACAGCGTCCGCCGCCCAGCGCGCGCCGCGCCGACCGCAGCCGCAATGCCGGCCGGTCCGCCGCCGAGCACCACCACATCATATTCGCCATAGAGGGGGACCTGCCGCGCAGGCTCTTCGATCGTGCTCGCTCGCATCGTTTCCGTCCTGAACAGGTTGATTGGGGCCGACTATGAATTGATGCGGATTGCAGTACAATCCATCAAATTATGTAATGAGCTTTCGCGAATCGAGAAAAGCGAGAGAAGAACTGCGAGGCCGCAGATGGATACGCTGGTCAATCTTGAAGCCTTCCTCGCCACCGCCGACGCCGGCGGCTTCTCCGCCGCCGCGCGCAAGCTGAACGTCGCAACCTCGGTCGTCGCCAAGCGCGTCACCCAGCTCGAGGAGCGGATCGGCACCGCGCTGTTCCACCGCTCGACCCGCCAGTTGCGGCTGACCGAGGCCGGGCAGCAATATGTGCATCGCGCCCGCGGCGTCGTCGCCGATGTCGGCGATCTCCTGTCGCGGATGGGCGAGAAGCAGCGCGACCTCTCCGACCATCTCCGCGTCAAGGCGCCGACCTCGCTGACGGTGGCGCGGCTCGCCGATGCGTTCACCATCTTCCAGCGACAGAACCGCAGCGTGAAGCTCGAGATCGTGATGATCGATCGCCCGGTCGATCCGGTGACCGAAGGTTTCGACATCGCGATCGGCGCCTTCCCGCATTCCTTCGGCGGGGTCGTCGACGAGCCGTTGTGCCGGCTGCCGCGGCTCGTCTGCGCCGCGCCGGCCTATCTGAAGAAGAACGGCACGCCGAAGCATCCGCGCGACCTGGTCGATCACCGCTGCCTCAGCTTCCTGCCGACCGGACCGGAATGGCCGTTCGAGGGGCCGCGCGGCCGTATCAACATCCAGGTGCGCCCGATCCTCTCCTCGAACGAGGGCCGCGTGCTGACGCAAAGCGCGATCGCCGGCAACGGCATCGCGCTGCTGTCACATTACCTCGTCGCCGACGCGCTGCGCGACGGCGCGTTGCAGCCGATCCTTGCCGAGTTTCCGATCCCGGAACTGTGGGTGAAAGCCGCCGTTCCCGAACGCCGCATCGACGCTGCCGCGGTGCAGGCGCTGCTGAAGACCTTGAAAAAGTCGCTGTCGCAGTCGCTGTGATGCGACACTGGTCTTGGCCTTCACATGCGGACCTGCGAGAACAACGCGAAAGGATCGCCTGCTTGAGACTCCTGCTGTCAGTATCGCTTGGTCTCATCATCGCCGCTCAGCCCGCGGTGGCGATCGAGACGTGCCGCTTCATCGAAGCCAAGGCGGAGCGCGAGGCCTGCTACCATCGGCAAGAGGAGGAACTGGCGGCCCGGCGCAAGCCCGAGCCACCGATCACCCGGTCGAGCGAATCGAAGACGTTCGATCAGTTGCAGCAGATGCGCCGCGACGACGAAGAGGTCTATCGCAGCATGCGCGGCATCTGCCGCGGCTGCTGAACGGCGGGACCTATGCCGGGCCGCCGCTCCACCGTCCCGCGCGCTTCTCGGCAAACGACGCCAGCCCTTCGGCCGCTTCGGCGGTCTGCCGCTTCGCCGAATGCAGGTGGACGAGACGCTCGTAGGCCGCATCGTCCACGGCCATGCCGCCGAACGAGCTCTCCATCGCGAGCTTCTTGGTCTCGGCCATCGCCTCCGGCGCGTTGCCGAGCAACTGCTCCGCGACCTTGGCCCCGGCGCTCTCGAGATCGGCCAACGGCACCACCTCATGGACGAGACCGATGCGCCGCGCATCTTCCGCACCGAATCGTTCGCCGGTCAGCGCGTAGCGGCGCACCTGGCGCACACCGATGGCGTCGCAGAGCTGCGGGATGATGATCGCAGCCGTCAGGCCCCAGCGCACCTCGGTGATCGAGAACAGCGCGTTGTCGGCCGCGATCACGATATCGCAGGCCGAGATCACGCCGGTGCCGCCGCCGAAGCAGCCGCCCTGCACCAGCGCCACGGTCGGCACCGGCAGCGTGTTGAGGCGCTGCACCGCCTCGAAGGTGGCGCGCGACGCCACCTCGTTCTCGTCAGATGATTTCGGCCGCACGCCGTTGATCCATTTCAGGTCGGCACCGGCCTGGAAATGCTTGCCGTTGCCCTTGAGCACGACGACGCGCACCGGCTTGGTCGAGAGATCGTCGATCGCGGCGAGCACGCCGGCGATCAGCGCGCCATCATAGGCGTTGTTGACCTCGGGCCGGTTCAGCGTGACGGTCGCGACCCCGCGCGCATCGAGGCTCCACAGGACTGGGCTGGCCGACATGACGTTTCTCCCTGGCTCGGCATTGCTCTTGGCTGGCACTATGACGAGAGCGGCCGCCTTGATCCATCACTTTCGGCGCGTGCGACCGCGCCGCGCGCATGACGGGTTGCGCGATGCCCCGCGCTTGTGGAAACTGGCGCGGCACGTTGCAAGGACCAGTTCCACTCATGCGCATTTGCATTTTCGGCGCGGGCGCCGTCGGCAGCCATTTCGCGGTCCGGCTGGCCCGCGCCGGCCACGAGGTGTCCTGCGTGATGCGCGGGCCACATCTCGACGCGGTCAAGGCCAATGGACTGACGCTGAAGGTCGGCGACACCAGCGTCACCGCAAAAGTGAAGGCGTCGGCCGATCCGGCCGAGCTGGGCCCGCAGGATGTCGTCATCAGCACGCTGAAGGCGACCGGGGTCGGCGCGCTCGGAACCGGACTGTTGCCGCTGCTTGAGCGGGACACCGCAATCGTGTTCGCGCAGAACGGCATTCCCTGGTGGTACGATCTCGGCCTGCCGCCACAGCATCCCAGTATTCCCGACCTCGCCTTCCTCGATCCCGGCGGCCGCTTGCGCAGCGCCGTTCCGAAAGAGCGGATCATCGGCGGCGTGATCTTCTCCTCCAACGAGGTGATCGCACCCGGCGCCGTGGCGAACCTGTCGCCGGAACGAAATCGGCTCCTGATCGGTGAATGCGACGACCGCCCGAGCGAGCGCATCGCCCGGCTGCGCGCGGCGTTGAACGAGGCCGCGATCGAATCGCCCGAGGTCGCGCAGATCCGCGAGACGATCTGGTCGAAGCTATTGACCAACATGTCGATGTCGGTGCTCTGCCTCCTGACCGGACTGACCGCGCGCGGTGTCCGCGACGATCCTGACATGCAGGACGTGATCCCGCGGCTGCTCGACGAGGCCAACACGGTGGCGACGCACTATATCCCCGGGGTCAAGCGCGTCACCCGCTCGGGACCCGCGCCTGACCACAAGCCCTCGATCTTGCAAGATTACGAGCTCGGCCGCGCCATGGAGATCGACGTGCTGGTGCGCGCACCCGCGGCGTTTGCCCGCACGGCTGATATTCGGACTCCGATGCTCGACCTGATGGCCGCGCTCGCGATCCAGAAGGCGCGTGACAAGGGCCTGTATCAGGGCTGACAATCCAGACATCACGATAACAAGCAGGGACATCGAACCATGCACGTCAAGGACAAGGTCTGCGTCGTCACCGGCGGCGCCAGCGGGATCGGCGAAGCGGTGGCGCGGGCCTATGCGGAGGCCGGCGCACGCGGTGTCGTGGTCGCCGATCTCAAGACTTCGCGCGACCGGCTCGCCAGCGTCGCCGGCGATATCGACGGGCTCGCGGTCACCGCCGATGTCGGGCTCGAGGAGGATGTCAAGGCGCTGATTGCCGCCGCCGAGGACAAGTATGGCCCGGTCGACGTGTTCTTCTCCAATGCCGGGCTGTCGCGCAAGGGGCAGGAAGCCGCGTCCGATGCCGACTGGGATGTGAGCTGGCGCGTGCATGTGATGAGCCATGTGTTCGCAGCGCGCGCGCTGGTGCCGGGCATGCTGGCGCGCGGCTCGGGCTATCTCATCAACACTGCGTCCGCTGCGGGGCTATTGGCCTCGCTGAACTCGATGCCCTACGGCGTCACCAAGAGTGCCGCGGTCGCGCTCGCGGAGCATCTGGCGATCCAGTATGGCGATCGCGGCATCCGCGTCTCCGTGCTCTGCCCGCAATCGGTGCAGACGGGGATGACCACGCCGGGCCCGAGCGCAGCGCGCGTCGATGGCGTGCTGCAGCCGGGCGAAGTGGCACGGATGGTGATCGAGGCGATGACGGAAGAGCGCTTTCTGATCCTCTCGCATCCGCAGGTGCAGGAATACATGCAGCGCAAGGCCACCAACCGCGAGCGCTGGCTATCTGGCATGCGCCGCCTGCGCGACCGCATCTATGGCGGTGCGGCGTCAGGCTGACGGCTCTATCGTCATTGCGAGGAGCGACCGCGACGAAGCAGTCCATTCATCCGCAAGCGGCGAGATGGATTGCTTCGCTTCGCTCGCAATGACGCTGTTACGGCTCTTTCACAGGCGGCGCGAATTTCTCCAGCAGCCCGGAATAGGCTTTCGCCGCGGGCATCGCGTAGGCGCCGCGACGCGACGTCGTGAGCTTGAGGGCCGCGAGCGCCTCCGCCTGCTTCACCGCGGCAGCCACGCCGTCG
>CALRXG020000337.1:0-8198 GCA_943372075.1 Bordetella parapertussis | reverse complement strand
GGAACTACCTGGCCGATATCCGTCAACCGGTCCTGGTCGTCGACGGCAGCAATGATCTGATCATCCCGACGATCAACGGTTTCACGCTGCAGCAGCATCTGCCGAATGCCCAGCTGATCGTCTACCCGGATTCGAGCCACGCACCGTTCTACCAGTACCCGGACCTCTTTCTGGCTCACGCGGCCCTCTTCCTCGACGCCTGACGATACGTGAGACGCCAATCCGGTCGGGCGCGCTTTCTGCGCGCCCGATAGCTGGTCCGAGATTCCACCCAAGGGACATAATCATGAAATCATGTTGCGGGAAGACAGCGCTGGTCACCGGCGCCTCACGCGGGATCGGGCGTGCCACCGCTCTGGCACTCTCGAAGGCCGGCGCGCAGGTACTGGTCCATTACGGGCGCGGCGCCGCGGAAGCGCGTGCGGTGGTCGATGAGATCAGGGCCGCCGGCGGCAAGGCCGAGGCGATCGGGTCCGACCTTGCCGACCCGCTCGGTGCGCAGAAGCTCGCAGCGAAAACGCATGAGATCGTCGGCGAGCGTCTCGACATTCTGGTGGCCAATGCCGGCGTGGCCAAGGCCGCGACGATCGAGGAGACCACGATCGAGGACTTCGACGCGCTGTTCGCCGTCAACGTCCGCGCACCCTACTTCCTGGTTCAGCAGTTGCTCCCGATCCTCAAGGAGGGATCGAGCGTCATCTTCACGTCCTCGCTCGCCGCACACGCGGCAGTCGGCAATCTCTCCGCCTACGCCGCCACGAAAGGGGCCATCGACACGCTGGTCAAGCACTTCGCATTGATACTCGGAGCCAAGGGCGTGCGGGTGAACGCCGTGGCGCCGGGCGTGGTCGAGACCGACATGTCGAACTTCGCGAGGACCGATGCGGGTCGCGAGTTCACGCTCTCCCTGCAGGCGCTCAAGCGGGTGGCGCAGCCCGACGACATCGCAGGCGCCATCGCATTCCTGGCTTCGAACGAAGCCCGTTGGGTGTCCGGCGACACGCTACGCGTCGACGGCGGTTCGAAGCTTTGATCTCGAGCAACAACAAAGGATGGTCGTGATGACGCAAAGAGCAATCAAAATACCCGGTCCGGATCACCCCATCACCATGGAGCGAAACGCAAATCGCGTTGTCGTCACAGTTGGTGGACACGTGATCGCCGACACGCGCAACGCGCTCACCTTGCGCGAAGCCAAGTATCCGCCTGTGCAGTACATCCCGCGCAAGGACGTAGACATGGCGGTCCTCGCACGATCGGCCACTCGGACCTACTGCCCCTACAAGGGCGACGCAGCCTACTTCAGCATCCCGAGCGGCGGCGAGCGCTCGATCGATGCGATCTGGACCTATGAGGCGCCCTACGACGCCGTGGTCGAGATCAAGGATCACCTCGCATTCTACCCCGATCGCGTCGACGCAATCGAGGAACACGCCGCTTAGCGGCATCTTCAAGGAGTACGTCATGTCTGATCTCAAGGGTAAAGTCGCCATCGTCACCGGAGCGTCTAAAGGCATCGGCGCCGCCGTCGCCAAGACCCTCGCCGCGCGCGGCGCCTCGGTCGTGGTCAATTATGCTTCGAGCAAGGCCGGCGCCGAGGCCGTGGTCAAATCGATCACTAGCCGCGACGGCAAGGCTATCGCCGTCCAGGGCGACGTGTCCAAGGCAGCCGAAGCCAAAGCTCTGGTGGACGCGGCCATCGCCGCCTACGGCCGCCTCGACATCCTGGTCAACAACTCGGGCGTCTACGAATTCGGTCCGCTGGAGTCGGTCAACGAGCCGCAGTTCCGCAAAATGTTCGACGTCAACGTGCTTGGTCTCTTGCTGGTGACCCAAGCCGCCGCTCCCCACCTTGGAGAAGGCGCCAGCATCATCAACATCGGCTCCGGGGTTACCGCCATCACTCCTCCTCAAACCGCCGTCTACACCGCTACCAAGGGAGCGGTCGACGTCATCACCGGCGTGCTGGCGAACGAACTCGGCCCGCGAAAGATCCGGGTCAACACCGTCAGCCCCAGCCTCACCGAGACCGAAGGCACCCACAGCGCCGGAATGCTCGCGACCGACTTCGAGGCGGGCATAATCGCCCAGACGCCGCTCGGCCGCCTCGGCCAGCCCCAGGACATCGCCGATGTCGTGGCTTTCGTGGCCTCGGACGACGCACGTTGGGTGACCGGAGAGAGAGTTTCGGCCGGCGGCGGCCTGCGCTGATGGGGCAGATCGATGTCGGCCTCCGGTCAACGGACGGCCGACGCTCTCCACCGAGACCTGTCTTGAGCCGCCGGACGAGCCTCTGGGTCTCGCTCGGCGTCGCGATGCATACGCTGTGGACGAGCGCCGCGCCGGCGCTCAGCTACCGGCTCTATGCCGAGGAATGGCAGCTGTCTCCGATACAGACGACGGGCGTGTTCGCGATCTATCCTCTGTTCGTCGTCGGAACGCTGGTTCTGCTGGGCGACATTTCCGATCATGTCGGCAGGCGGTGGACGATGCTTGCCGCCCTGGTGTGCTCGCTCATTGGGGCTCTCACGCTCGCATTCGCCCTTGATGTCGAATGGCTCTTCGCGGCCCGTGCGGTGATGGGAATCGGAGTAGGTCTCGCAAGCGGCGCCTCGACGGCGGCCATCCTCGAGTTTAGTTCCACCAGAGATCCCGAACGCGCCGCGTCGGCGACCAATCTGGCGCAAGCGCTCGGCTTCGCCACCGCGCTGCTCCTCGGGGGCACTCTGATCCAGTACGCGCCCTATCCGTTGCGGCTCGATTTCGTCGTGCTTGCGACGGTCATCGCCGTACTGATCGTCGCCGTCTGGTTCCTGCCCAGTCTTGCGCCGAGCAAGAAGCGGTGGGCTCCCCGATTGCCGCACGTACCCGCGGCCGTCCGCAATGCATTCGGCGTGGCATCGATCGCCGCTGCGACGGCCTTCGCCACCGGCGCTGTCCTGCTGTCGCTCGGCGGCCAGGTGGCCCATGATCTCGTCGGATCCGCCAACGAACTTACGAACGGCGCCGTCTTGGCGAGTTTCGCCATCGTGTCCGCGATGGCTACGATGATCGCCAGAAGGTTGCGGCCGCGATCCGCCCTTCTTCTCGGCTCCATCTCGACTGCAATCGCGGTGCTTCTCTTGTGGTTGGCGACTGAAGCCCGCTCGTTGCCCGCTTTGCTTGCTTCCACCTCCTTGGCGGGCGTGAGCTACGCGTTTCTCTTCCTGGGGGCGCTCACGCTGCTCAACGCCGCCGCGCCAGCGGACAGCCGCGGCGGCGTCTTCTCCGCCTTCTATCTCGTCGGATATCTTTGCATGGGCTGCTGCGCCATCGCGCTGGGCGTTGTCGCCCGCGCATGGGGACTGACGACGGCGATTGACTTAGCTGCGGTCTTACTCGCTTCGTTGGGCGGCATGACGCTCGTTCTGTGCGCACGCCGTTTCCCAACGGCCTGCAGATGACCCCCGCGTTCGAACGGAGCAAAGGCGGCCGATAATCGCTGGCTGTCACAAGGCAAAGCGACCGGCGCGAGCCCGATTGACCTTGCAGGACTGGAAAATGGCCTAATGAAATGTACCTGGTGGACTCGGTGCAGATGCTGTCAACGAACATGAGCGAGTTGCTGCAGCCCCTCCGAGTCGACCGGCGTCTGCTCTGGGTCATTTTCGACGGTTTCATCGGGGACCGTCGGCAGGTTGATGTCCGCTTCTGCCCGTAAGCGCCGAACCGGGGCCGAGCCAGAAGCGTTGCGCTTGGACAGACCTCCATGATTCAACCCCCCAAACTGGGGATCGAATCATGCGCTACGAACTCGCCGACTATGAATGGACTGCCATCAAGCCGATGCTGCCGAACAAGTCGCGTGGCGTTCCTCGGGTGGACGATAGACGGGTCCTGAATGGCATCTTCTGGGTCCTCCGGTCAGGAGCACCCTGGCGCGATCTGCCAACGGCGTTTGGCCCATACACCACTTGCTACAACCGCTTCGTCAGGTGGGGGCGGGCCGGTGTTTGGGGCCGCATCATAGAAGCGCTTGCCACTGCCCATGATGCCGCGGTCCAGATGATCGACACCTCCATTGTCCGCGTGCATCAGCATGGAGCCTGCATCACAAGGAACCAGCGCCAATCGATGGGAAGGTCCCGCGGCGGCTTGACGAGCAAAATCCATGCGGTGGTCGATAGCAATGGTCTGCCGGTACGGCTGGCGCCGAGCCCCGGTGAGGCCCATGACGTTCGACTTGCCGGAAAGCTGCTGTCTCGTCTGGAATCCGGGGCAATGCTGCTTGCCGACCGCGGCTATGACGCAGACTGGATCAGGGAGCTTGCCATGAAGAAGGGCGCGTGGGCAAACATCCCGCCGAAGAGCAATCGCAGGGATCCGATCTGCTTCAGCCCTCATCTCTATCGTGCTCGCAACCGAGTCGAGCGGTTCTTCAACAGGATCAAACAATGTCGTCGCGTCGCGACCCGATACGACAGGCTTGCTGCCAACTACCTAGCCTTCGTTCAACTCGCGTCAATCAGGCTATGGCTGCGCCTTAATGAGTCCGCGTCCTAGCTGATCCGGAAGTTCGGTGACGTGTCGGGCGATTTCGGCCATCCTTGCGCGCGCCTGCGGTCGGGGCATCCCACTCTAACTTCGGGGCAAAAGCGCATCGCTGATCTTCTCGGCCGCCATGATCACGGGGATGTTGGTATTGGCCGTCGGCAACCGCGGCATAATCGAGGCATCCGCCACGAAAATATTGTCGCTGCCGATCACCCTGCCCTCGGGATCGACTACCGCCGTGGGGTCGGCGGAATCGCCCATGCGGCATGTCCCCACGGGGTGCCAGACGCCGAACACGCTCTCCCGCACAAAGGCTTCAAGGGCACGGTCGTCCGCCAGCGTCGCCCGGAAGGCGGTGCCGTTGAGCAGGACCAGCCGGATCAGGAGTTGCCGGAGGACCGCAGGCACGTCGAGCATCGGCCCGAGGATGGATGCGACGATGCGATTGACCGTGCCATACCGGCTCAGCCGCTTGATGCGCGGGGAATACGAGGCCGGGAAGAAATCACCGGCCTCAGGATTGACCGCGGGATGGACGACCAGGCTCGCAAGCAGGCGGACGGACGCAATCATCCGTTCGAGATCACGCGGATCGGACAACAGGTTGAAATCGACAACCAGAAAAGTCTCGGGATCGGGCGTCGCCAGCTTCAGCGATCCGCTCGAATACGGCCGGTTGCACCAGAGGAAATAGAGACCGAGCCGCGTGCCCAGCGCGTGCCAGCCTCCGCGCGCCGAGGCCGTGATGTACATGTCGGAAGCATCGCAGCCTCGATGTTTGGAGGAGAAGCGCATCGCGGCAAAGTTTGGGCGCCGCCGGGTCAGCGGCAGCCGTAGCTGCCTCGGCAGATATTGGCAGAACGTCAGCGCGGGATGGTCGCGCAAATTGCTGCCGACCGCGGGCAAATCGATCGCCACGGGAATGCCCAGAGCTTGCAGCGCCGCACCGGGGCCGATGCCCGCCCGCATCAGGATCGCCGGCGATTGCAGCGCGCCTGCCGTGAGGATTACGCGGCGGGCACCGACGGTGAGCCGCTCGCCGCCGCGAGCGACTATCACACCCGTTGCGCGGCGGCCGTCAAGCCGAAGTTGCTCGACCTCGCTATCGGCCCAGATGGTCAGATTCAGCCGCGCCCGCGTCGCCGCATCGAGGTAGCCGGCGGCCGTGGAGACACGCTGGTCATTGCGGTTCGAAAACGCCGGCGGGAAAATGCCGTCTTCGAACTCGCCGTTCTGGTCCTTTCGGAATGGCAGGCCAGTTGCGGACAACGCCTCACCGACGGCGTGGCCGAACGGCGGCATCGCTTCGCGCGCGATGCGTCGGATCGGGATTGGACCGTGCTTGCCGTGCAGCGGTCCGTCGAAATCGAGATCGGATTCTAGCTTGAGGAAATATGGCAGCACATCCGCCCAGCCCCAGCCCCGCGCGCCGAGATCGCGCCATTCATCATAGTCGCGCGGCAGGCCGCGATTGGCCGACTGCACGTTGATGCTGGAGCCGCCGCCCATCACCCGTCCCTGCTCATAGGCGCGGATAACAGGCTTGCCTTCGGCATTACGGCCGGCCGCCGCCGACAGGCCGGGCCAGATGTACGTGTCGCCGAAGAACAGCGTCATCGGATAGCTGTCGAGGATTTCAGGCGGCGTCGCCTCCGGCGGCGTATCCATCCCGGCTTCGATCAGAAGCACGCGACGCCCCCCATCCGCGGAAAGCCGATTGGCGAGCACGCAGCCCGCCGACCCGCCGCCGACGATCACATCGTCGAAATGCAGCTCATCCATTCCTGTCTCGTCGCGCAATACGATGGATCGGCGCGGCCGTCGTGGCCGCGCCGGTTTGCTTCAGCGGAAGTCGCCTTTGGTCTCGGGGATCACGATCGCACCGATCAGATAGATCACGAACACACCGACCGCGAAGTAGGCCAGCGACATCGGAATCTCCGCGGGGCTGCCGCTTACCAGCGAGACGAAGGTCGGCATCATGCCGCCCAGCGCAAAGCCGATATTCCAGGACAGGCCGGTGCCGCTCGCGCGCAGCGCCGTTGGAAAACGTTCGTTGAGGAAGATCAGCACCGGGGCGTAACCGGCATTGCCGATGAAGGCGATGGCGAGCGCATAGAGCATGATCTGCGTCGTGTCCGTTGTCGCTGCGAGATTGAGATAGCACAGCGGCAGCAACACCGCAGCCAGCACGCCGATCAGCAAAAACGTCTTCTTGCGGCCAATCTGGTCGCTGAGCGCGCCGACCAGCACAGCGGAGAAGAACGCCGACACGCTCGCGCCCATCAGGATCAGCGACGAGGTCTGATTCGGGACCGCGTTGATGACCTTCAGGAAGCTCGGCAGATAGCCCGAGGTCAGGTAGTAGCCCGCGCCGCCACCGAAGGTGATGAGCAGATTGACTAGCAGCACGCCGCGATATTGGCCGGAGAACACGTCCTTGACCGGCGCTTTCGAGACTTTCGCCTGCTTGTTGCCCTGCTGGCGCTTGAGCTCCTTGAAGTATGGCGACTCCTCGAGGTTGCGGAAGATGAACCAGCCGAGTAGCGAGCTCAGCAGTCCCGAAAAGAACATGAAGCGCCAGCCCCACACCGCGAAGGCATCGCCGGGGAAGACCGAGGACGTGATCAGGAAGATGAAGGACGCCAGCAGCGCGCCGATGCCGGCACCGCCGCCGCCGACCAGACCGGACATCGCACCGCGCCATTGCGGCGGCACGGACTCGGTGCCGATGGTGTGGGTGGACGCCACGACGCCGCCGACGAAGATGCCCTGCACCAGGCGCAGGATCAGGAAGATGGCCGGCGCGATCACACCGACCTGCGCGATGGTCGGCAGCAGGCCGAACGCCGCCGTGCTGACGCCGACGCCGATGATGGCGATCAGCATCGCCTGCTTGCGGCCGTGCACGTCGGCATAATGGCCGAAGATCGCCGAGCCGAGCGGCCGCATCAGCAGCGTGACGGCGAACGAGCCGTAGACCGCGGCCAGCGACAGTGCCGGATTGCTCGACGGAAAGAACAGCGCGCCGACAACCGGCGCCACGTAGAGCAGAATGAACAAATCGAACAGATCGAGTGCCCATCCGAGCACCGAGGCGATGATCGCGTTGACCATCTGCTTGTTATCGGCCGATGCTTGTGCACCCGCGACCGGCATATCCATCTCAGCCATGTTGTTTGACCTCCCCCGTTTTGAATGACACCGCGGTTCGCACCACTGCGAACCGCGGCAGTTTCGTCGCGTCTCAGCGGCCGGTGAACTTCGGCGGACGCTTGGCGTTGAAGGCCTCGACGCCTTCCTTGAAGTCTTCCGACTGCCGCAGGCGGCTGTAGCAATGGCCTTCGAGCTCGATGGCGATGGCGAGCGTCGAATCCTCGGTGTCGTTGAGGAGCTTCTTGGCGGTGCGCTGCGCCAGCGGCGAGAAGGTGCGGAGCTCATCGACGAGCTTGTCGGTCGCCGTCTCCAGCTCGGCATCCGGCACGCAATCGGTGGCGATGCCCCAGTCATAGGCCTGCTTGGCCGAGATGCGCTTGGAGCGCATCACGATGTCCTTGGTGCGGGTGATGCCGACCATCTTCTGGAGCCGTGCCGAGCCGCCCGAGCCCGGGATCTGGCCGAGCTTCTGCTCCGGCAACGCGTATTGCGTGGTCTCCGAGGCGATA
>CALRXG020000336.1:0-8200 GCA_943372075.1 Bordetella parapertussis | reverse complement strand
CGTTGATGAAGTTCGAGCCGAGCAGCGGCACGCTGATGTTGGGATTGGAGCCGCAGATCCACAGGAACATCGCGAGCAGCACCAGCACCGCCATGATCCATTCCTGCCGCGACGGCGGCCCCATCTTGGCGATCTCGCCTTGGCTCCAGGTGACGATCTCCGGGCTCTCCTTGATCTCCGGCCGGCAGATCACATAGCTGAGCAGCGGCACCAGTAGCAGCAACAGGATTCCAAGCGGCGCGAAGCCGATGAACCATTGCGACCAGCCGACCTCGATGTTGACGAGCTTCTTGGCGATCGAGAGCGCGGCCGCATTCGGCGCCAGCGCAGTCAGGAACAGCGAGCTGGTGACGGCGGTGGTCGCAAACGCCGTCCACATCACGAAGGTGCCGATCTTGCCCGCGGTCGGGCCGGGCTCGGAGCCATAGATGCGCGGAATGTTGCTGACGATCGGATAGATCGTGCCGCCCGAACGCGCGGTGTTGGACGGCGTCGCCGGCGCCAGCACCAGATCGGAGAACGCCACCGCATAGCCGAGCCCGATGGTGCGGCGGCCGAGCCCGCGCACCAGCAGCAGCGCCAGCCTGCGGCCGAGCCCGCTCTTGCGATAACCGATCGAGAACACGAAGGCGCCGACGATCAGCCACACCGTGCTCTCGGAGAAGCCGCTCAGCATCCAGCGCAGCGACTTGTTCGGGTCGGGCTCGACATAGCCGCCGACGCCGGCAACGGTGAGGCCGATCAATCCGACCGCGCCGACCGGCATCGATTCGAGGATCAGCCCGGTAATCACGGCGGCGAACACCGCGAAATAGTGCCACTGATTGGCGTTCAGCCCCGACGGCACCGGGACCAGATAGATCACCAGCCAGACCAGCAATGGCGCAAACGTCCGCCATGACGATTTCATGCAGCGTCCCCTCACGTGTTTTGATTTGTCGGGCGTGCGCGCCAGCATGTCCGGGGCGGCGCCGCCATCTTTTTGTTGCAATCTAGCACGGGCGCGCCGCCCGTCGCGGGCAAGTGTGGCCGAACGGCGCGGCTTGTGGAGGAACCGATAGGTTTCGTCAACACGTCACGCGCCGTAGCAGCCCCATCGCAAGACCGCCCGCGCTTTGCTATCTTCACGGCCATGACGTCACGCGACTCCGCCTCCTCCGAGATCACGCCCGAGGTGCTGCTGCGCGCCTATGCCTGCGGCATCTTCCCGATGGCGGAGAGCGCCGACGATCCGACCCTGTTCTGGGTCGAGCCGGAATTGCGCGGCGTGATTCCGTTCGACGGCTTCCGCGTCGCCTCCCGCCTGGCGCGCACCGTGCGCTCCGATGCGTTCACCGTCACCGTCGATACCGCGTTCAAGGCGGTGATCGCCGGCTGCGCGGCGCCGCAGCCCGGCCGCGACGACACCTGGATCAACAAGCGGATCCGCGATCTCTATCTCGGGCTGTACACATCGGGCCACTGCCACAGCGTCGAGGTCTGGCAGGACGACAATCTGGTCGGCGGCCTCTATGGCGTCAGCCTCGGCCGCGCCTTCTTCGGCGAGAGCATGTTCCACACCGCGCGCGACGCCTCGAAGGTCGCGCTGGTGCATCTGGTGGCGCGGCTGATCGCGGGCGGCTTCGAACTGCTCGACACACAATACGTCACCGAGCATCTGAAGACGTTCGGCGCGGTCGAGATCTCGCGCCGCCGCTATCGCGCGCTGCTCGACAAGGCGATATCCGGCGCGCCCGCGGATTTCCGCAAGCTCGACACCACGCAGCCGGTCAAGGGCGAACAGGCGCTGGCGATCATCGCCGCGCGCAATTGATCAGCCCGGATCGCGCGGTCGCTCGATCCGGGCCGCAAGACTTGTTCAAGACTTGGGCTAGTTTCAAGACTTGGGGCTAGTTCAAGACTTGGGCTAGTTCCCGAACAGACCACCGAACAACCCGCCCGGCCGCTGCTGTTGCTGGGGCGGCGGAGGTGGCGGCTGCTGCTGATATTGCGGCAGCGGCTGCGGCGGCGGGCGCGGCGCGGCCTGCTTCGGCGGCGCGCGCTTCTGGGCCGGCGGCGGTGGCGGCGTCGGCGCCTTCGGCGGATCGGGCGCGGCGGTCACGATGGTCTGGTCCGGCCCTTTGCAGTCGGTCAGCCAGATGTCGTAGATCGGATGCTCTACGCCGTGCAGACCGGGGCTTGCCGCGAACATCCAGCCCGAGAAGATCCGCTTCACTTCGCCCTGCAAGGTGATCTCGTCGACCTCGACGAAGGCGTCGGTGTTGGCGGCTTCCGTCGACGGCCTGGTGTAACAGGCGTCGGTCTTCACGCGCAGCGCGCCGAACTGCACGGTCTCGCCGATATCCTCGTCGAAATTGATGATGCGTCCGGTGATCTTGTCGAGGCCGGAGAAGCTCGCCTTCTTGTTGGTGATCTTGGTCGAGGGCGGCTCCTGCACCACCTCGTCACCGGGCTGCAGCGTCGCCGGCGCCTGCGGCGGCGCGGCGCCCTGCTGCGTGCCCTGCGGGGTCCCCCTCGGCTGCCGCTGCCCCGGCGGCAGGCCGGGCAACGGGTTGGCAACCGCCGGCCCGCCGGGTTGCGGCGGCTGCACGGCAACGCCGGGCTGGGTGCCGGGCGGCGCGACTGTCGAGCCGGGCGGCGGCGCCAAGGGCTGCGACTGAACGCTGCCGGGCGGCGGCACGCCCTGCGCCGGCGGCAACGGCCGGTTCGTTGGCGGCAGCAGGCGGCCGCGCGGCAATTCCGGCACTTCCTCGTCGTCGTCGTTGGGCGGCGCCACCTGGCCGCGCGGGATCGAGCCGGGCGGACGCGGCGCGGGATCGGAGAAAATCGTTCCGATCTGCGCGCGCGCGGGCGGCGCAAACGCGACGATTGAGGCGGCGATCAAGGCCGCAAAGCCAGTCAGGGCAATTGTTCGAAACATCTCGCGCGGCTTCAAAGGGCGAATCGGGCTCGCGACATTTTACCTTGAACTCGGCCGCTCGCAGGGCACCGGTTAACACGCCGAATACGGCGGGGAAAGGGCGGGTCCGGCGTCCTCCCCGGGCCGTGGGTGGGCCCCTCGGGTCACCCTCTGGTCACTCCCGGGAACACGTGGGATAGTTCGCGCGCTGAAGGCGCGCAACCAGGCGCGAAAACCAGGAAAATCCGGATCGAACCGGACCAGCCAGAGGAAACCCAACATGCCAGATCGCATCAGGCTCGACGGCCGGGTTGCCGTCGTCACCGGCGCTGCCGGCGTCATCGGAACCGCCACGCTCCAGTTGCTCGCCGAACGCGGCGCGCGGATCGTCGCGGTCGACCGCAGGGAAGCCGACCTTGCCGCCGCCGTCAAGGACCTGCCCGCCTCGGCCGAGGCGCTGGCGATCACCGCCGACGTCACCGACGAGGCCGAGGTCAAGGACTATGTCCGCGCCGCCGTGGACCGCTTCGGCACCATCGACGCCTTCTACAACAACGCCGGCATCGAGGGGGACATCAAGCCGATCCCGGAATATTCGCTGGAGAGCTTTCGCCGGGTGCTCGACGTCAACGTCGTCGGCGTCTTCCTCGGCATGAAGCACGTGCTGCCGGTGATGCTGAAGCAGAACAAGGGCAGCATCATCAACACCGCCTCGATCGCGGGCCTGGTGGGATCGCCGATGATCGCGGTCTACAGCGCGAGCAAGCACGCGGTGATCGGGCTGACCAAGAGCGCGGCCTGGGAATGCAGCGGCACCGGCGTCCGCGTCAATTGCGTCTGTCCCGGCATGATCGAGAGCCGGATGCTGAGCACCATCCTGCAGGGCCGCTCCGGCGGCAACGCGCCGCCGCCGGTCGAGAAGATCGTCGATCGGATTCCGGCGCGCCGGCTCGGGCTCGCGCGCGAGGTTGCCTCGATCGTCGCGTTCCTCGCTTCCGACGAGGCGAGCTACGTCTCCGGATCGGCCTACACCGTCTACGGCGGCCGCACCGCCGCCTGAGATTTCAGTCCAGCACCACAACAAGGTTTGTCGTCCATGCCCGTCGTTCTCGATCCCGATGCCGCCGCCGTCTACAAGGCCTTCCAGGAGGCCGGCCGCCCCGCTTATGAAACTCTGACCGCGCCGGAAGCCCGCGAATATTATCGCGCCGCGCGAATCGTCTCCAATCCCGAGCCGCCCGCGCTCGACTCGAGCAAGGCGCTGGCGATCCCAGCCCCGCACGGCACGATCCCGGCCCGCATCTACACCCCGAAGACGCTGCGCAAGATCAACGGGCTCGCGCCCTGTCTGGTGTTCTTCCATGGCGGCGGCTGGGTGATCGGCGATCTCGATACCCATGAGGTGGTCTGCCAGAAGCTCGCCCATGAAGGCGAGCTGATCGTGATCTCGGTCGACTATCGCCTGGCGCCCGAACATCGCTTTCCCGCTGCGGTCGACGACGCCGTCACCGCGACCCGTTGGGTCGCCGCCAACGCAAAAGAGCTCGGCATCGACGCCGCGCGCCTGATCGTCGGTGGTGACAGCGCCGGCGGCAACCTCGCGGCCGTGGTTGCGCTGACCGCCCGCGACGGCGGACCGAAGCTCGCCGCCCAGCTATTGGTCTACCCCGGCACCGATTTCGCGCGGACACATGCCTCGCACCGTGAGCCGGAGACCAGCGTGCTGCTGACCCATTCAGTGATCGGCTGGTTCGCCAACCACTATCTCGGCGACGCCGACAGCACCGACTGGCGCGCCTCGCCCGCGCGCGCAAAGAGCTTTGCGGGACTGCCGCCGGCCTATGTGCTGACCGCCGGCGCCGATCCGCTGCGCGACGAAGGCGACGAGTACGCGAAGTTCCTCAAGGACGCCGGCGTTCCGGTGACCTACCGGCATTTCCCCGGCCAGTTCCACGGCTTCTTCACCATGGGCAAGCTGCTCAACCAGGCCAACATCGCGGTGACCGAGATCAGCGCCTGGCTCAAGACGCTGGGTTGAACGACCAGATCGGGAGCGACCAGGTTGCCGTTCGCTCCCGATCACCCCGCGTGGGCCATGCCGGGCGCGTTGCGGCGATCGTGCGCCTTGAAGTTCCTGCCGCCGCGCGATAGTGCGGCCGGACGCGCCGCACGCCGCCGGGCGCTCCAGCCATCGAGACCGCCTTGTTCACGCCCATCCTCGTCTACGGTATCCCGCTCGATTTCATCCTGTTCGCGCTGACCTTGCTCGGCGTCGCGATCTTCCATCACCACACGCTCGCCGTGGCGCTGACGGGTCTTGCCGCGATCGTCGCCTACAAGCTGCTGTTCGCAGGCTTTGCCAAATTCGGCGCCGGGCTGCCCGGCCTTGTGCACCACATGGAGCATGAGTGGGTCACGCTCGCGAACCTGTTCCTGCTGCTGATGGGATTTGCGCTGCTGTCCCGCCATTTCGAGGACAGCCGCATCCCCGACGAGATGCCGGCGCTGCTGCCCGATGACTGGAAGGGCGGCCTGATCCTGCTGGTGATCGTGTTCGTGCTGTCGGCCTTCCTCGACAATATCGCGGCCGCGCTGATCGGCGGCACCGTGGCGCGCCATGTCTTTCGCGGCCGCGTCCATATCGGCTATCTCGCAGCGATCGTCGCCGCATCGAATGCCGGCGGCGCCGGCAGCGTGGTCGGTGACACCACGACGACGATGATGTGGATCGCCGGCATAAGTCCGCTCAGCGTGGTCGATGCCTATGTCGCTGCCATTGTCGCGATGTTGGTGTTCGCCGTTCCGGCCTCGCTGCAACAGCACCGCTTTTCGCCGATCGTGAAGAAGGCGCCGTCCGGCCTCAGGATCGACTGGGCGCGGGTTGCGATCGTCGCGGTGATCCTGCTCGCCGCGCTGACCGCCAATGTCACGGCCAACCTGAAATTCCCCGCGCTGCTCGATGTGCTGCCGGTGCTGGGCCTCGCGGTCTGGGCCGCGATCCTCGTCACCGCGCTGCTGCGGCGGCCGGACTGGTCTGTCATGCCGGAGACGCTCAAGGGCACCGTGTTCCTTCTCGCACTGGTGACTGCCGCCTCGATGATGCCGGTCGAGACGCTGCCGGCCGCCTCATGGCAGACCGCGCTCGGGCTCGGCTTCGTCTCGTCGGTGTTCGACAACATTCCCCTCACCGCGCTGGCGCTGAAGCAAGGCGGCTACGACTGGGGCTTTCTCGCCTACGCGGTCGGATTTGGCGGATCGATGGTCTGGTTCGGCTCGTCGGCCGGCGTTGCGGTGTCCAACATGTATCCGGAAGCCAAATCAGTGGGACGCTGGATCACCCAGGGCTGGCCGATCATGGTGGCCTATGCCGTGGGCTTCTTCGTGATGCTTGCCCTGCTCGGCTGGCACCCCGACGCCCCGCACTAGGATCGTCATTGCGAGGAGCTCGCGACAAAATTGCAAAGCAATTTTGCGCTGAAGCGACGAAGCAATCCATCGTTCCGCGCGATTGGTGACAATGGATTGCTTCGCGTAGCCTGTCATCCGGCGGCGCTTCGCGCCGACCGGGTGGCTCGCAATGACGGAATAGAAAACTACCCGACGCGTGCGGCCCGGCGGAGCGATTGCGGCGGCTGGCCGAAGGCGCGGATGAAGGCGCGGCGCATCCGCTCGGGATCGCGGAAGCCGGTGATCTCCGCGACGCGCTCGATCGCCTCGCCCGACGACTGAACGCGCTGCCGCGCCACCTCGATCCTCAGCCGCTCGACGGCTTTCGACGGCGTGGTACCGGTCTCCGCGATGAAGGCGCGGGTGAAATGCCGCGAGCTCATTCCGGCCTTGTCGGCGAGATCCTCGACCGTCAGCGGCGCGTTGAGATTCTCGCGCGCCCAGGCCAGCAGCGGCCCGAATCGTCCGTTCGGCGTCTTCAATTCGAGCAGCGAGGAAAACTGCGACTGCCCGCCGCTGCGCCGGTGATACAGCACGAGCTGCCGCGCGGTGTGCTGCGCGATCTCGTCGCCGTAGTCCTCGGTGATCATCGCCAGCGCGAGGTCGATGCCGGCGGTGATGCCGGCCGAGCTCCAGATATTGCCGTCGCGGACGAAGATCTGATCCGGCTCGAGCTTGACCTTCGGATAGCTCTTCACGAAATGCGGCGTGCGCTGCCAATGCGTGGTGGCGCGACGGCCGTCGAGCAGGCCCGCCTCGGCCAGCACATAGGCGCCCGAACAGACGCTGGCGACCCGGATGCCGCGGCCCGCCATTCGCCGCACGAAGGACAGCGTGGTCGGACAGGTCGCCGGCGTGCGCACGCCATTGCCGCCGGCAACGATCAGCGTCGTGATCGCCGCCGACGGCCTGAACCCGCGCGCCAGCATCTCGACACCGGATGAACTCCGCACCGGCCCGGCCTTCACCGCGATGGTCTTGATGTCAGGTGGGTTGTTGGCGAAGCGCGCCGCGATCTCGAAGGCTGAGATCGGCCCGGCCGCGTCGAGCAGCTGGAAGTCGGGAAAGATCAGCATGCCGATCATCGCCAAATCCTCGCAAGGGACGCCACGCCGCGCGCGAAGCTACGTCCTAAAATGAGGGAAATACGCCATTTTGGACGGAAGGCCATCATGCCATCCTGGTTCCGTCAAGCGCTATTTTGGAGGCCTCCGATGACCGAACCGCTGCAGATTGGACTGCTCGTCTTCCCGAAGGTGACCCAGCTCGACCTGACCGGTCCCTTGCAGGTGTTCTCCTCGGTGCCCGGCGCCAAAGTGCATCTGATCTGGAAACGCATCGAACCGGTGCAGACGGATTCGGTCATGGTGCTGACGCCGACCACGACCTTTGCCGACTGCCCGCAGCTCGACGTGATCTGCGTGCCCGGCGGCTTCGGCACCGACGACATGGTCGGCGACGAGGAGATGCTTGGCTTCCTGCGCAAGCAGGCCGCGGGCGCGAAATACGTCACGTCGGTGTGCACGGGATCGCTGGTGCTCGGCGCGGCCGGGCTGCTCAAGGGCTATCGCGCCACCACGCACTGGAGCGCGATCGATTTCCTGGCAGGCTTCGGCGCGATCCCCACCAAGACGCGGGTCTGCGTCGACCGCAACCGCTTCACCGGCGGCGGCGTCACCGCGGGCATCGATTTCGCATTGACGCTGGTGTCGGAGCTTGTCGATCGCCGGACCGCGGAAGCGATCCAGCTCAGGCTCGAATACAACCCGGCCCCGCCGTTCAATGCCGGCTCGCCGGATACCGCACCGGCCGAAATCCTTGCCCTGATGAAGGAGCGGATGGGACCGGCGCATG
>CALRXG020000335.1:0-8200 GCA_943372075.1 Bordetella parapertussis | reverse complement strand
CCACCTTCAGGACGGCGACATCGTCGAAAAGGGCGATTTCATCGTCGAAGGCAATCCGGCGCCGCACGACATCCTGGCGATCAAGGGCATCGAGGAACTCGCTGCCTATCTGGTCAACGAAATCCAGGAGGTCTATCGGTTGCAGGGCGTGCTCATCAACGACAAGCACATCGAGGTGATTGTCCGTCAGATGCTGCAGAAGGTCGAGGTCACCGACCAGGGCGACACCGACATGATCTCGGGCGAGCAGGTCGACAAGATCGAGTTCGACGCGCTCAACACCAAGGCCAAGGAGGAGGGCAAGAAGCCCGCCACAGGGACGCCGGTTCTGCTCGGCATCACCAAGGCGAGCTTGCAGACCCGCTCGTTCTTCTCGGCGGCGTCGTTCCAGGAGACCACGCGCGTGCTCACCGAGGCGGCGGTCAATGGCAAGGTCGACCCGCTCGAAGGCCTCAAGGAGAACGTCATTGTCGGCCGTCTGATCCCGGCCGGCACCGGTGCCTCGATGGCGCGGATCCGCGAAGTCGCGGTCAAGCGCGACAAGCTGATCCTCGACGAGCGCGAGAAGCAGCAGGCGGCGATCGTGCCGACGGCCCCGGAAGCGGAGCCGCTGGCTCTGCCGCCCGCGGAATAGGCATCCGCAAGACTACGGTAGCCAACGAAAAGGCCGGCGTTCTGCCGGCCTTTTTGCTGCTTTCTTTGCTTGCTGCGGTGCAGGGACGCAGTTTGTTCATCTTTCCTTCAGGCTAAAAAGTGCCTTTGCTAGGGTGACTTAGACCGGCTGTTTGACCGTGCCGGAGACGACGGAATTCATAATGCTCGACTTGGCTATCGTAGGCGGCGGCCCCGGGGGGCTGATGAGCGCCTGGTACTTGAAGCGTAAACTCGGCGACCTCTGCCGCGTCACCATCTTCGAGGCGTCGAACCGTCTCGGCGGCAAAATCGTCACGCGCAAATTCGACACGGCACCTGCGATGTACGAAGCGGGCGTCGCCGAGATCTATGACTACTCGATGACGGGACCCGACCCGCTGCGCGAGTTGATCCAGCATTTCGGCCTGCAGACGATTCCGATGGATGCCGAGCAGGTCCACCTCGATGGCGAGCTGCTCGCCGACGTCCCCGGCATGCGCCGCAAATACGGGCCGAAGACCGCGGCCGCGATCGAGGGATTCCGCAAGCGTTGCAGCGAGCTGGTGTCGCCGATCGAATATTACGAAGGCGTCGGCGCCCACGACAACGAGCACCCGTGGGCCTACAAGACCGCCGAGCAGATCCTCGACGAAGAGGTCGACGATCCGACCGCCAAGCGCTTCTTCAAGGTGATGGCGCGCTCCGATCTCGCGACCGAGAGCCACAACACCAATGGCCTCAACGCGCTGAAGAACTACGTGATGGATGTCGACGGCTATATCGGGCTGTATTCGATCCAGAACGGCAACGAGCAGCTGATCGATTGCCTGCGCTCGGAAGTCGATGCCGACATCCAGCTCAACCACCGCGTCCTCAAGGTCGGCAAGACCACGGCCGGCCGCTACCAGCTCAACATGATGAACGGCAAGGGGCCGGAGACCCGCGACTTCGACCTCGTGCTGGTCTGCCTGCCGCACTCCTGGCTTGCGACGATGCGCTGGGACGGCGAGGAGCTGCGCCGGTCGATGGTCAAGCACGTCGCCTATTTCGATCGGCCGGCGCACTATCTGCGCGTCTCGGTGCTGTTCGACGAGCCGTTCTGGGGCGAGAAGATCCCCGGCGCCTGGTTCATGTCGGAAGCGTTCGGCGGCTGCTGCGTCTACAATGAGGGCGCGCGCCACGACGTCGGCAAGCACGGCGTGCTGAACTGGCTGATCGCGGGCTCCGACGCGCTCGCCTTCGCCAATCTCTCCGACCAGGAACTGATCGACGCCGCGCTGAAGTCGCTGCCGGCCTCGCTCGGCAATGCCCGCGAGCACTTCCTCGAGGGCAAGATCCATCGCTGGCTGTCGTCGGTCAACGCGCTGCCCGGCGGCCTGCCGGTGCGCGACGTCATGACCAATCACCGTCCCGAGCCGAAGGATCACCCCGGCATCGTGGTGGTCGGCGACTATCTGTTCGATTCGACGCTGAACGGGCTGCTCGATTCCTCCGATGCCGCGACCGACATCGTCGTCACCGAGATGATGCGGCTGCGCCGCGCCCGCGCGCAGCAAGGCGCCGAGCTGTCCGACAAGATCGACCGCGGCTATTTCGAGAATTATCGCGGCGCCGGTCCCTACAGCGAAGCCTGGCGCAACTTCACCGACCCGGCCTACCTGACCGACCTGATCAAGACGGTCTGGGGCAGGGCGAAGGGCTACAAGCTGCTGGTGGCGGGCTCGGCCAGCGGCGAACTGGTCGGCGCGCTGCGCGACCGCGGCATCGACGCCTGGGGCATCGAGAACAACCGCTACATCCACGGCAAGACGCAAAAGGCGCTGAAGAAGTACAACAAGCTCGGCTCGATCGCCGACATGCCGTTCAAGGCCAATGAGTTCGACTTCGTGTTCGAGACGTCGCTATGCCATCTCGGCGAGAAGCAGGTGCCGCGCGCGGTGCGCGAGCTCAACCGCGTGGTCAAGACCGGCCTGATCTTCGCGTCGGTGACCTCGGACATGGCACCGGCGGTGATCGATCGCTACGACCTGCTGCGCGGGGTGAAGAAGCTCGGCACCTGGTGGGAATGGTCGGAATTGTTCTTCGGCAACGGCTTCGACCTGTCGATGCACCGCCGCGACTGCACCGATGCGCTGTGGGCGCTGACGCTGGCCGCCAACAAGGGGCCGGGGCAGTGGTACGCCGACTCCGACAGCCTGCGCTATTCGTTCTTCGACAAGGTCGAGGCCGACCTCGACTAGCGGCAACGGGCGCAGGGCGCATGTCCTGCGTCGACAGACTGTGGCGCCGGTCTTTGATCCAGGGACCACCGCGGTAACGTGCCGGCCGGCCCAAACGCTTTGCCGAATTCATCCTGATCGCTTAGGATCGCAGCCGCAGCGCCCGCCGCTGTGGTTTCGATTTGCGGTCATGCCGGCCGTGGAGCATCGGTTGGTTTCATGGCGCCAAGACCTCCTGCATCAGACGATCCGAATCGCTCCGATGCCGACGATCCCGAGCTGAAGAAGAAGCCCGTCGCCGTGTCCGGTCCGCCCGTGTCGGCAGGCCCCGCGAAGCCTGCCGCGGTCCCGTCTGACGATGCCGACGACGAGGAGGACGAGGAGGACGAGGACGACGAGCTCGATGACGATGATGACGACGAGGACCTCGTCGTCTTCACCGCCAAGGAAGCCGCCGGCGCGCTCTCCACGATCTTCGGTTTTGTCCGGCCGCTGCTCGCCAACTACCGCAAGCCGTTCGCCTTCGTGACCGTCGGCGTGCTGGTCGAGACGTTGTTCAACGTCATCATGCCGCTCAGCCTGAAGTTCCTGATCGACGACGCGCTCGGCGAGGAGGACTTCCAGGCGCTCTACAAGATCCTCGGCGTGCTCGCGGTCGCCGGCATCATCACCTCGATCATCGCGGTCTGGTACGAGCGTTGGGATGCACGACTCGCGGCGGGCATCATCGCCGACGTCCGGACACGCATCTTCGAGCATGTCCAGAACCTGCCGTCGGCCTATTTCGCCCGCACCAAGCGCGGCGAGATCCTGTCGCGCTTCTCGATCGATCTGTCGGCCTTCGAGGGCTCGGTCAAGACCTTCGCCAACAGCGCGGCGTTGCCGTTCTTCGAGTTGATCGCCGGCATCATCCTGATGCTGTTCCTGAACTGGCAGCTTGCCGCGGTCGCGCTGCTGGTGTTTCCGATCACGCTGATCGGGCCGCGCATCCTGACGCCGAAGGCGGTGCAGGCCAATTACGAGCAGAAGCAGAACGAAGCCGCGCTGCTCGGAACGGTGCAGGAGAACGTCGCGGCGCAAGCGGTGGTGAAGGCGTTCAATCTGCAGCGCCGGGCGCTCGGCTGGTTCACGCTGCGCAACCGCGACGTCCGCGCCAAGGCCGCGTCGGCCATGTTCCTGTCGACCATGGTGGAGCGAACCGTCACCATCTCGGTGCTGCTGCTGCACCTCGTGGTGCTGGCGATCGGCGCCTATCTCGCCACCAAGGGCCAGATCACGGTCGGCACCTTCGTGACCTTCGAGAGCGCATTCTGGGAAGTGTCATACAACATCGCCCATCTGATGCATTTCATCCCGGTGTCGATCCAGTCGGCGGCGGCGGTGCGGCACATCCAGGAGTTGCTGGACGAGCCGACCCGCGGCGCCGACCGCCCCGGTGCGCCGGATCTGCCGCGCATCACCAACGACATCTCCTTCGACCGCGTCACCTTCCAGTATGAGGGGGCGCAGACGCCGGTGCTCGACAATCTCAGCCTCAAGCTCAATGCCGGCAAGAGCATCGCCATCGTCGGCCCCAGCGGCTCCGGCAAGAGCACGCTGATCAATCTGATCCTGCGGCTCTACGTGCCGGACGAGGGCCGCGTCGCGATCGACGGCGTCGATATCCGCCGGGTGACGCGCGAGTCGCTGCGGGCGAACATGGCGGTCGTGTTCCAGGAGAACATGCTGTTCAACATGTCGATCCGCGAGAACATCCGGCTTGGCAAGGAAGGCGCCACCGACGCGGAGGTCGAGGATGCCGCGAGGAAGGCCGAGATCCATCGCTACATCATGAGCCTGCCGCAGCGCTACGACACGCCGGTCGGCGAGCGCGGCGATACTCTGTCGGGCGGGCAGCGCCAGCGCATCGCGATCGCGCGCGCGCTGATCCGCAATCCGTCGGTGCTGCTGCTCGACGAGGCGACCTCGGCGCTCGACCAGACCACGGAAGCGGCGATCAACCGCACGCTGCTCAAGGTCGCCAAGGGCCGCACCATGATCTGGTCGACCCACCGCCTGACCTCGGTGGTCGACATGGACGAGATCATCGTGATCTCGGGCGGCCGGGCGATCGAACGCGGCTCGCACGAGGAGTTGCTGGCCCAGAACGGCGTCTATCGCAAGCTGTGGGACGACCAGGGGCACCTGAATCACGACGCGGACGACGATGACGACGATGATGACGACGCGGACGATGAAGATGATGAGGACGAGGATGAAGGCGAGGACGAAGGCGAGGAGGCGTGACGCCCATGCCTCGTCGCTGGCGAGGTCCGACCGCTAGGCCCTGTCCGCGGCCTGCGGACGCTGGCGGTAGTGACCGCCCGGCCGGGTCGCTGACGGCGCCGCCGACGGATTGCGCAGCCGGCGCAGCGTACCGCGGCCGAGATAGCTGAAGAAACGCGCCCAGCGCTGGGCCTGCCAGTAAGGCCCGCTGTCGATCGAGACCCGGCGGAAGTCGAAGGCCTTGGCGTTCGACCAGGCGTCGCAGGCCGTCTTGATCGGGTCGTCGTAGAAGGCGGTGATCTTGTCCTCGCCCATGCCGTCGGTCGCAAGCCAGGCCGGGATGTGGACGTTGCAGAGCTGGGCCACGTCCGTGAACACCTTGTCGGTCCCGGTGCCGGTGACCGGGCAGGTGGTGGCGAAGGCATCGCCGACCAGCACGACGCCGGCCTGCCGATAGCCGGTGCTGACATAGATGTCGGCGGGCCTGATCTTGATGTCGCCGGCGACCTCGAATTCGCCCGTCAGCCGGCGCAGCCGCGGCAGCGCGGCGTTCAACGTCTCGACCGGATTGCGCCGCATCGCCCGCAGCCAGGGATCGTCGGCCTGGCGGTAGGCGAAGAGGTTGGCGCGCATCCGGTTTCCGATCGGAAACAGCGTGATGTAGGGAATCCGGTCGCTCGGGCGCTCCGAGAAATAGGTCATCGCCGCGAACGGGAAGGCGGGGCGGCCGACCGGCACGAAGTCGAAGCCGATCGAGATCGAGTGGCAATGGCTGGTGACCAGCCGCTCGATGCCGAGCATCCGGCGCAGTCCGACATTCAGGCCATTGGCGAGCACCACGAGGCGGGCCGAGATCTCCTCGCCACTGGCGAGCACGAGCCGCTGCCGTTCGAAGCTGGTCGCGATATTGACGACCTTGTCGCAGACGAATTCCGCCGATCCCGCGATTTCATCCCGAACCGCGCCGATCAGCGCGTCGTACATGATGCCGTATTGCCGGCTCGGCTGCCGGTCGAGCAGACGGCCGAATCGCGCGATCCAGTTCTCGCCGTCCAGCGTCGCCGCACGGAGCACCGACTCGGCGAGGCCGGTCCTGGCGAATCGCTCGAGCTGCAGGTCGCCGCCGATCTTTTCGACGCGGAAATCGAACGGATAGACCTGATGGGGGTCGATCAGGATGCTCGGTATCCCGGCGCGGCCGAGCATGGCGGCTGCGGTCGAGCCCGCAAGACCTCCGCCGATGATCGCGATGTCGGTGTACCGCATGAGAGATTCCGTGGCCGTAGACCGCAATTTTTGCGCTGCGATTGGCAAATAAAGGCTTAGTTCCGAACTTTGCCTTTGCCACTAAGCTGGGGAGATTTGTTTCTATTCATATTTTATCCGGGTATAATATGATTCCATCGGGGCACCATCGACTCGGGCTAGGCGCGGCGGCTGTCACAATCCGACCTGGGCACGGCGCCGGCGAAATGCGAAATACGCAAGTGCCAGAGGCGTTTCTTTGCTTGTCGTTTTACTTGACTTCACTATCTCTCGATTATACAAGGCGCCCACTTAACGACAGGCGGTGAGCTACGCCAGCGTCGGAACGGAACACCCGAAGGCCCTTTTTCAGGCGCCGGACGGGCACCAACCTCGACGAATGCCGCTCAAACGCTGTCGATGATAGCTAGGCAATGCCAGGACGATTTTGGTTCTCTTGAGCACGTCTCTTGAGAGTTAATTCGGATGCATGATCTCGGTGGCGGACCGAACAGCGAACGCTGAACGGTTCGGAATCGCGGTCCTCTGTGGCGTCGAAGCGCTTTCCGCTCAGCGATGAGTGGTTGGCGCGATTTCGCTTTGCGCGGGTATTTGATTCGCGTCGTGCGGGCCGTACGGGACGGCTTTTCCCGAGAAGAATTGGCGGGGCCATTCAAGGCTTCGCGCGAACTAAAGGGTGAAGGCTACATGCCGACGATCAACCAGCTGATCGCAAATCCGCGTGAAGTGCAGAAGTCGCGTAAGAAGGTGCCGGCGCTGCAGCAGTCGCCGCAGAAGCGCGGCGTGTGCACGCGCGTCTACACCACGACCCCGAAGAAGCCGAACTCGGCGCTTCGTAAGGTCGCCAAGGTGCGCCTGACCAACGGCTTCGAGGTGATCGGCTACATCCCGGGTGAAGGCCATAACCTTCAGGAGCACTCGGTGGTCATGATCCGCGGCGGTCGCGTCAAGGACTTGCCCGGCGTGCGCTACCACATCCTTCGCGGCGTGCTGGATACCCAGGGCGTCAAGAACCGTAAGCAGCGTCGTTCGAAGTACGGCGCAAAGCGTCCGAAGTAAGCGGGAAACGATCAGATGTCGCGTCGCCATTCTGCTGAGAAGCGTGAAGTTCTTCCGGATCCGAAGTTCGGGAACATCATCATTACGAAGTTCATGAACTCGGTGATGTACGCCGGGAAGAAGTCGGTCGCCGAAAACATCGTCTACGGTGCGCTCGGCATGATCGAAGCCAAGACCAAGCAGCCGCCGCTCGGCGTGTTCGAGCAGGCGCTCGAGAACGTGATGCCGACCATCGAGGTTCGCTCCCGCCGCGTCGGCGGTGCGACCTACCAGGTGCCGGTCGAAGTCCGTTCGGTGCGCCGTCAGGCGCTCGGCATCCGCTGGCTGATCTCGGCCGCGCGCGAGCGCAACGAGAAGACCATGACGGAGCGTCTGTCGGCGGAATTGCTCGACGCGTCGAACAACCGCGGCAACGCCGTCAAGAAGCGTGAAGACGTGCACCGGATGGCGGAAGCCAACCGCGCCTTCTCGCACTATCGCTGGTAAGGCGAACAACGGAATTTAAGGAACAGTCTCATGCCCCGCCAACATGCCATCGAGGACTACCGAAACTTCGGTATCATGGCGCATATCGACGCCGGCAAGACCACGACCACCGAGCGCATCCTGTATTACACCGGCAAGAGCCACAAGATCGGCGAAGTGCACGAAGGTGCCGCGACGATGGACTGGATGGAGCAGGAGCAGGAGCGTGGCATCACGATCACCTCGGCTGCGACCACCGCGTTCTGGAACGGCAAGCGCCTGAACATCATCGA
>CALRXG020000334.1:0-8206 GCA_943372075.1 Bordetella parapertussis | reverse complement strand
TCTCCGGATTTCGTGAAGTCCCTGGCAATATAAATCGTATCCGATTAAATCGGAAGAGCTTGACACCTTCGGATCATCGTCTTATTTCACATCGCATCCGATTAGATCGGAAACGATGTATTTACACCAAAGGAGCTCGCCATGACCGCCAATGCAAAGGTTCTCGTCACCGGAAAGACCCATGTCACCGCCGGCCCGAACGGCGCCGCCCGCTCGCAGGACGGCTTCCTCGACGTCAAGCTGCCGCAGCCGCACCCCGCCGCCGAAAACCTGTTCGCGGCCGCCTGGTCGGCTTGCTACATCGGCGCGATCCAGCTCGCCGCCGGACAGCGCAAGGTCAAGCTTGCGAGCGAGCCCGAGGTCGACGCCGAGATCGATCTCAATCAAGCCGGCGGCGCCTTCTTCCTCAGCGCGCGCCTCAACGTCCGCGTCCCCGGCGTCGAGCGTGAGATCGCCCAGCAGTTGATCGAAGCCGCGCATGGCATCTGCCCCTATTCCAAGGCGGTCCACGGCAACATCGACGTCACGACCACGCTGCTCTGAGACAACCGCATGACGATCTCCGACGCGGACCGGCCGCTGGCCGGTTCGCGGTCGGAAAATGACAACAAACCAAAATCGAGGAATTCACGATGACCAGCAAGCTGATGAAGGCGACGCGCCTGCTCGCAAGGGCGGCCCTGATCGCCGGAAGTTTCCTGACGATCCCGACCGCCCATGCACAGCAGCCGGAGGGCATCACACGAACCGATCTGCAACGGCATGACCTCAGCGCACCCGGACGTGAAGCCGTCCAGGTGCGGGTCGATATCGCACCCGGCAAGGCGTTCGGCCAGCACACCCATCCAGGCGAGGAAATCATCTATGTGCTCGCCGGCACGCTGGAATACGACGTCGAAGGCAAGCCGCCGGCGACGCTGACGGCCGGCGACGTGCTGTTCATCCCCGCCGGTACGATCCACGCGGCAAAGAATGTCGGCGACGTGACGGCCAGCGAGCTTGCGACCTATATCGTCGAGAAGAACAAGCCGCTGCTGACCCTCGTGAAGTGACCGACATCCCCCGCCTGCCCGCCCCTTGCGCGTTTGATGTCCTCCGGGGCGGGCGCGGCGACGACGTCTTGTCACTTGGTGCACTGAACCTCCGGCTGCCGGACCTGCCGCGCGTTGAAGATCAGGAAGCTGATCGCGGCCATGATCCACACACCGATGCCGCCATAGAGCATCACCCAGCCAAAGCCGCTCGCAAGCGCTTGATGCACCACCGGAGCGGACAGTTCTGGCGCGGATGCGGCGTCGCCGGACGCGATCCGCTCGGCAATGGCACGCAGCTGCGCGCCATTCAGCGCCGGCAGCACCGCCTTGAGATGGGCGAGCACGCCGCTTGCCAGGATGAACCCCATCAGCGCGATGTTGACCGACAGCGAGACCATCCGCGCGCTCATGTCGATGCCGGATGCCATGCCGGCGCGGTCGCTCGAGACCGAGCCGGTCGTCGTGTTGGTGACCGGCGTGTTGGTGATGCCGAGGCCAATCCCGGCCAGCAGGCAGCCCGGCAGCATGGTCAGCCAGTCAGGCTGCGCCGCGGCGCTGCCGAACTTCATCAGCATGAAGCCGGTGCCGATGGTGAACAGCCCCGCCGGGATGATCAGGCCCGGCTGATAGCGCAGCGCGAGGCGCTCGGCGAACGGCGGCATCACCAGCGTCGGCAACGTGTAGGCGAGCAAGGCAAGTCCCGCGGACACGCTGTCATAGCCGAGCCCGGCGTGAAACCAGATCGGCAGATAGATCATGAAGGGCCAGTAGCTGAGGTTCATCGCGGCCGACCCGACGATCGAACCGGAGAACGCCGGTATCCGGAACACGGAGAAGTCGAACATCGGACGCCGGCTGATCTTCTCGGCGACCAGGAACGCTGCGAAGCTCACGGCGGAAACACCGAGGATCGCGAGTCCCTTCGGGCTCATGAAACCGAGATCCGGGCCCTGTGTGATGTAGAAGGCGAGACAGAACACCGCGAGCGACATCGTCACGATGCCGGCGACGTCGAGGCTGCTCGCCTTCGGATCCCTGGATTCATGCACGCCGCCGATCGTCAGCACGAAGGCAACCGCCGCAAACAGCACATGGACCAGGAACACCCACTCCCAGCTCAGCACCGCGACGACGGCGCCGCCGACGATCGGGCCGAAGCCAAGGCCGATACCGAAGATGACGCCCCACCAGCCCCAGGCGACGGCGCGCAGGCGGCCGCCCTGGAATTCGTGCGACAGCACGGCGATCTGGCAGATCAACAGCGCGCCGCCGCTCAGCCCTTGCAGGAATCGCGCGGCGATCAGCATCTCGACGCTCGAGGCCACGCCGCAGATCAGCGACGTGACGCCGAACGCCGCGATCGCAACCAGGAAGATGCGCTTGCGACCGTAGCGGTCCGCCACCGTGCCGATCGCCATCAGCACCGTGGTCACCGCGATGGTGTAGGCGTTCATGATCCATTGCAGCGACTTGAAGTCGGCATGCAGCACCCGCTCCAGCGTCGGCAGGATCGCGGGGATGCTGGAAATCTCCAATCCGAACATCAGGCAGGCAAGACACACGGCGGACAGCACGATAGCGCCGCGCCGGCTCAGTTCAGTCGACATGATCAGGCCCTTTGTTGTGGCAAGCCAACGGCATACCGCACGCTGTTGCCAGGGTGCTGGCAGCAGCGTCGGATGGCGCGACTCACAATCTATTGAGGCCGCGGCGACGGGAATCGGGTGGCCACGGTGCTTCACAACACAAGTTAGTTGCGGCTCGAGCATTGGTGAATTGGATGACTAGATATTTCAGAGACAACAATTCCGGATGACTGACATGACCACGCTGGACATCGACGCCGTGAAGACCTTCGTGACCATTGCCGAGCTCAGCAGCTTTACCCGCGCCGCCGATGCGCTCGGCACCACGCAGGGCGCGATCAGCGTCAAGCTGAAGCGGCTGGAGCGGCAGGTCGGCCACAGGCTGATCGAGCGCACACCACGGCTGGTGCGCCTCTCCGCGCAAGGCGCTGAGTTTCTCGCCCCTGCACGCGAACTGCTTGCCGCGCATGACCGTGCCGTCGCCGGACTGTCGTCAGCGCGCCGCCGCTTTGCGCTGGGGATCGCCAGCCATGTCGGCGCCCCCGAGCTTCCGACCTTGCTGACGCGGCTCAATGCCCATGATCCGACCCTCACGATCGAGGTGCGGCTCGCCGATGCACGTGACCTGATGGATGCGTTCGATCGGGGGACGATCGATGCCGCGATCATCTTTCGCGACGATGATCGGCGCGACGGCGAGGTTCTCGGGCCCGATCATTTCGGCTGGTTTGCCACGCCGGACTTCGTGCACCACGCCGGCGAGCCGTTTCGATTGGCGGCCTCCTCGCCGGCCTGCGGCATCCTGAACACCGCCACCCGCGCGCTCGACGCGGCGGGATTGCGATGGACCGAATCCTTCCTCGGTTGCGGCGCATTCGCGGTTGCCGAGGCGGTCTCGGCCGGCCTCGCGATCTCGGTGTTCTCACGCCGGGTTGCACCGCCCGGCACCATCGAAGTGTCCGAGAAATTCGGCCTCCCCGCGCTGCCGCCGGCGCAGATCATGCTGCTGTCGACGCTGTCGGACGCCAAGTCGCGCGCGGCATTGAAAACCCTGGCCGGCGCGTTTCGCGAGCATCATCGACCGCCCGCGCCTGTGCTATCGCCGCGCGCGGTCGGCGCGCCGTCCCTCGAACAGCGCGCGCTCCGACGCCAGCGCCTTGGCCAGAAAATCGAGCGTGGCGCGGATGCGCGCGGTGCGCTTGAGATCGTCATGCGTCAACAGCCAGAGCGCTGATCGCAAATCCGCCAGCGTCTTCGGCGTCACCCGGCGCAACTCCGGCGCCGCGTCGCCGACATAGCACGGAAGCACGGCGAGCCCGAGCCCGGCGATTGCTGCGTCGCGCAGCGCCGGAAGCGCATCGACCCGGCAGGCGATCCGCGCTGCCGGCACATTCTCCCTCATCCAGCCGGCGACGACGGTCCCCGCCAGCGCGTCGTCGAGCCCGATCCAGTCATGCGCCGACAGATCCACCCCGTCGCGCCGGGCGATACGGGCGCGCGATCCATAGACCGCGTGCGCGATATCGGCGACCCTGCGTCCGACCAGCAGTTCCGACGGCGCGGGCGTCGGCCGGATCGCGATCTCGGCCTCGCGGCGGGTGAGGTTCGCCATCGCATTCGAGATGACGATCTCGGGCTGGATCTCCGGATGCGCGGCACGCATCGCGGGCAGATGCCGCATCAGCACCGCCCCGAGCGTGTCGGTGGTCGTGATACGGACCGGGCCCGACGGCCTGAGGTCCTGTCCCGAGAGCTTGCGCTCGAGCGCAAGCACCTCGTGCTCCAGCCGTGTCGCCGACGCCGCCGCGATCTCGCCGGCCGGCGTCGGCGCATAGCCGTCGCGAAAGCGCTCGAACAGCCGCGTTCCGATCGTCTCCTCGATCGTTCCGAGCCGGCGAAACACCGTCGAATGCGTCACGCCCAATGCGCGCGCCGCTCCCGAGAGGCTGCCTTCCCGCGCGACCGCGAGCACGAGGCGAAGATCGTTCCAGTCGAGAGCACTGTGCACTTTTGCAAACTCTGTTGCCAGACTTGAGGAGTATCTTATCACAAATCGACAAGCCATCCTCTGGCAAGTTCGATCGACAGGCATGCCTGTGCGAAGCGACGACGACGCAGAGGAGCCGACAGGTGACCAGCGAGACCAGCGAAACGTTGCAATTCCACGACACCGGCCACGTCGCGGCCGACCCGCGGCGATGGCTGGCGCTGCCCGTGCTGCTGACCGGCGCCTTCCTGCCGATCCTCGACTTCAACGTCGTCAATCTCGCGCTGCCCGCCATCCGCGACGATCTCGGCGCGACCGCAAGCGAAGTGCAGTTCGTGATCTCGGCTTACGCCGCGGCCTATGCGGTGTTCCTGATCACTGGCGGCCGGCTTGGCGATCTGCTCGGGCGACGCCGCATGTTCCTGACCGGCGTCGCCGGCTTCACCATCGCATCGGTGCTGTGCGGCATCGCATGGTCACCCACCGTGCTGGTCGCCGGGCGCATCCTGCAAGGTCTCACCGCGACCGTGATGGCGCCGCAGGTGCTGGCCTCGATCCGCGTGCTGTTTCCGCCCGCCGAACAGGGCCGCGCGCTGAGCTTCTACGGAGCGACCTTTGGCCTAGCCAACATCTGCGGCCAGATCCTGGGCGGCGCCCTGGTCTCTGCCCATCCGTTTGGGCTGGCCTGGCAGGCGATCTTCCTGATCAACGTGCCGATCGGCATCGTCGCATTCATCGGCGGGCTGCTGTTTCTCGCCGACTCCCGCGCCGAGCACGCCCAGCGGCTCGACATCGGCGGCGTCATCCTGCTGTCGCTCACGCTCGGCCTGCTGGTCTATCCGCTGATCGAGGGCCGCGAATCCGGCTGGCCGATCTGGGTCATCGCCATGCTGCTGGCGTCGCCGTTGCTGCTCGCAGCCTTCGTCCGGTTCGAGGCCCGCCTGTCGGCGCGCGGCGGCGACCCGCTGATCGCGCTGCACCTGCTGCGCAACAGCGATTTCGTGATCGGACTGGTGATGGCGCTCGCGTTCTACATGCTGTCGTCGTTCTATCTGACCTTTGCGGTCTACCTGCAAAGCGGCCTGCACCGGTCGCCGCTGGCGGCGGGCCTCGCCACCCTGCCCTTTGCTACCGGTTTCTTCGTGAGTTCGCTGCTGTCGTCCTACGTCATGCAATGGCTCGGCGCGCGGACGCTGACGCTCGGCTTCGCGCTGCAGGTGATCGGCTTCGGCATCGTGATGCTGTCGGTGAGCGGCGTGAGTCCGCAGAGCCTCGAATTCGGCCTGATCTGCGGCGGGCTCGGCTTCGGCACCGTGATGCCGTCGGTGATCAAGGCCGTGATCGGCAGCATCGATCCGCGCCATGCGGGATTGGCATCGGGCATGATGATCTCGACCTTCCAGATCGGCGCCGCGCTCGGCGTCGCGCTGATCGGCGGCGTGTTCTACAGCCTGCTCGGACCGCATCCGCAGGCCGGCGACTACGCCCATGCCTTCACGATCGCGCTCGGCTGCAACGTCGCGTTGCTGGCGGTTGGCGGCTGGCTGTCATTGTGGCTGCCGCGCGAGCCACGAGCTTGAACCGATCCGAGGACAACACCATGAACGCCCCGCTATACGACGCCTCTATCCCCGTGTTCCGGCAAATGCTCGATGCGCTGGCCGACCTGTTGCACAAGGGCGAGGCCCACGCCCGCGAACGTGGTCTCGATCCCGACGCCATGCTCGCGGCGCGGCTTGCGCCCGACATGCTGACATTGGTTGGCCAGGTGCAACGGGCCAGCGATCACGCCAAGGGCGCCGCCGGTCGGCTCGCCGGCTTTGAGCCGCCGCCCTTTGCTGACGATGAGCAGAGCCTCGCCGAAGTCCACGCTCGCATTTCACGAACGCTCGATTACATCGACACGGTGCCGGTCCGGGCATTCGACCAGGCGGCGGAACGCATCATCACGCTCCCCTTCGGCGTCCCGCAAATGCCGGCGGCGCGCTATCTCCATGGCTTCGCGCTGCCGAGCCTGTTCTTCCACGTCGCCACGGCCTACGCCATCCTGCGTCACCGCGGCGTGCCGCTCGGCAAGCGCGATTTCCTCGGCAACTATCTCACGACCTGATCGCTACTTCCTGGCGACCTCGCGAAGCGTGTTGTAGACCCACTCCTCTCCCTGCTTGATGGCTTCGACGCCGATCCTCTCGTCGTTGCCATGCATCCGGCTCAGGATGTCGTCGTCGAGCGGATAGGGATAGATGCCGTAGACGGGCACGTTGTGCTCGCGCCAGGCGATGGCGTCGGTGCCCGCCTCGAACATGGTCGGCACCAGGACGGCATCCTTCCAGACCCGCTTGGCGTTGCGCTCCAGCGCGGCGTAGAGCTCGGTGTCGACCGGCGACGCCGGCAGCTTGCTCCGCATCAGATAGGCCTCCCGTGCCTCCTGCTGCGTCAGCGCGGAAACGATGCTCACTTCGATGCCGGGATCGCCGATCACACGCTTGATCTCCTCGATCATCTGGTCGGTCGTCGTTCCCGGCAGCAGCCGCGTGTTCACGATCGCCTTGGCGTCGCCGGGGATGACGTTGGGCTTGATGCCGGCGTCGATCATCGTGATCACCATGGTGTCGCGCAGCAACGCGTGCAGCAGCAGGCTGTCCTTGGGATTGTCGGCGACCAGCTTCTTGCCGGCCGCATCGCGTTCGCCCTGGTCCTTTGCCGCCAACAGCTGCTTGATGTCGACCGCAGTCTGTTCCGAGCTGATCGGAAGCAGCGCCTTGAAATAACCTTCGGTCGCCGGCACCAGCTTGACGGCGGGATCGTGTACCGCGAGCTTGGCCAGCGCCGCGATCAGACGGTCGTTGGCCATCGCACCCGCCGGAAACGGCCGCGAGGAATGGCCCGAGGGACCGGTCGCCTTCAATGCAAAAGTCGCCGAGAGCTTTTCAGCCGTGGTGACGTTGATCTGGCGCACCGTGCCGTCGAGCTCCTGCAGCACATAGCCGCCTTCGTTCAGCGCGAATTCCGCGTCGATCTTGTCCCAATGGTTCTTCGCCAGCCACACCGTGCTGTACTGCCCCTGCTCCTCGTCGGCCTCGGCAAGGAAGATCACATCGCGCGCGAGCGGCGTCTTCTCCTCGGCAAGCCGCATCACCGCGCTCGCGAACACGGCGAGCCCGCCCTTGAAGTCCATCGCGCCGCGCCCGTAGACGAAACCGTCCTTTTCGATTCCGGCGAACGGCTCCACGGTCCATTTCTCGCGCTCGACCGGAACGACATCGGCATGCGCAGCCAGCAGCACCGGCTTCTTCGAGCCGTCGCCGCGCAGCCGGGCGATGAAATGCGCGGCCTTGCCGTTCGGGGCGACGAAGATGTCCACCTCGGCTCCCAGCGGCCCGAATTGCGACTTCAGATATTCGGCGAGCGCCCGCGTGTCCCCCGGCCCGTTCGAGGTGTCGAAGGCGATCACCTTCTTGAGCAGGGCAACCATCCGGTCCCCATATGGGTCGGCGGCGGCGAGTCCAGTTCCAGAGAGGACGACGCCTGCGGCAAGCATCAGGGCCGCGAAGTGATTTCTGGTCTGCGACATCATCTTTCTTCCTCCCGTTTTTGTT
>CALRXG020000333.1:0-8209 GCA_943372075.1 Bordetella parapertussis | reverse complement strand
GCCGAAGCGACGCCGATGAGCGCGGCCGAATGGCGGCTCTCGATCATCCTGCTTGCCACGCTCGCCTTCTGGATGACGGACAGTCTGCACGGCATCCGCCCGGCCTGGGTCGGGCTGGTCTCGGCATGTCTGTGCCTGCTGCCGCGCATCGGCTTCCTCAATGGCGAGGAATTCGCCGCAGGCGTCAATGTTCGCACCTGCATCTATCTCGGCGGCATTCTCGGGCTTGCGGCGGTCGTCGCGTGGTCCGGGCTCGGCACTGCGATCGGGGATCTGATCATTCCGCACCTGCCGCTCGATCCGGCGCGACCGGCGTCGGATTTCGCCTCGATGATCGGGCTCGCCAGCCTGCTCAATTTCGTCGTCACCGCCAACGGCGTGCCCGCGGTGTTCACGCCGCTCGCCGCTTCGCTGGCTGCGCATACCGGGCTGAGCCTTCCGACCGTGCTGATGTCGCAGGTGTTCGCCTATGCGACGCCGCTGCTGCCGTACCAGGCCGCGCCGATCGTGGTTGCCGCCAGCATGGCGCGGGTGCCGACCAGCGCGGCGGTCAAGATGTGCCTGATCGTTGGCCTGATCTCGTTCGTGGTGCTGGCACCGCTCTATCTCGTCTGGTTCCGGCTGCTCGGCTGGATCGGCTGAACCGCCCGCGCAAGCGTCACCAAATCGCGATATCCTCGGCCGACGCCAACCAGGGAATGACGACGCTTGAACGACATCGACGTCCGGCAGTCCGAGACACCGTCTTCCGCCGCGAGCACTGCGCATTCGCCGCTCGAGGTATTGCTGATTTTTCTCAAGCTCGGCGTCAGCTGCTTCGGCGGCCCGATCGCCCATATCGGCTATTTCCGCGACGAGTTCGTCACCCGCAGGCGCTGGCTAGACGAGCAGGCCTATGCGGATCTGGTCGCGCTCTGCCAGTTCCTGCCCGGCCCAGCCAGCAGCCAGGTCGGCTTCTCGCTCGGCCTGATGCGCGCTGGCTATCTCGGCGCGCTGGCGGCGTGGACCGGATTCACGCTGCCCTCGGCGATCGCGCTGGTGCTGTTTGCCTATGGCGCCGGTGGACTGGGCGGTCCGGCCGGCGCGGGCCTGGTGCATAGTCTGAAACTGGTCGCGGTGGCGATCGTGGCGCAGGCGGTCTGGGGCATGGCGCGCTCGCTCTGCCCCGACCGCGAGCGCGCATCGATTGCGACGGTCGCGGCGCTGATCATCCTCGCCAGCGCTTCGTCGATCGCGCAGATCGGCGCCATCATTCTCGGCGCCGTCGCCGGACTGTGGCTGTGCCAGGCGCAGCCGTCCAACGGCATCACGCATATCGCGATGCCGGTGTCGCGCCGCGCCGGCATCGCCGCATTGATCCTGTTCCTGGCGCTGCTGATTGGGCTGCCGCTGCTCGCCCGGACATGGCCAGGCCTCGGCGTGTTCGAGGCCTTCTACCGTTCCGGCGCGCTGGTGTTCGGCGGCGGCCATGTCGTGCTGCCGCTGCTGCGCGAGGCGGTGGTGGCGCCGGGCTGGATCGGCGACGATGCGTTCCTGACCGGCTATGGCGCCGCCCAGGCCGTGCCGGGCCCGCTGTTCACCTTCGCGGCCTATCTCGGCGCCGTGATCGGCGGCGTACCGGGCGCAATCGTCGGCCTGGTCGGCATCTTCCTGCCGGGACTGCTCGTCCTGCTCGCGGCGCTGCCGTTCTGGGATCAATTCCGCAAGCGACCGGCCGCGCAGGCGATGATGCGCGGCGTCAATGCCGCCGTGGTCGGCATCCTCGGTGCCGCGCTCTACGATCCGGTGTGGACCAGCAGCGTACACCGCCCGCTCGACTTCGGCATCGCGCTGGCGGGCTTCGTCCTGCTCACGGCATGGCGCGCACCACCGCTATTGGTGGTGGTCCTCAGCGCGACCGCCGGGATCGCCACCGGGCTCCTGCAATCGTGAACAGCTGCCCCGGTCCTTCACCAACCGGATTAACAACGCCTTCACGGCTGGCGGCCAAAATACCGGCATATGCCAAATGTTTCCAAACATGCGGATTCGACCCGTGTTCCCATGCTCGACCTGCTGCGGCTCGCCGCGGTCGGGGCCGTGATCCTGTATCATTACGGCTTCTGGGGCACCGCATCGCACGGGGTGCAGAAAGTTGCGTTGCCGTATCTCGCCCCGGTCGCCCAGTATGGCTTCCTCGGCGTCCCCGTGTTCTTCGCCATCTCCGGCTTCGTCATTGCCTATTCGGCCGAGGGCCGCACGCCGATCGGCTTCGCCATCGCGCGCTTCAGCCGCATCTATCCGACCTTCGTCATCTGCATGACGCTGACCTTCCTCGCCACGCTCCTCATGGGCCACGCCTGGTTTCAGGTGACGTGGGGACAATGGCTGGCGAACCTGTTCATCGCGGCGCCAATGCTCGGTCAGCCCTACATGGACGACGCCTATTGGTCGCTGGTGATCGAGGTCGTGTTCTACGCCTGGGTCGCGGTGTTTCTGGCCTGGGGCATCTTTCCGCGGCGGATCGACACCATCATCGTGGCGTGGATCGCGATCACCTTCGCCAACGAACTGACGCTCGACATTCCGCTGTTCGAGAAACTGTTCATGGCCGACGACAGCGGCTTCTTCGCCGTCGGGCTCCTGATCTACGAACATTACCGCGGACGGCGCGACAGCAGGCTCTACAGCCTCATGACGCTGGCGATGGGCACGGCGACGTTCCAGGCCGTGCACAAGCTGGAACGGCTCGGCGTCCACACCCACGGCAGCTTCGATCCGCGCGTCGTCACGGTGATCTGCATCGTTTCGCTCGGCATCGTATTCGCCGCCACCCGCGTCAAGTCGGTGCCGCTGCCGGACGGTCTCGTCAGGGCCATCGGCGGCATCACCTATCCGCTCTATTTGCTGCATCTGCAGCTCGGCTACGTGATCCTGCTGCTGATCACGCCAACGCCGGACGCGCTTTCGACCGCGCTTGTCGTGGCGTGCATGGTGCTTCTGGCGTGGTTCGTCTGGCGCTTCCTCGAGGGCCCCACTCATTATCGCGTCAAGGAACAGCTCACGATGCTGGCCTCACGACACGGTTGGCCCTCGCGCAGCGGCGCCAGTGACGCGCGGATCAATCCGGGCAACGTCGCCGCGCCGGCCGAGGCCGGACGGATCGCCAATCACTGATGTGCCGGTGGCGCTAAAGCGAGATGAGATGAGGTTGAATCATCATCTCGCTTTAGCCTCTTGTTTGCGCATGATCTTTTCGGAAAACCGCTTCGCACTTTTCCGGATCATGCTTTGGCTCTCCTCCGTCATTCCGGGGCTCGCGAAGCGGGAGCCCGGACTCCATTGAACCACCTGTTCTGCGGCCAAATGGATTCCTGGCTCGACGCTGCGCGTCGCCCCGGAATGACGGCGGTCAACGCCCGACCAACGGGCACTTGCTCTCCTCGAGCGAGCGAAATGCCTCGTCGGGCTTGATCGTGGTGACGAGCTTGACCAGATCCCACGGCCCCTTCGATTCCGCTGGCGTCTTGACCTGTACGAGATAGAGGTCGTGCACCATGCGCTGGTCGGCGCGGATCGTCCCCTGCGGGGTGTAGGCGTCCATCACGGGCGTCGCCTTCATCTTGGCCATGACGACCTCGCCGTCGTCGGAGTTCGTGTCCTTCACCGCCTGCAGATAATGCCGGACGGCCGAATAGACCCCGGCCTGGATCTGCGACGGCATCGCCTTGCGACGGGCGAAGAACGCATCGGCCCATTTGCGCGCTGCCGGCGAAACGTCCTCGAAGAAGCTGGTCGCGATCAGGTCGCCCTGCGTGACCGAGAGGCCGGCAGCGACGATGTCGACGTTCTGGAACGTCATCGGCACCACCGCGATGCCCTGCTGCGCGAAGCCGAACTCCTGCGCTTGCTTCATGATCGTCACATTGTCGCCTGCGGCGTTCAGCGCCAGCACCTTGGCGCCGCTCGACTGCGCCTGTAGCAGGAAGGAAGCGAAATCGGCGGTGTTGAGCGCGGTCTTGACGCTGCCGGCGACCTTGACCCCGAGCTTGTCGAGCTTGGCCCGCGCGATCGCCTCCACCGCATGTCCGAACGCATAGTCGGCGGTGATGAAGAACCACGAGCCCTGCACGGTCTTCGACACGCCGGCAACGACCGCATTGGCGGTCGAGGCCGCATCGTGGGTCCACTGCACGCTGGTCGGCGCGCAGGCCTTTTCGGTGAGCTCGACGGCGCCCGCACCCGAGACCAGGAACACGTGCTTGTTCTCGCGCACCAGTTCTTGTACGGCGAGCGCCGCGCCGGAGCTGCCGCCATCGGCAATGGCCTGCACGCCCTCGCGATCGAACCAGCGCCGCGCGATCGCCGACGCCACGTCGGCCTTGTTCTGGTGGTCGGCCTGCAGGATCTCGATCGGCTTGCCGTTGATCTTGCCACCAAAGTCCTCCGCCGCCATCCGCGCCGCCTCGACCGACCCCGGCCCCATCGCGGTTGCGAAGATGCCGCTCATGTCGGTGAGCACGCCGATGCGGATCGCATCGCCCTTGATCTCGGCCGACGCGCTGCCCGACAGCGCCATAACCGCCAGCATCGCGCCGCCCACCAATCGAACGATCAGACTTGGTTTCCCGGCCATCAGTGCCTCCCGTTTTATGTTTTCTGGACGGACGCACCGGGCCCCATCACCGCGTCGAGCCACGGACAGTCCGGCACCGGCGCACGCACGCCGCGTGCGGCCGCCGACAGCCGCATCTCGCGCAGACGCGCGCGGCTCTCCGGCTCCATGTAGAGCCGGTCGTGACCCCAGAAGCTCGGACCGTCGAAGGTTTCATGGGGCTGCCAGGTGGCGGGATCGATGACCCGGCCGCCCCAGCCATACTCGACGAAGAAGCCCGACGGCGTCGTGGCGTAGAAAGAGGTCACGAAATCATTGGTGTGACGCCCGAGCGTGAAGGCAATTCGTCCTTCGTCGAGCTGCGCCAAGTCATAGCCTTGCCCGACATCGTCGAGGCTGTAGAGCTCGACCATGAAATGATGCAGCCCGCGCCGGCCGGAGCCGACCATCGCGAAACTGTGGTGACGGCCGTTGACGTGGAAGAAGTACAATTTGTACGGCGTCAGCCCGTAATCGCTGACCTTGAAGCCGAGCAGATCACGATAGAACGGCAACAGCGGTTCGACGTCCTCGACATTCAGCACGACATGGCCCATGCCGAGCGGCCCGGTCTTAAACCCCGAGATCGGCCGCGCCGGCACGAACGGCGTGTCCGCAATCGCTGGCCCGTGGAAAACTTCGATCGGATTGCCGGCGGGATCGCGGAAGCTGATGAGATCGGCAACGTGGCGTTCGTCCGCGAGCTGACGGGTGCCGCGACGAACCGCGGTGCCGTGCCGCTCCAGCCGCGCCGCCAGCCGCTCCAGCGCAGCCGCGTCGGCGACCTCCCATCCGAAGAAGCCGGCATTGTCGCCGTCGCGATCGCTCACCACCAGGCGTTGCTTGCGGTCGTCCATCCGGAACGCCCGCGTGCCGCCGCCACGATCCACCGGCTGCATACCGAGCAGCCCGGTCGCGAAGCCGGTCCAGTCCTCGAGCCGTTGCGACTGGATGCCGATATAGCCGAGCGCGTTGATCTCTGTATTGCTCTCCATCGCTGCCTCCCTCGCTGTCACACCGCCTCTGCCACAACCGGATTGCGCAGCACGCCGATCCCCGAGATCTCAACCTCGGCGACGTCACCGGGCTTCATCCAAAGCGGCGGGTTGCGCTTGGCACCGACGCCGCCCGGCGTGCCCGACACGATCACGTCGCCCGGCAGCAGTGGCAGAATGGTCGAGATGTAGGCGATCAAATGCGGGATATCGGTGATCAGGAGGTCCGTCGTGGTGTGCTGCACCACCTGTCCGTTGATCCGCGTCTCCAGCGTGAGCTGCGACGGATCGGCGATCTCGTCGCTCGTCACCATCCAGGGCCCGAATGCGCCGGTGCCGGCGAAGGTCTTGCCGGAGAGGAACTGGCTGGTGTGGCGCTGCCAGTCGCGAATGCTGCCCTCATTGTAGCAGGCATAGCCCGCGACATGCGTCAGCGCGACGTGCGGCGCGATGTGCCGTCCGCCCTTGCCGATGATGACGGCGAGCTCGCCCTCATAGTCAAATTCGTCGGAAACCGTTGGTTTTACGAGGGGCACAAGATGTCCGACCTGGCTGCCGGCGTAGCGCGCGAACAGCGCCGGCTTCTCCGTGACCGTGCGGCCGGTCTCGGCGACGTGGTCGCGGTAGTTGAGGCCGACGCAGATGATCTTGTCGGGATTGGGAATGACCGGATCGAAGCTGACCTCACTCAAAGCGAGGTCGGGTTTCGATGCCCTTGCGAGCGCCCCGGCCTCCGCCAGCAATCCGCCGGCCAACAGATCGCGCAAGGTCGGCGCGCGATCGCCAAACGCGGCCGACAGAACGACGATGCCCTGATCGACCACGCATCCATATCCGGGTCCCCCGGCAGTCGAGAACGATGCGAGCTTCATCCAAAATCCTCCTGGTTCATGCTGTCGACCAGCGCCGACAATTCCTGCGGGGTCTTCGCCAGTCCGACGATGTACCGATCGGGCCGGACCAGCGCGGCGGGCGCGCCGACGCTGTCGAGCCAGTCCTTCAGCGGCCCCTGGCCGTCGCTGACCAGCACGATGCCGTGCTGGCGCCAACGCTCATGCGTCGCGCCGTCCAGTCCGTCGAGAAAACCCGGCCGCGCCAGCGCGGCAAAGCGATAGCCGACCTGATCGTCGAGCCGGCGTCCGTTCGACAGCATCGGCTGCGGGACCGGCGTGCCCGCCACAGCGCAGCCATGCCTGAACAGGCCCGGTCCAAGCCGCGGCTTGATGGTCGACATCCGCCTTGGCTCCGCGCCCGCCTCCCGGCCCTCGCTGCGCGTCGCGTTGATCAGGCTGCCGAGCCGGACCGCGAGCTCGATATACTCACGGACGTGGGGATGGCGTTCGGCCTGGTAGCTGTTCAACAGGCCATCGCCTGCTTCGCCGCGGATCACGCGTCCAAGCTTCCAGGCGAGGTTCGCCACGTCGCGAATGCCGGCACACATGCCCTGGCCGAGAAACGGCGGGGTCTGGTGCGCGGCATCGCCGGCGATCAGCAGCCGCTCCCGGCGCCAGGTCGACGCAATCACCGAATGAAAGCTGTAGGATGCCGCGCGCTCCAGCTCGGCATCATCCGGCGTGATCCAGCGCGCCAGCAGCTTCCAGACATTTTCCGGATCGGTGATCCGCTGCGCATCGTCATCCGGCATGATGGCGATTTCCCAGCGCCGCCGATCGCCGATGCTGCGGACATAGGTGGCCGGACGGCGGGCATCGCAAAACTGCACGCTGTAGTCGCCGAGCTCCGGCATCGGCCGCTTCAGGATCGCGTCGACCACCAACCAAGGCTCGTGAAAGCCAAGATCGTCCATCTCGGAGCCGATCAGCCGCCGGACCAGCGAGCGCGCCCCGTCGCAGCCGACGACATAGCGGGCGCGAGCCTCGTCGAGCTTGCCGTTGGTGAGGTTCTCAAAGCGGACCGCGACGTGATCACCGTGTTCGTCCACGGCAAAGACGTCGGCACGCAAACGGAGATCGACCGATGCGTGGGCGCGCGCGCCGGCGCGCAGCACCCGTTCGAGGTCGGGCTGATGGAAGCGATAGCTCGTGTTCCATCCGTTCGGGCCGATTTGCAGCGGCCGCGACCAGTCGAGGAACAGTTTGCCGTCGCCGTCGATGAAGTGCATGCCCGGCGAGACATGCGTGAACGGCAGGATCTCGTCCGCCAGACCGATGGTCTGGAAGACCCGCATCACCTCGTCGTCGAAATGCACGGCGCGCGGCAGCGCATAGGGCGCGGCCTCGCGATCGAGCGCGATCACGCTGAGCCCCTGCAACGCCAGCAGATTGGCCAGCGTGGCGCCGACCGGACCGAACCCGACGATCGCGACGTCGTAAAGCGCGCCAGTGCGTTGCGGCCCGTCCATGCGTTTCCCTTTCCGTTGCGATACGGCTTGCCAGCCGGCCACCGACTGTGCAACGACGACGGCAGTTCTGTTCACCAGGTGAACATGCCATGGACGTCAAACCGATCCGCGCGCTCGGCCGGGGCCTTGCGGTGCTCGCCGCGCTGAACCGGCACGCCTCCGCCACCGCGCTGACCCTGGCGCGGGAAACCGGCCTGCCGCGCGCCACGGTGTATCGCT
>CALRXG020000332.1:0-8225 GCA_943372075.1 Bordetella parapertussis | reverse complement strand
CGGCTGCGCCCGGTCGATCTGTTTGCGGTCGGGAGTGATCGCGATTTCCTTGCGATCAATCCCGCCGGCTTCATTCCGGTACTACAGGACGGCGAGACGATCATGGTCGAGTCGGTCGCGATCCTTCAGTACCTGCTCGCCCGCCACGGCTCGGCGTCGCTGGCCGTCGCACCGGACGATCGCGCCTTCGCTTCCTATCTGCAATTTCTCCATCTGGGCGAAGCCGGGCTCGCCGGGCCGATGAACGCCGTCATTGTCGGTCGCAATTTGGCGCCGGAAGCCGAGCGAGACGCCCGGGTCACCCGCTGGGCACTCGAGACCTTCGAGAGCCGGCTGGGATTGGTGATCCGTCGCCTCGCCGATTCCCCCTATCTCGCTGGCGACCGCTTCACCGCTGCCGATATCTCGGTGAGCTACGCCCTGCTGCTCGGCCTGCGAACTGGCAATTACGTCCCTGGTTCTATCGAGCGGGACTATCTCGTTCGCACGACGGCACGCCCTGCCTATGTCCGGGCGATGGAAAGCTGCCAGGCCACCAAGGCTTGGGCAGCGCGATCACCGGGTTTGTAGCGCGGCGCTAAGCGGTCGTCGTCGTCGCCGTGGCGCGCGCGGCAATGGCGAGCGCCATCAGCAGCAGTGCGCCCGCCAGATAGAATGGCGCGCCGGGCAGCTTGAGCGGCGCGGTGTCACCGATGAAATACGCAAAGGTCAGCGTGAACAGGAACGGGCCGATCAGTTCCGACATGCTCTGCACGCTCGAGGTCGCGCCCTGCAGCTGGCCCTGCTGGTCGGCGGCGACGAGTTGTGTCGTCAGCGCCTGGGTCGCGGCGCCGGAGAGGCCCCACAGCGCCATCACGGGAATGCCGATCCAGAACAATTGCCCCGACGGCGCCGCGCCGAAGATCGCAAAGCCCAGGGCGCCGCAGACGAGGCCGAGGAATAGCGCGTTGCGCTCGCCGAGGCGCTTCACGATCGGGCCGATCGCCGCGCCTTGCACGATCATGCCGCAGAGACCGACCAGCGCGAGCGTCGCGCCGACCGTGCCGGTGTCCCAGCCATAGCGATAGGTGGCGTAGAGCACGAACACCGACGGCAGCACGACATGAGCGAGCTGGCCGAAGAATGTCGCCAGCGACAGGCCGGCCAGTGTCCGGTTCGAGAGCAGGAAACGCAGCGCACCGACCGGATTGGCGCTCTTCCATTTGAACGGCGCGCGCCGCTCCACCGGCAGCGATTCCGGCAGGATGAACAGGCCATAGAGCCCGTTGACGAAGCTGAGGCCCGCCGCCGCCCAGAACGGCAGCCGCGGATCGATCTCGCCGAGCACGCCGCCCAGCGCCGGTCCCAGGATGAAGCCCGCGCCGAAGGCAACGCCGATCTTGCCGAACATCGCGGCGCGCTGCTCCGGCGCGGTGACATCGGCGATATAGGCGAACACGGTCGAAATGCTCGACGAGGTGATGCCCGAGATCGCCCGCCCGATGAACAGCCAGATCAGGTTCGGCGCCAGCGCCATCAGCACGTAATCGGCGGCAAGGCCGAAATTCGACAGCAGCACCACCGGCCGGCGGCCGAAACGGTCGGACAACGCGCCGAGGATCGGCGAGCAGACGAACTGCATCAACGCCCAGATCGAGCCGAACAGGCCGAAGATACGCGCCGCGCTGGCGGTGTCGTTGCTGACGAAGCCTTCGATCAGCTTCGGCAGGATCGGGATGATGATCCCGAGCGCGAGCATGTCGAGCAGCAGCGTGATGAAGATGAAGATCACCGCGCCGCTGCGCGGCTGCCGAACGGAAGAGGTGTCGGCGCTCACCTCTTCGCTCACGACGGCCGCTTGCGCTTGTGGGCGAACGGATTGGCCTTCTCGCGCAGCGTGATCCGGATCGGAGTGCCCGGCAGATCGAAGGTCTCGCGCAGCGAATTGGTGAGGTAGCGCAGATAGGATCGCGGGATCGCATCGGCGCGCGAGCAGAACAGCACGAAGCTCGGCGGCCGCGCCTTCACCTGCGTGATGTAGTTGAGCTTCAACCGGCGGCCCGAGACCGCGGGCGGCGGGCTGGCCTGGATCGCCTGCTCGAACCAGCGATTGAGCGCCGCAGTCGGCAGGCGCCGGTTCCAGACCGCGTAGGCCTGCTGGATCGCCGTCATCAGACGATCGATGCCCTCGCCCATCAGGCCGGAGACGGCCACGATCGGCGCGCCCTTGACCTGCGGCAGCCAGTGATCGGCATCGATCCGCAGCTGCGAGATCTGGTTCGGCTTGCGCTCGACCAGGTCCCATTTGTTGACCGCGAGCACGATGGCGCGGCCTTCGCGCTCGACCAGGTCGGCGATCCGCAGGTCCTGTTCCTCGAACTTGTTCTGCGCGTCCATCGTCATCACGACCACTTCGGCGAAGCGCACCGCGCGCAGCGCGTCGGCGACCGAGAGCTTTTCCAGCTTCTCCTCGATCCGCGACCGGCGGCGCAGGCCGGCGGTATCGAACACACGGAACTGGCGGTCCTGCCAGGTGATCTCGACCGCGATGGAATCGCGGGTGGTGCCGGCCTCGGGACTGGTCAGCAGCCGCTCCTCGCCGAGCAGGTGATTGATCAGCGTCGACTTCCCGGCATTGGGGCGGCCGACGATCGCAACCCGGATCGGACGCTGCGCGGCCTCCTCCTCGGAGATGTCCTCGTCGTCTTCGACCTCGTCGTCTTCCTCTGATGTCGCCGGCACCAGCACGCTCAGCGCCTCGTGCAGATCGCCCATGCCCTCGCCATGCTCGGCCGAGATCTGGACGGGATCGCCGAGGCCGAGCGCGTAGGATTCCATCGCGCCGATCTCGCCATGCTTGCCCTCGGCCTTGTTGGCGACCAGCACCACCGGCTTGTTGGCCTTGCGGGCGAAGTCGGCAAAGGCGCGATCGGTCGGCGTCAGGCCGACGCGGGCGTCGATCACGAACATCAGGGCGTCGGCGAGTTCAATCGCGGTCTCGGTCTGCTCCTGCATCCGTGCCGTCAGCGAGCCCTTGGCGCCCTCGTCGAGCCCCGCAGTGTCGATGATGGTGAAGTCGAGATCGTAGAGCTTGGCCTGGCCTTCGCGGCGGTCCCGCGTCACGCCGGGCTCGTCGTCGACCAGCGCGAGCTTCTGGCCGACCAGCCGATTGAACAGCGTCGACTTTCCGACATTGGGCCGGCCGATAATGGCAATCGTGAAAGACATGAACTATCCAAGCGCAATTTATGAAGCCGGAGTCAATGAGCTTCGGGTAGCTCGTGCCCCTTCTCGTTCGGTGGCCGCATCCTTCGAGACGGCGCTTCGCGCCTCTTCAGGACGAGGCGAGGAGCGCGGCAGCGCCACGTGTCTCGAACCATGAGGCGGCGGGACGTGCAGCCGGCCCTCGCAGTCCAGCTTTAGCGGCTAAACGTGCCGCTCGGTAGCGGCGCGGGGAACGCGCCGCCGGATTGTTGCGTGGTCTGGGTCTGCTGGGCCGGCGCCGCAGGCTGCGCCTGCTGGTCGTCGGGCGGCGGCGCGGTGGTGCGGCGGCGCACGATCTTCTTCGGCTTCGGCTCCGGCGGCAGCGCAGCGGGCGCGCCCTCCTCGGTTGCCGCATCGGGCGCAGCCGCCTGATCGGCGGCCGGCGCGGCCCGCTTGCCGTGCTTCCTGGCCGCCTTCGGCGGCTCGGGGGGCGGAGCGGGCTGGGCCGCAGCGGCGGCCGCGGCGTTCTGCTGGTCGAGCTGCTCCTGCTGCGAGCCCTTGTACAATTCCTTCGGCACGCCCTGCTCGAGGCCGGGCACGCCTTCGGGGAACACCGGCTTGCGGTCGCCTGCCAGCTTCTTCTTGGTGTCGAGGAAATCGAGCATGTCGCTCGGATCGAAATTGGCCATGCCACCGCTGCCGCAGCCGGCCAGCACGCTGCAAAGCGCGGTCAGGACTGCGGCTGCGATCAGGCGTTGCGAGCGGCGCATGGTCGATCTCTCACTTGAACTCGAGTTACGCAGGATCAGCTCTTAGTCAGCTCTTGGCGACCGGCGGCAACAGGGCCTGCAGCGCCTCGGCGCGCGAACGCAGGCTCGGCGGCGTTTCCCCGTCATTGGCAATCTGGTCGAGCCACTGCCGCGCGGCGGCGGCATCGTTGGCGTGCCAGGCCGACAACGCCAGCAACTCGCGCGCCGAGTGGCGGAACGTCGAATCCTTCGATGTCGCCGTCGCCTCGAGCCGCTGCAGCATGTTCGGATAGGTGGTGGTCTCCATCAGGATCTGCGCGGCACGAATGCGCGCCAGATCCTGTTCGGGAGCGCCGACGCTGCGGTCGGCCGCGATCTCGTCGTAGAGCTTCGCGGCTGCGGGCTGATCACGGGTCGCGACCTCGGCGGCCATGCGCAGCCGCGCCAGGGTACGGTAACCGGACGGCGCCTTGGTGATCAGATCGGCAAAGGCCGCCTCGGCCTCGGCGTGCTTGTTCTGGTCCGACAGTTCGACGGCGCGGTCGAACGCCGCACCTGCCTCGGCTGCCTTCTTGGCCTCGAGATACTGATAGCCGCGCCAGCCGCCGACGCCGGCAACCACCAGGATCGCCACCGCAATGATCAAGATCGAGTACTTGTCCCACAGCTTCTTGAGCTGATCGCGACGGACTTCCTCGTCGACTTCGTCAAATAATTCAGACACTTAAGGCTATCCCATCCCCTCGGGACCGCGAATCTCGGTGGAGCCCTGCCCGCACCCGATCCCCACATCGCGGCGGCGTTACCCTAACGGTGTGGCGGAGGCAAGGCAAAGCGAGGCGGATCAAAGCGTTAACGGTGGGAGTTTGCCTGCCCGCCTCACGCCTTGGCCGCGGTCAGGCTTTCCCTGAGCTGGCGCTTGATCACCTTGCCATTGGCGTTGCGCGGCAACGGCTGCGCCGTGAGCGCCATGGTCTCCGGCACCTTGTAGTCCGAGAGGCGCTCGGCGCACCACGCGCGCAGTCTGTCCACATCGACCTCGGTGCGGGTCACGATCACCGCGTGCACGCGCTCGCCGAGCACCGGGCATGGCTTTGCGATGATCGCGCTCTCGACCACGGCGGGATGGCCCGCCAGCACGGATTCGACCTCGGCGGAATAGATCTTGAGGCCGCCGCGGTTGATCATGTCCTTCTGGCGATCGAACACGCGGACGAAATTGGCGGCATCGACCGAGCCGAGATCGCCGGAGTGCCAGAACCCGGCGGTGAAGCTCTCCGCGGTCGCTTTCGGGTTGTTCCAGTAGCCTTTGATGACGGAAGCGCTGCGGATCCAGAGCTCGCCGATCTCGCCACGCGGCACCTCACGGCCGTCAGTCCCCATCACGACGATCTCGGCACCGGGACACGGCAGCCCGACGCTGTCGATATGGGCCGCAGTGAGCTCGCCCGGCATCAGGGTCGAGGGCGATGTGGTTTCGGTCGCACCATAGCAATTGGCGAGCTTCAGCCCGGGAATCTTGGCGTCGAGCTTTTCGATGGTCGCGACCGGCATCGGCGCGCCGCCGAAGCCGCCGATCCGCCAGCTCGACAGATCGTAGCTGTCGAAATCGGGCTGCATCAGGCAGAGATTGTACATCGCCGGCACCATCACCGTGTAGCTAACGCGCTCGCGCGCCGCGACCTTCAGATACTCCGCCGCCTTGAACTCCGGCATGATGATCAACGCGCCGGCGCAGCGCGCCATGGTCGTGACATTGGCGACCGCGCCGGTGACATGCGCGAGCGGCACCGCGGCGATCGAGCGATCGGCGCTGGTCAGCTTCAGGCACGACACGAACACGTCGGAGGAGTGGATGATGTTGCAATGGGCGAGCATCGCCCCCTTCGGCCGGCCCGTGGTGCCGGAGGTGTAGAGGATCATCGCGGTGTCCTCCTCCCCCACCTCCGCCGGCGTCCCGGCCGCAGCATTGTCGCGCAGCACGGCGAATTGCGACGCGCTGTCGTCGCTCACAGCAAGACGATGCGCGAGGCCGGGAATGTCTGCGGCGTCGGGGATACGATCGGCCAGCGCAGCCTCGTGGACCAGACACCTCGCGCCGCAATCGTTCAGTACAAAGGCGATCTCGGGCTTCTGCTGCCGCGTCGACAGCAGCACCGTCACCAGCCCGGCATGCGCGGCCGCGAACATCGTCAGCACGAACTCGATGCGGTTGCCGAGCAGGATCGCAACGCGATCGCCCGGCGAAAGGCCGAGCTTCGCAAAGCCCGCCGCGACCCTCGCCGAGGTCTCGACGACTTCGCGCCAGGTCAGGCGAGTCCCGCCGCAGACCAGCGCCTCGCCGTCGCCATTCCGCACAGCCGCATCGGCGATCATCGCCCACAGGCTGGCCGGCCGCTCCACGAACGCCGGCACGACCCGGTCATCGAAGCGCGGCTCGAGCCGCATCGGCGGAAGTGCGTGTTGCGACCAGTCCATGCGCGCCTCGTTCAGCTCTTCTTCATCCCGTAGACGTGCTCCGCCCCCGGAAAGGCGCGGCTCTTCACGTCGCGCGCATAGCCCGACACCGCCTCCTCGATCGCGGGACCGAGATTGCCGTAGCGGCGGACGAATTTCGGCGCGCGCGCCGACAGGCCGAGCATGTCCTCCAGCACCAGCACCTGGCCATCGCAGGCGACGCTGGCGCCGATGCCGATGGTCGGCACCGCGATCGCCTGCGTGATCTTGCGCGCCAGCGGCTCGGCGATCGCCTCGACCACGATCGAGAAGGCACCCGCCTCAGCGATCGCCTTGGCGTCGTTCTCGATCGGCGCCCAGTCGGCCTCCTCGCGTCCCTGTGCGCGGAACGAACCGAGCGTGTTGATCGACTGCGGCGTCAATCCGATATGCCCCATCACGGGAATGCCGCGCTCGGACAGGAATGCCACCGTCTCCGCCATCCGCACGCCGCCCTCGAGCTTGACCGCGCCGCACAGCGTTTCCTTCATGATCCGCACCGCGGACTGGAACGCCTGCTCCTTCGAGCCCTCATAGGAGCCGAACGGCATGTCGACCACGACCAGCGCCTGCTGCGAACCGCGCATCACCGCGCGGCCCTGCAGGATCATCATGTCGAGCGTGACCGGCACCGTGGTCTCGAAACCATGCATGACGTTGCCGAGGGAGTCGCCGACCAGGATGGCGTCGCAATGCTTGTCGAGCAGCGCCGCGGTGTGCGCGTGATACGACGTCAGCATCACGATCGGATCGCCGTTCTTGCGGGCGCGAAGATCGGGCGCGGTCTTGCGCTTGATGGCGGATTGAACAGACATAGTCAGGCTCCCATGACAGGCACGCCGATCACGACCGGGTGGAACGCAAACGCCAGCGCCAGATAAGCGATGATCCCGACCGCGACCGCGATCAGGTCGTTGGTCGGGCCGCCCACCGGAATCGGCGGACCGCCGGCATCCGTGCGGCGCTTCAGCGAGATACGGTCATAGACCGCCCAGGCCAGGAACGAGCCGAACAGGATGATCGAGCCGAGGTCGCCATTGGCGAGCAGATGCGCAAACGCCCACAGCTTCACGCTCGCCAGCATCGGGTGTTTCACCATGGAGTAGATGCGGCCTCGGATATAGGCGGCGACGATGAGGATCGTGGCGGGCAGCATCAGCGCCACCGTGATGTGCTTGAAGGCGGTCGGCGGCGTCCAGACGTCGATCCAGCCGGTCGCGCGGTAGTGGCCGAAACCCCAGATGATCAACCAGAGCCCGGCGAACGACACCAGCGAATAGACAACCTTGTAGGCCCCCTCGCCCATCGCATTGACGATGCTTCCGCGCAGGTCGCGCAGGCTGGTCAGCACATGGACGCCGAGGAACAGCACGAGACCCAGGATCATGACGAGCAGTCCCACGATGTTCCTCCCTGATAGATTGATATCCTCGCGTAACATCTTCGCCGGTCGGTACGCAATGCGTCACGCCGGGTGGCGGATCACGGATTGCCGGCAGGCTTGGACGGATCGTCGGCCGGCTTGGCGAGCTCGCGATTGTCGACATAGCGGATCATGATCGGGCGGCCGGCCAGCGCGCCGCCGAGCCCGCCGGTGAATTTGAGCGGCAGGCAGGCGTCAAGCGAGGCATTGATGGCGTTGAGGTAGGTCGTTCGGGTATCGGCCGGGATGCCTCGCGTTGAAAATGTCAGCCGCGGCGCGCCGATCATCTCGCCCGACCGCTTGAAGCTGAAACGCACCGACATCTGCATGCCCTCTCGCGCATCGTCGGGTGGCGGCGGCGACCAGCAGGCGCG
>CALRXG020000331.1:0-8258 GCA_943372075.1 Bordetella parapertussis | reverse complement strand
GCCGCGACCGACGCGATCGACATCAAGATCGAGGGGCTCGGCGGCCATGCCGCGCGGCCGCACAAATGCATCGATTCCGTGCTGGTCGGCGCGCAGATCGTCACGGCGCTGCAACAGATCGTCGCGCGCGCCGTCGACCCGCTCGACTCCGCCGTGATTTCGATGTGCGAATTCCACGCCGGCAATGCCCGCAACGTGATCCCGCAGACCGCCGAGCTTCGCGGTACCGTGCGCACGCTGACCAAGGAGGTGCGCGATCTGATCGAGAAGCGCGTGCGCGAGGTGGTGGATGGTGTTGCGAAGATGACCGGCGCCAAGATCGAGCTGGCCTATGAGCGCGGCTATCCGGTCACCGTCAACCATGAGGCGCAGACCGAGTTCGCGAGCCGGATCGCGCGCGACGTCGCGGGCGCGTCCAACGTGCACGAAATGCCGCCGCTGATGGGCGCCGAAGATTTCTCCTATATGCTGGAGTCGCGGCCCGGCGCCTTCATCTTCTGCGGCAATGGCGACAGCGCGGGCCTGCATCACCCCGCCTACAACTTCAACGACGAGGCGATCGTGTTCGGCACCTCGTATTTCGTGAAGATCGTGGAGAACGCGCTGGCGGCGTGAGGCACAGAGCCGTCGCGCTTTCGGCCGTCATTGCGAGGAGCGAAGCGACGAGGCAATCCATATCTCCGCTTGCAGCGCGATGGATTGCTTTGCTTGCCTCGCAATGACGGGTTTTCTCTCGGTTGGGAGGTGCGTCCCTCACGCATCCCATCGTACCGGCAGCGACACCGGGCCGCGGAACACCCAGCCGCGGACGACGGGCGGAGCGTCTTCGCGCAAGCGGAGATTACGCAGGCGTTCGAACAGCATCGGCGCCACGATCTTGCCGACGGTCAGCCGCGACACCCAGGTGCCGGCGCAGAAATGCGGTCCGGCCCCGAATGCCAGGTGCGATTGCTTCGGCCGGGTTACGTCGAAGCGATCGGGCTCGGCGAAGCGGTTGCCGTCGCGGTTGGCGGCGCCGACGCAGAGCCCGATCTGAAGGTCCTCGGGCAGCGTGGTGCCGGAGAGCTCGACATCGCGGGTGACGCGGCGCGGATACATGCCGATCGGCGAGATCCAGCGCACCGCTTCCTCCAGCGCAGTCGGCCATAGCTCTGGCCGCGCCAGCACGTTGGCCTTCTGCGCAGGGTTTTCCAGCAGGCCGAGTACGAGCGTCAGGATCGCGTCGCGCGGCTCGTTCAGCCCGCCGCCGATGATCACCTTGATGTTGGCGCGGATGCCGTCGAGCGGCATCGGTGGATCGGCATTGATCATCGAGGACAGGATCGAAGGGTTGGGATGGCTGCGATGCTCATCGAGCACCGCGTCGATCGCGGCGTCGACATCCGCGCTGGCCTGCATCGCCTTGCGCTCGACCTCGGCATCGGCGGCGTAATTGCCGGCGCCGTCGATCAAGGCCTGCGACCACTCGGCCAGGGTCTGCCACGGCACGTCGCGGAAGCCGATCATGGCCATCAGGCTGAGCGAGGCCATCGGTGCGGCGAGCGTGGAGAACAGATCGGCCTCATCGGCAATCGATAGATCTGCGATCAATCGTTCCGCGATCGCGGTGAAGATCGGCGCCCAATGCTCTTTGATCGTGGCGGGGCGGAACGAGGGCTCGATCGCCTTGCGGCCGATCGCATGCTCGGCGCCGTCCTTGCGCATGAAGGTCGGCCCCATCACCCTGTTGACCAGCGAGCCGGGATTGTCGGCCGAATAGGTCGCGGGCTCGCGCTCGATCCGCATGATGTCGTCGAAGCGGGTCACCAGCGTCAGCCCGGCGGGTTCGACAAAGACCGCCGGTGCCAGCGCGCGCAGGCGGCGGAAGATCGGATAGGGGTCGTCGAGCAGGTCCTGATACGCGATGTCGGTAACGATTGGCACGGCGCTGGTCATGGATCCTCCCGGGAGCGCTTTTTTGCCAAGGCTAGCGCCCGAGCCGTGATCGTTCAATTCGATGGTCTCGATACAGGCCATCGAAGTCTTGCATGACCTTGTGATAGTCTGGGCCGCCGGCAATGCGGGAGGTGAAGCGTGGCGGTCAGTTCATCGATCGATCCGATCGACATTGGGAGCTTGCGCACGCTGGTTCTGGTGTACGATTTGCAGTCGTTCTCCGCGGCCGCGAAGCGGCTCGACGTCAACCAATCCACTATCAGCTACGCGATCGAGCGGCTGCGCGGCGCGATGCATGACCCGCTGTTCGTCCGCAACGGCAATGGTGTGACGGCCACCGAGCGCTGCACGGCGCTGGTAGCCTGGGCACGCGACATGATCGCCGAGATCGACGGGCTGGCGGCACCGACGGAATTCGATCCGGCGACGGCGCAGGGCAGCGTCACGATCTCCTGCAACTATCACGAACGCCAGACCCTGATCCCGCAGTTCAGCGTGCGGCTGCGCGCCGGCGCGCCAAAGTTCCGTCTCCTCCTGCTCGATGCCGCCGGCCATGGCGATATCCACCTCAAGCAGAACCAGTGCGACATCGTGCTGGGTCCGGTCGGGATCGTCGGCGAAAGCTTCTTCAGGCGCCATGTCCTCACCGATTACTATGTCTGCGTGATGGATCCGGCAAATCCGCTGGCGCGCGGCCGGATCGCACTCTCGGCTTACGCAAGGGCCGCGCACGTCTTCATCACCCATAGCGGCGAGTGGCAGCCGCTTTATCTCGAGGCGTTGAAAGCGAGGAAGATCGAGATCGAGCCGGTGGTCAGCCTGCCGAACCACGACAGTCTGGAGCGCATCATCGCCGGCACCAGGCTCGTCGCGACCATTCCGCATCACCTGGCGCGGGCGATGCGCGGCGGTCTGCATGTCGCGGCATTGCCGTTCCGCGTGCCGATCTCGATCGACATGTACTGGAGCGCCCGGACGGCCAGGTCGGGCCTGCACAAATGGGCGCGCGGGCTGCTCGCCGAGGAGGCGAAGGCTTACGCAGCCTGAGCGCGCAGCGCGTGGCGTGGCAATCAGGAAATATTCGATGAGGAGATCAAAAAGACCATGACAAACTCTAGGTAGTTGTCATATAATGATGCTACTTTTCTTATTTTGGATCATCGATAGTGCTCTTTGGCGAAGATTGTTCGCCGTCTTCTCGTGCCTGACTGGTGAATCGTTGAATGCTCCCACCTAAGACGTGGGTGAGGTGTCCTCTATTCATTGGAGCTGAGAGATGTCCCTTAAAAGCATACTTGCTTTCTCGATTCTGCTGGCTGCGACCGTCAGTCTCGCAACGCCGTCACGGGCTGCGAAGGTAGGTGAAATGTGCGGTGGGTTTGGCGGGATCAAATGTGACCGAGGACTTTGGTGCGATCCCTTGCCAGGGCAGTGCGGTTGGGCGGACGGATCTGGCGTGTGCGTCACGACACCGAGATTGTGCCCGCGTTCGCAGGCCAAATCCATCATCCCGGTGTGCGGTTGTGACGGCAACACTTACAATAACGATTGCGAGCGGCAAAAGAAGCACGTTGGCAAAAGGAGCGACGGACGCTGTCAATAGCTGGCAGTCGCTGCATTACCGGGACTTGGTGGTGTTCAAGTGACTCCCGCGGAGCATGCGGGGGTATGAGGTCACGGTTCCTCCAGTTCTTGACCGGAGAAGTCTCGGTCCTGCTTTGTGGTTTTCAGCCACAGGAGTGTAATATGATTTCATCGAAGCCAATAGGTGCGGGTGTTGCACTCTTGGTGCTTGCAGCTGCAAGTTCTGCCGTTGCCGCCGATCTTCGCGTCTATCGACCGGATGGCAGTCTGCAATGCAACGAGGGCGAGGCCCGCACCCTTGAGCAAGACAAGGCCGCGCTGGAAGCTCTCGGCGCCCGCGTTGTCAGCCAAGAAAAGAGGCAGCTCCCATTTAAGATCAGCCAGGTGTGCGGAGCGCCAACGGGGCAGGTCAACACCTACATGATAAGTGAAGCTGACTGGGAAAAGATCAGACGCAGTTTCGTTGGTCCTGCGAAGTTCGGATTATGGATATTCGATTCAAAGACAGTGGTTGTCTACAAGTATGACGGAACGCTGATGTGTGGCCAGGGTAAGGAGATTAAGCTTGACGTGATGGCCACGGAGCTCATGCAGCGAGGAATCTCGATCATCAGTCAAAGGAAGACAACTGACGGGTTAATGCATTTTCAGCTGTGCGGTTCGATCACCGGCAGCGTAAACGCCTACGAGATTGTACCTTCCGATTTGCAAAAAGCGCTGGATCTCGGCTTCTCCTATTTGATAACGCCTGAAACGGCGGCATCAATTGCGGGCGAAACGCAGTCCAAGAAAAGGCCGCTTGCTGTACAAGGCGAGCGCTCTGCAGGTTGGCCCGTGCCGTGGCCGTTCCCGTGGTAGCGTGTTTCCCGTGTTCCTCATGATGGAGATGGACTATGTTCATTCGTCCGATGATGGCGTTTGTCCTCGCCATGGGTCTGCTTACAACAGGTGCCGTTTCTGCTGATCGGAACGTCGACAAGTCGCCGCGCGTCAGAGTTGCTCAGAGCGAGCGTGACTGTCCGCAGATCATACACTGCGGAACAAAGGGTGGCGTAGTCAAAGAGTACCCCACGCGCTGTGCTGCGGAGAAGGATGGCGCTACCAATATTGCTCCTAGGACCGGCCCCACTTGTCCGGCGGCGCAATAGAACGACCGGTTCTTGCCCCGCAGGGATCGAATTCGGAGACGAGTTTCCAGACGTTCAATGTCGTCGATCTCTGCCATCGGCGAGACGCAGCATCGACCTGTGATCTGAGCGCGTGGCAATGGGCCGAAAAGCAAAAGGCCCGCACCTGAGGTGCGGGCCTTCCGTCCGGCGCGTTGCCGCGCCGAAGGCAGGGGGCATCAGAACACGTGGTAGAACACGTAGTAGAGCGCGCCCGAGAGGATCATCGCGGCCGGCAGGGTCAGCACCCAGGCCATCGCGATGTTGCGGATCGTCGACCATTGCAGGCCGGACCCGTTGGCTGCCATCGTGCCGGCGATGCCTGACGACAGCACGTGGGTGGTCGACACCGGCAGGCCGTAACCATCGGCCGCCGCGATCGTCGCAGCCGCCGTGATTTCGGCGCAGGCGCCCTGCGCGTAGGTCAGATGAGTCTTGCCGATCTTCTCGCCGACGGTGACCACGATGCGCTTCCAGCCGACCATGGTGCCGAGGCCGAGCGCGATGGCGACGGCGAACTTCACCCAGCTCGGGATGAACTTGGTCGCGGCATCGAGCGAGCCCTTGTACTCGTTCAGGGTGGTGACGTCGGCCGTGGTCAGCTCCGCTTCCTTGTCTTTCATCAGGAAGCGGATCGCCTCGGATGCCAGGTACATGTCGTTACGGGTGTTGCCGACCGCGTCAGCCGGGAACTTGGCCAGCGATCCATACTGGGCAACCTGCTGGCCTATGTCGCGCACCAGCACCGCGAGCGAAGGATAGGTGCCTTCGTTGATCTGGTGCTGCGCGACATAGTTGGTCACGGCCGGGCGTGGATTGCCGATCACGTTGTAGCCGGCGGCCTTGCCCTCGATGACCTTGCTGGCCGCGGTCGAATGCGCGGCGAACTGCTCGATCTGGCTCGTCGGCAGCGCGCGGTTCAGCGCATAGGCTGTTGGTACCGTGCCGATCAGGATCAGCATGATCAGGCCCATGCCCTTCTGGCCGTCGTTGGAGCCGTGGAAGAAGCTGACCAGGGTGCAGGTCAGGATCAGGATGCCGCGGATCCACCATGGCGGCGGCTGGTTACCCACCGGCTCGCCGAACAGCGCGGGCGTTGCGCGCGCCAGCACGGTCTTCAGGATGAAGAGCAGGCCGGCCGCCAGCACGAAGCCGAACAGCGGCGACAGCAGCAGCGCCTTGGCAATGCCGGCGGCCTGCGACCAGTCCACGCCGGAGGTGCCGTCGCGGCCGCGCAGCAGCGCGTTGGTGATGCCGACGCCCATGATCGATCCGATCAGGGTGTGCGAACTCGACGCCGGCAGGCCGAGCCACCAGGTGCCGAGATTCCAGAGGATAGCGGCGATCAGGAGCGCGAACACCATCGCGAAGCCGGCGCTGGAGCCGACCTGGAGGATCAACTCCACCGGCAGCAGCGACACGATGCCGAACGCGACCGCGCCGCTGGAGAGCAGCACGCCGAACAGGTTGAACATGCCCGACCAGACCACGGCGACATGCGCCGGCAGCGAGCGGGTGTAGATCACGGTGGCGACCGCGTTGGCGGTGTCATGGAAGCCGTTGACGAATTCGAAGCCGAGCGCGATCAGCAGCGCGACGAACAGCAGGATGTACGGCAGGAAGGAGGTGACGCGCGCGCCAGTGGCGTCGACATCAGCATAAATGCTGTAACCGACAAACAGCAGGGCGGCCGCAACCACGCCCATGTAAATGACACCCGTCATCGGGTGGAAGCCCTTGTCGAGATCCGGCCCCTTCTTCAAGGCTGGTTCGATCGAGCCGGGTAACGCCATATCGCTCATGTTAAACTCCTGTCCCAATGCCTCCGATTTTGATCGATGCATATGACAAGCAATTGAAATCCGGCCCGTGAAATGAGCCGGCGTTACTTGGCGGTGGACAGCGGGCCCGAATTTTTGTGCAACGCGTTGAAGGCGCACGCACTGTTTCGACCTCATGGCAATGTTCGGCAACAGAAGCGGTTCGATCGCGACACAAACCTGCTGCCAGCGTGCACAGCGCAAGACAGTGTGAGGACGAGATCACACAGGACCGTCAGTCTGGCCGACGAGAGCTCGCGACGAAGTATCCGACGAGCGCGGCAAGGAGATGGGTCGGCTGGCTGGATGAGGTAGCGCGGGAGCGAGGTGGTGAGATGAGGTGGCGCGCCGCACGATTGGGGCTAGTCGAACCGCGCAGCGCGCCTGCCTCAGGGTACGTCATGGCGTGAACATGACGCCCGATACCGTCTGAATGTGCTACCGTATCACGGATCAATTAAAGGTTGTAGGTATTTCAGAGCAATTTCTCACTGAGCTGTGTGTTGTCCGGTTCCGCTGGTCTTGCGGAACTCAAGCCGCGTCGACGGCGTCGCGCAGCTGGCCGGCCGCGATCTTCAGGTCGTCGATAAAGCGCTGATATTCCAGCGCCTTGGCTTCCTCATCGGGCAACCGCAACAAATAGGATGGGTGCACCGTAACGAGCACCCTGGTCCCGTCGTGCTCGATCAGCTTGCCGCGGTTCTTGTTGATCGGCGTGATCTTGCCGAGCACGCTTTGCGCTGCGGTGGCGCCGAGTGCCACCACCAGCTCCGGCCGGATGGCGGCGAGCTCACGCTCGTACCATGGACGGCAGGCGCGAATCTCCGCCGTGCCCGGCTTCTGGTGCAACCGGATCTTGCCGCGCGGCACGAATTTGAAATGCTTCACCGCGTTGGTGATGTAAACCTTGGCACGATCGATGCCGGCTTCCTCCAGCGCGCGATCGAGCATCTGCCCGGCTGGTCCGACGAAGGGATGGCCGGCGAGATCTTCCTTGTCGCCGGGCTGCTCGCCGACCAGCATCAGCGCCGCGTTCTGCGGGCCTTCGCCGAACACGGTCTGGGTTGCGTCCTTCCACAGCGCGCAGGCGCGGCAGCCGGCGGCCTCTTCGCGCAAGGCGGCGATCGTGTCGTGAATTTGCCTGCGGGCCATCGGCGCATCCTGCCGTTTCTGCGGCTTGTGCGGATCGCTCGCCGCGTTCGCGATCATCGCGCTCGTGGCGCGCTCCGCACTTTCGATCAGGGGCTTAATCAGCGAGGCCTCGGGCAGGTTCCTCCAGTATTTCTGCGGCATCTCGGTCTGCATCGCCTTCACCTTGAGGCGCGCCGGATTGAAGATCGCCGCGTAGTAACTCCGCCAGGTTTCCTCAAGCCGGTCTTCGCCCGGCGCTTCGGATTTGGCGACGCCCGGCGTGATCGCGATCTCATGGCCATCCCAATGCGCGCAGAGGTCCGGCGTAAGGATCGACCAGGGCATGTCGGCAAAGCGTTTGGCGAAAAACGGCGCGGCGAGTTCGACGATGTGATGCTCCGGTTCGAACCAGGCGACGTAGTGCGCCTTCTGTTCGCGGCCGACCTCGCGAAAGCGGACGAAGGCGTGCATCTTGTGCTCGTCGCGATGCACCGCGCGCGCCATCGCATTGATCTCGGCGACGTCAGGATCGGTGGCGGCATTGAGCAGGTCGTGATGGCTGCGCAAGCGCCACAGCAGGCGATAGAGCAGGGCGAAGCGTTCGGGATTGCGATGCAGGATC
>CALRXG020000330.1:0-8266 GCA_943372075.1 Bordetella parapertussis | reverse complement strand
CAAGTCACGATGACATTTCCGGAAATGAATTGCGCATCCTGCGCGACCTCCTCCAGCTGCTGCCGGCGGGCGTCACCGTGCAGGACGAACAAGGCCAGTTCATCTTGGTGAATGAAGCGGCCGCGACCCAGTTGCAGCTCGCGGCGACTGCGAGCCAGCCGCCGCCCGCCGACGATCGCCATGCCGCGAGCCTGGACCTGCTGCGCAGCGGCCGTCCGGTGGTGCTCGAGGAGGTGCTGTCCTGCGGCGCGGCGAAGCACGTGTTCCTCACCTCGCACCGGCCGGTCCAGATCGCCGGCCGCAATCTCCTGATCTCGACCTCGACCGACATCAGCGAGCAGAAGGCGTTCGAGGACCAGCTGTTCCGCTCCGCCTATTACGACGAACTTACCGCCCTGCCGAGCCGCCGGGTGATCGAGCATCGCGTCAACAGCCTGATCCGCGACGTTTCGCAGGGCCATTTTGCGCTGGCTTTCCTCGATGTCGATAATTTCAAGCACATCAACGACTATTACGGCCACGCGATCGGCGACGCGCTGCTGGTCGAACTGTCGAAGCGGCTCGGCCACGCGCTGCGCGACACCGACGTGCTGTCGCGCATTTCCGGTGACGAATTCCTCCTGCTGCTGAATCCGATCAGCGGCAATGACGAGGTTGCCGAATTCATCCACCTCATGCAGGAGCGGTTGAAGGCGCCGTTCTTCATCGAGGAGTCCGAGATCTTCGCCTCGACCTCGATCGGCGTCAGCCTCTACCCGATGCACGGCAGAAGCTACGAGGCGCTGCGCCAGAATGCCGACATCGCGATGTACCGGGTCAAGAACAACGGCAAGGGCTCGACCGCATTCTTCGACAACAGCATGGAGCGCGAAGCACTGGCGCGCATGAAGATCGAGCAGTCGCTGCGGCTGGCGATCCTGGAAAAGCGCTTCTGCTGCGCATTCCAGGCCAAGGTCGATATCCGCACCCAGGAGGTCAAGGGCATCGAGGCGCTGGTGCGGCTGCGCGACGACGAGGGCGTGATCCAGGCGCCCGGCACCTTCATCAACCTCGCCGTGGAGCTCGGCCTGATCGACGACCTGACGTTCCTGGTGCTGGCGGAGATCGTCAAGTCGATCGACCTGATCAACGACACGTTCGGTCCTAAAGCGACCATCAGCATCAATGTCGCGGCCAAGCAGGCTTCCAACGCCGAATTCATGCGCCGGTTCGCGCGCGCGCTCGAGGAAACCGGCTTCCCGAAACGCTTCATGATCGAGGTGACCGAGGACGCGTTCGTGACCCGGTCGCATTTTCAGGACCAGATCCTGCCGATCCTGCGCAGCATCGGCGTGGGCATCTCGATCGACGATTTCGGCATCGGCTATTCGTCGCTGTCGGCGCTCGCCGATATCACCGCCGACGAGATCAAGATCGACCGCTCCTTCATCACCGACATCCACAAGCGGCCGCGCAGCCAGGGCATCCTGCGCGCGATCGAATCGCTGAGCGAGGCGCTGGGCATGACCGTGATCGCCGAAGGCATCGAATCCTACGAGGAACTCGCCTACCTGCAGGCGGCGACCAAGATCCGCTATGCTCAGGGCTACTACTTCGCCAAGCCTATCTTCCTCGAGGATCTGAAGCCCGCAACCCCTGTCGCCAGCGAGGCGCGCGCCAGCATGTCGGCACGCCCGGCCCAGGAGGGCCGCCAGAGCTATTCCCGCGCCAGCGGCTTTAGGCGGTAGAAGGGCTGATCGCGCAATCGTTCGAACTGCTGACTCCCGCTTCACCTCGCCCGCTTGCGGGGAGAGGTCGGAACGCATCGCCAGATGAGTTCCGGGAGACGGGAGCCACCGCAAACACAAATGCCACCAAATACGCGGAAGCGGCCCCTCGCCCCCTCTCTCCGTAAGAACGGGCCGAGGGAGAAGGCAGCCCTACTTCTCCAGCACAGGCAATGGCGGCACGCTGTCATTGGCGGAGCCCGCCTGCATCGTGATCAGCGTCATCGAGACCAGGTCGTAGTAGCCCATGATGCCGATGATATCCATCATGCCGCGCTCGCCGAACTTCTCCAGCGCTGCCTTGTAGACGGCGTCGCTGACCTTGCGGTCGCGATAGAGCGCGACGCCGAGATCGTAGAGCGCGGCCTCGTCGTCCTTCATGCCCTCGGGCCTCGTGCCCTTGGCGATGGCGTCCGCGACCTTCGGATCGAGCCCGCCCTTCATCGCCAGCGGATAATGCGCCGACCATTCATATTGCGCGGTCCAGTGGCGCGCCGTGATCAGGATCGCCATCTCGCTGAGCCGCGCCGGCAGCGACGTGTTCCAGCGCAGATATTCCGACAAGCTCGACAGCTTCGGCGCCAGGTCGGGATTGCGGATATAGGCGCGGTAGGGCGGCGCGGTGAATTTGGCGTTGCGTGGCGGCGCGCTGATCATGTCGGCCCAGGCCTTTTGTGGCGGCGACAACTCCTCGGCCTTGAGCGGCGCGAAGCGCACGGCGTCCTCGCCGCGTGCAGCGGGCACCGACAGTGCCAGCGCCACCGAAATCGCCACGCCTAATCTTTTCATCCCAAATGCTTTTCTCATTGTCGCTCTCCCGTTCCGATGCGGCCCTCGCGCGATCGGTGCCGCACCCTACCGGAGTGCCGGCTGCCAGCCTATATTGAGGCTGGTGTTACGCGGCGCGAAGGGTTCAGCCATGCAGCCTGTCTCTATCCTCCTGAATATCCTCTGGATCCTGATTGGTGGCGCGTGGATGGCGTTTGGCTGGCTGATCGCCGCTGTGATCATGGCGATCACCATCATCGGGCTGCCCTGGGCGCGCGCCGCCTTCAACATTGCTGTTTACACCCTGCTGCCGTTCGGCTCCCGCGCAGTGCGCCGCGACGAGGTCACAGGCATGTCCGATATCGGAACCGGGCCGCTTGGGCTGATCGGCAACCTGATCTGGTTCATCCTGGCCGGCTGGTGGCTCGCGATCGGCCACGTGATCACGGCGATCCTGCTCGCGGTGACGATCATCGGCATTCCGTTCGCTTGGGCGCATCTCAAGCTTGCCGGCATCGCGCTGTGGCCGATCGGCAAGGTGATCGTGCCGGCGTGACAGCGGCCGTCGGGCACCTGACGGCTAGAGCGGACCGGAAGGGGCGCTAGAGCCAATCTTTCGTGGTTTGGGAACAGGCCTGAAGGTCGCGCCGCCAGATGAACCCTTGGCCGCCACATCGCGGACGCGGCCGCGACGTCGCGGGACATTCGTTCCTGAGCCGCGGGTTGCCCCAGCCATCGATCACGCAGGCACCGTACATGGTCCTGTGGCAACCAATGCCGCATCCTTCCGCGGCGTTAGCCGGGCTCCAGCCGAGGAATGCAGCCGCCATCAGAACCGCGAGCAGACGTGCTCTCATGATGTCCTCCATCAAGCTGCCGGTCGTGATGCTCCCTTCGCTCGATGAGCGTAGGCGATCCCGATGCCGCCTGCCACCGGCCCGGCGCACACATTCTGGTGTGTGCAACGCGCCATCTCAGTTCGCGAGCGCGTCGACCTGCGCTTCGAGCGCTTCGATCACCATCGTCAGCGAGGCCGCCTGCCCCATCGTCCGCGAGATGATCGGCGCACCGGACTGAAAGCCGGTCAGGCCCGCGATCATCAGCACGGCGCGGACACGCGCTTGCGCGATCGTCAATTGCGCGCGTGAGGCGGCGATGATCAGCAGGGCGACGAGTTCTATCCCGGGCCGCCACAGCCCGGCGTAGAGAACCTCGAACGCCCGGCCGGGATCGGCAAGCTCGCGTTGAACGAACAGCCTGTTCTGGGCGCTCGCCGATGTCAGCAGGAACCGCGCCAGCGCCGTGAGCAGCAGCTTCAACTGCGCGCGGGCGCCGCTTGGATCGGGCGGCGCCTGCAACGAGGCGGCGGCGGTCTCGCTGACGGCTTCCATGGCCTCGCGATAGCGCGCCAGGATTTCGTGCGCGCAGGCGAGATACAGGCCTTCCTTGTTGCCGAAATAATAGGTGAGCGCGGGCAGGTTGATGCCTGCCTCCTCGGCGATCTGCCGGGTCGTCGCGCGGGCGAAGCCGCTGTTGCCGAACGCCGCAAGCGCGGCGTTGAGGATGCGGATCCGGGTTTCGTCACCCTTCTTGTAACCGGTGGTCGCCGACCGCGTCGGCGGCGGAAGGGGGCTGTTTTTCGCGCTCATCGCGAAATCATATCACACGACATTATTTATTTGCATTTGCTATCGCTTGATATAAATTATGACCAAGCAACAAATTCGAGGGAGGCGGACGGATGCAGACCGAAACGCTGGATGGGCTGCGCAGCAAGGTCGCGGCACAAAAGGAGAAAATCCCCGAGATCTACGGCAGGGTCGATTTCTCGATCGTCCCGGAGCGATTTGCCGGCGACGTCGGCGCCACCAGCGTCCTCCCCGGCAAATTCGCCGCCGCCCGCGCGGCGCTGCTGGCGGATGCCGACCGCATCGCGTTCATCCGCAACTACAGCATGATGGGCGATCCGGCGGCCGACGCCTATGCGGCGCTGATGCGCGAACACGGCTTCCGCGGGCTGGTCGGCATGCTGGTGCAAGCCTGCGACGCCGGAGTCGAGACGGTGGCCGACGCGCCGCGCGAACTCGTCGCCCTGATCCGCGACATGGAGCGGACGCCGACCTGGCTCGACATGAAGCTGGTCGAGCAAGGCGCGCGGATCGATCGCAATGGAGCCGCCAATCTCAGCCCGTTCCTGATCCGCGGCGCGTTTCTCGCGACTTTCATGAACAAATACGCGGCGCTGCCGATGGCGATCACCAACGCCTTGTCGAGCAACTCGTCGGCGCGGCGCGTCAAGGAAACCGCGACGTTCTTCGCCACGTCGGTGCTTCCGGGCGCGCTCGGCCGTTTCGGCCCGGGCTTCAAGGCGGCCGCGATGGTGCGGTTGATGCACTCGATGGTGCGCGCCAACGTGATGCGCCGGGCCGACAACTGGGACATCGCGGTCTATGGCATCCCGATTCCGCAGGTCGACCAGATGCCCGCGGGACTGATCCCGATCTTCTTGCTGGCACAGAAGGTGCTGTCCGAAGGACGCACGCAGTTCACGCCGGAGGAGCGGGCCCGCGTCGAGCTGGCGCGCTATCGCTGCTTCCTGCTCGGCCTGCCGGAGGAACTGCTCTCGGATACGCCGCAGGGCATCGTCGATCTCATGGTGCTGCGCTCGGCGACCCTGCGCGCCGGCTACGACGACAAGACCTGCGGCGAACTGGTGCGGGCAACCATGGCCGCGACCTTGCGGCCGGACGAGTCGCTCCGCAGCCGCCTGTTCGAGACCTTCGAACGCAGCTTCGCCAAGCTGTTCTTCGTCAACAGCTTCCTGAATGGCGACAGAGCCAGGGCCGCATCGATCGGCGTGCCGATCACGGCGAAGGACCGCGCTCTGACGGCGCTGGTCGGAGCCTTTCTGTTCAGCCGGGTTGCGCTCTACCGGCTGGCCTCTCGCGTCCCCGGCCTGCGCGAAGCGGCCGACCGGCGCCTGGTCAGGCGGATCGAGAACCTCCTGAAAGACTATGGCCACGCCGAGTTCACGACCGACGCCTCGGCCTATCGGCCGGCGCAGCCCTCGGTCGCGAAATCCTGATTCGATCGGGACGAAACGGCGCTAAAGCGAGATGAGATGAGATGAGGTTGAATCATCATCTCGCTTTGGCTTCTTGTTTGCGCATGATCTTATCGGAAAACCGCTTCGCACTTTTCCGGATCATGCGCTAGCGCGCAGCTTCGCAGCCGGGAATGTCGAACACGGCGGTCAGGCCGCAGGGCGAGTTGAGCATCTTGCCGCCCTCGTGGCCGACGCCGGGCACGTCCCACACGCTGTGGTTCGGCGTGCCGTGGTCGCGGGCCTGCATCGCAGCGACATAGGCGTGACCGCGCGCGTAACGATACGGCCCTTCGGCCTCCGCCATGCAGGATTTGTCGAGCGCGGGATGGTTGGGGTTGGTGTCGAGCGTCCCGAGCAGATAGATCACGCGGCGCCCGACATAGGCCTGCTCGAGTGCGGCCGGCGTCGGCGCGGCGAGATAGGGCGGACGATCGTCCATGCCGAACTTCCAGTCGTTATAGCCTTCGCATGTCGCCGCGATCGCGGGCTCCGGCCGCTCCTTGCTGAAATACGCATAGGAGGACGGATTGGCGACCACATAGCGCACGCCGATGCCCTCGCGCAGCAGCACCTGATCGCCTTTCACCGCGATCGCATAGCGCTGCACCACCTGGCCGCCGCCGGAATGGCCGAACACGACCACCTGCTTCAAATTGGGAAACAGCTTGCGGTCGGCGAGCTTGGCCAGGATTGCGTCGAGTGCCTCGAACGAACTCGCCGGATTGGGCGCGAGGGCCGGCTCGCCGCCCTGCCAGCCATAGAGACTCCAGCGTAGCGTGTCCGCCGGCAGCTTGAACGCCTCGACATCCGGTTCGATCAGGAACTGCGGCGCGATCATCAGCGCACTCTTGCCGACATCGCCGGCCGCGGCCTGCGCGCTCAGCGCCGCGCTGAAATAGTCGTCGGCATTGCGCAGCACGCCATGCAGCACCAGCACCGCGCGGGTGACGTCCGGCAGCGGGTTGGACCAGTCGGCCGAGAGGTAGACCGGAAAGCTCGCATTACCGACTGCGATCCGCCCGCTCGCGATCGCCTTGACCGGCTTCTTATCCCGCTCGATCTGCGCCTGCGTTGCAGACACGACAGGTGCGTGAACGGCCGTCACGACGAACAGCGCCAGTGCCGCAAGCCAGGCTCGAGAATGCATGGTTCAACTCCGTTGCTGCCGATCTCGTGTGACGCGATGCGAGCGACCCTGATCATGGCGCGTTGCGCGCCGCTTGAGGCATGAATTCTCGGAAAGGTTCACCCTCACCGGCGGACCGCAGCTCAGGCAGCGAGCCGCCCGCGATTGTTCGCGGCCAGGATCGGGCGGATCAGGCGGCCGAACCGCTCGGCCTCCTCATCGTGCAGGTAGCCGGACAGGCAGAACGAGTGGCAGCCGGCATCGATGAACTGCTGCAAGGTCGCGGCGCATTGCTCGGGATTGCCGACTACCGCGATGCCGGCACCGGGCCGCACCTTGGTGATCCCGGTCCACAGATGTGGCATCAGCAGGTCGCCATAGTCGCGCGCGAGCTGCTGCACGCGCTGGTTGGCCTCCGACCTGACGTAGAGCGTCTTCATCTCCTGCCTCTGCCGCTCGGTGGCGTGACGCACCAATTGATCGGCGGCCTCCCAGGCATCGGCCTCGTTCTCCCGGCAGATCACCTGTAGCCGCATGCCGAAACCGATCGCATCCTCGCGGTCATGTTCGCGCGCCATCCGCCTGATCTCGGCGATATTGTCCGCGATGCGCTCCGGCAGATCGCCCCAGAACAGATGGACGTCGGAATGCCTGGCCGAGACCTCCCAGGCCTGCCGCGAGCCGCCGCCGAGATAGAATTTCGGAAACGGCTGCTGCAGCGGGCGCGGCCTGATATGGGCGCCGGAGATCGTGTGAAACTTGCCCTGGAAATTCACCGGCCCGCGCGTCGTCCACAACGCCTTCAGGATCGAGACCTCCTCCTCCATCAGCGCGTAGCGCTCCTCCTTGGCGTAGCGCACGCCTTCGGCCTCGACTTCGCTCTCGTTCTGGCCGGCGATCAGGTTGATGCAGATCCGCCCGCCCGACATCTGGTCGAAGGTCGAGATCATCTTGGCCATCAGCACCGGGTTGATGTAGCCGGGCCTCGCCGCGATCAGCGGCTTGATCCGCGCCGAGCGCGCCGCCATGAAGGCGCCAGTGATCCAGGCCTCCCAGCACACCGAGCCGACCGGGATCAGCAGGTATTCGAAACCGGCCGCTTCGGCGGCCGCGACCACGCGCTCGCAGAGTTCCGGCGAGCCGGCGATTTGCGCCTCCATCAGCCCATAGGCCGTGGTGTCGCCATGCGTGGGCAGATACCAGCCAAACTCCAGCGGACGCATGGGCAAACTCCCTCGAAAGACGGCCTTTTTGGTCGGCCTGTCATATTAACGCAGGCAGTTTACAGGCTCGCCCCGGCCCGCCAAGGCCGTTGCCGACGCAGGGCCAATCAGCTAAATGAACCCCTGCACGCACCCGTAGCTCAGCTGGATAGAGCGTTGCCCTCCGAAGGCAAATGCAAGCTCTTTCTGATGGTCGAGGGTGTCGTAAAAAACGAGTGAAACCAAGCGATTGGCGAAACTCGAAGGAAGCACGAAAATCGCATTCGAGGTCGCGGAA
>CALRXG020000329.1:0-8302 GCA_943372075.1 Bordetella parapertussis | reverse complement strand
GGAAGGTCTTCACATAGGCGGTCGGCAGCCGCATGTCCTCCAACCTCAGCGCCTTCAGCGGCTTGAAGCCGAACACATTGCCGATGATCGAGGCGGTCAGGTTCGAGATCGAGCCCGGCTCGAACAGATCGAGGTCGTAGGCGATATAGGCGAAGTAGCTGCCCGGCGAGTTCGGCACCGGATCGACGCGATAGCATTTTGCGCGGTATTTCTCCGCAGCGGTCAGCCGGTCGGTCCACACCACGGTCCAGGTCGCGGTCGAGGATTCGCCCGCCACGGCGGCGCAGGCTTCGGTCGGATCGACGCCATCCTGCGGCGTGACGCGGAACAGCGCGATGACGTCGGTGTCCTTGGGCTCGTAATTCGGCTCCCAATAGCCCATCCGCTTGTATTCCATCACGCCGGACTTGTAGCGATCCTTGCCGCGCACGGTGATCGACTGCTGTATGTTCATCTCAATCTCCTGTCTTTCGCTGGCCAATTGCTCAGGCGGCCTGGGTCATCTTTCCAATCTGCGGATCGAGCGCGCCGGCGCGGTAGCGCCGGGCCATCTCCGGCAGCGCAACCACCTTGATCCTGGTGGCATTGCCGGCCGTGCCGAACTGCTCGAAGCGGTCGCGGCAGAGTTCGCGCAACGCATCCATCGCGGGCTTGAGGAATTTGCGCGGATCGAACTCGCTCTTCGACAGTGTGGCGACCTTGCGGAAGGCAGCCGCCATCGCCAGCCGGCAATCGGTGTCGATATTGACCTTGCGCACGCCATGCTTGATGCCGCGGACGATCTCCTCGACCGGAACGCCCCAGGTCTGCGGCATCTCGCCGCCGAACGCATTGAACACGTCCTGCAGCGGCTGCGGCACCGAGGACGAGCCGTGCATCACCAGATGGGTGTTCGGCAGGCGCGTATGGATCTCCTCGACCACCCGCATCGCCAGGATCTCGCCGTCCGGCTTGCGCGTGAACTTGTAGGCGCCATGCGAGGTGCCCATCGCGATCGCGAGCGCATCGACCTTGGTGGCGCGGACGAAGTCGACCGCCTGGTCGGGATCGGTGAGAAGCTGATCCTGACTGATCGTGCCTTCGACCCCGTGCCCATCCTCCTGCTCGCCGCCGCCATGCTCGAGCGAGCCGAGCACGCCGAGCTCGCCTTCGACAGAGGCGCCGACCCAGTGCGCCATCTCGACGACCCGGCGGGTGATGTCGACATTGTAGTCGTAGTCGGCCGCGGTCTTGGCGTCGGCCTTCAGCGAACCGTCCATCATGACCGAGGTGAAGCCGTAGCGGATCGCGGTGGCGCAGGTCGCCTCTTCGTTGCCGTGATCGAGATGCAGGCAGAGCGGGATCTGCGGATACATTTCCTCCAGCGCATCGATCATCTTCGCCAGCATGATGTCGTTGGCATAGGACCGCGCGCCGCGCGAAGCCTGGATGATGACCGGCGCATCGCAGGCCGCCGCCGCCTCCATGATGGCGAGGCCCTGCTCCATGTTGTTGATGTTGAAGGCCGGCACGCCGTAGCCGCGTTCGGCGGCGTGGTCCAGCAATTGCCTCAGTGTGATCCGCGCCATCGTGGCGTCCTCCCTTCAATGCGCCCGTTGCATGAGCTGTTTTGCTGCGGCAGCGACCGCCGCGGGCGTGATGCCGAATTCGCGGTACAGCACGTCGGCCGGCGCCGAGGCGCCGAAGCCGGTCATGCCCACAAAAACGCCGTCGTCACCGAGCCAGCGCGCCCAGTCGCCTTCGACGGCAGCTTCCACGCCGACGCGCGGCGCGCTGCCCAGCACCTCTGCGCGATAGTCGCTCGGCTGCTGGCGGAACAGGTCGAAGCACGGAGCCGAGACGACTGCGGCCTGCACCCCTCCTTCCGCCAGCAGCTTTGCGGCTTCGAGCGCGATCGCCACCTCCGAACCCGTTGCAATCAGGGTGACGTCACGCCCGAAGGCCGGCTCGACGAGAACGTAGGCGCCGAGCGCGACCTGGTTGTCCCTGCCGCCGTCGCGAACCGTCGGCAGCGCCTGCCGCGACAGGCAAAGGATCGACGGCGAGGTCTCTGCCTTCAGCGCGCAGTCCCAGGCTTCCGCGGTCTCGACCGCATCGGCCGGACGGAACACCAGCAGGTTGGGGATCGCCCGCAGCGCTGCCAGATGCTCGACCGGCTGGTGCGTCGGCCCATCCTCGCCGAGCCCGATCGAGTCATGGGTCATCACATGAATGACCCGGATGCCCATCAAGGCCGCAAGACGGATCGCCGGCCGGCTGTAATCGGCAAAGCTGAGGAAGGTGCCACCATAGGGAATGAAGCCGCCGTGCAGCGCGATGCCGTTCATCGCCGCTGCCATGCCGTGCTCGCGGATGCCGTAATGGATGTAGCTGCCGTCGAGCGCGTCCGGCCGCACCGGAACCTGCGATTTTGCCAGTGTCAGGTTGGAGTGCGTGAGGTCGGCAGAGCCGCCGAGCAGGTTCGGCACGGCGTTCGCGATCACGTCGATGACCTGCTGCGAAGCCTGCCGGGTGGCGAGCTTCGGCCTTTCGGCCACAAAGCGCTGCATGAGCTTCGTCATCGCCTCGGCATAGGCACAGGGCAATTTCCGGTTCAGCGCATCATGGAACGGAGACCGCTCGGCCTTGCAGGCGCTGCGCGAACGCTCGATCCAGGCGCGCCGCGCATCGCGGCCACGGCCGCCGAGCTCGCGCCATTCGGCCAGCACCGCATCGGGGATTTCAAATGCCGCATACGGCCAATGCAGCGCGCTGCGGGTCCTCACCACCTCGTCCGCACCGAGCGGCGCGCCATGCACCTTCTCGCTGCCCTGCCGGTTTGGCGCACCGAACCCGATCACGGTGCGGCAGCCGATCAGCGACGGGCGATCGCTCGACCGCGCCTGCCGGATCGCCGCGGAGATCGCCTGCGGATCGTGGCCGTCGATGCGGCAGACGTCCCAGCCGCTGGCCCGGAATCGCGCAGCCTGGTCGTCTGAGCAGGACAGCGAGGTGGCGCCGTCGATCGAGATCTGGTTGTCGTCGAACAGCACGATCAGGCGGTCGAGCCGCAAATGGCCGGCGAGCGAGACCGCCTCATGGCTGAGGCCTTCCATCAGGCAGCCGTCACCGGCGATCACATAGGTGTAATGGTCGACGAGGTCGTCGCCAAAGCGCGCGTTCATCAATCGCTCGGCGAGCGCCATGCCGACCGCGGTCGCGATGCCCTGCCCGAGCGGACCGGTCGTGGTCTCCACGCCGGGCGTATGGCCATACTCCGGATGGCCCGGGGTTTGCGATCCCCATTGCCGGAACGCCTTGAGCTGATCGAGCGTCATGCTCTCGTAGCCCGTCAGATAAAGCAGCGCGTAGAGCAGCATCGAGCCGTGGCCGGCGGACAGCACGAAGCGGTCGCGGTCCGGCCAGGCCGGATCGGCCGGATCGAATTTCAGGAAATCGGTGAACAGCACGGTCGCGACATCGGCCATGCCCATCGGCATGCCGGGATGGCCTGACTTGGCCTGCTCCACCGCATCGATGGCGAGGAAGCGGATGGCGTTGGCCATCTCGTCGTGACTGATGTCGGGGCGGCTGGCAACGGACGCAAGTGCGGTCATATCGTTCGCCTCTTTCGTTCGATCAATTGCAGGATCAGCGGGGTCAGGATCAGCTGCATCGCGAGATCGAGCTTGGCGCCGTGAACCACGATCGAATTGGCGCGCGACATGAAGCTGTTCGGGATCATCGAGAGCAGATAGGGAAAATCGATGCCGCGCGGGTTCTTCAGACGGATCACGACCATCGATTCATCGGGGGTCGGGATCCAGCGCGCGATGAACGGGTTCGAGGTGTCGACCGTCGGCACGCGCTGGAAGTTGATGTCGGTCTCGGTGAATTGCGGGCAGATGTAATTCACGTAGTCCGGCATGCGGCGCAGGATGGTGTCGGTCACCGCCTCGGTCGAGTAGCCGCGGTGGCTGCGATCGCGATGCAGTTTCTGGATCCATTCCAGGTTGATCACCGGCACGACGCCGATCTTGAGGTCGGCGTGCTGCGCGACATTCACCTTGTCGGTGACCACGGCGCCATGCAGGCCTTCATAGAACAGCAGGTCGGAATTCTCCGGCAGTGCTTCCCATGCGGTGAAGGTGCCTGGCTTGGCGCCGTAGAGCCGCGCCTCCTCTTCGTCGTGCACATAGTGCCGCGTCGTTCCGGTGCCGGTCTCGGCATAGTCGCTGAACAGCTTCTCCAGCTCCTCGAACAGATTGGTCTCGGGGCTGAAATGGCTGAAGTTCTTGTTGCCGCGTTCGGCCCGCTCCGCCATCAGGCTGCGCATCTCGGCGCGGTCGTAGCGGTGGAAGGCGTCGCCCTCGATATAGGCTGCGACCACATTCTCGCGGCGGAAGATGTTCTCGAACGTCTTCTTCACCGAGGTGGTGCCGGCGCCGGACGAGCCGGTGATCGAGATGATGGGATGCCGACGAGACATACGCTCCCCCTTCAGCGGAACAGGCCGCGCCGCGCGAACAGCGGGGCATCGCTGCTTTCGAACAACGGCTCGACGGTCAGGTGGATCGCATCGACGTCGCGCACGGCGCGCGCCGATCCCATGATGAGCGGCACGCGCTGATGCGGCGTCCGTGCCGACAATTCGAGGATCCGCGAGCGGCCGCTCGATGCGCCGCCGCCGGCCCATTCCATGATCAGCGCGATCGGATGCGCCTCGTACAGCAGGCGCAACCGGCCCTCGCGGTATCCTTTGCGCGCATCCGCCGGATACAGGAACACGCCGCCGCGCATCAGAATGCGGTAGGCTTCCGCCACCAGCGAACCGATCCAGCGCATGTTGTAGTCCTGCCCGAGCTCGCCGTTCACCCCGGCGAGGCAGTCGTCGATGTAGTTGCGCACCGGGCCGCTCCAGTGCCGCCGGTTCGAGGCATTGATGGCGAACTCCGACGCGCCCTGCGGCACCCGCAGGTTCCGCGCGGTCAGGACGAACTCGCCGGTTCGCGGGTCGAGCGTGAAGCAATCGACACATTGATCGAGCGCCAGTACCAGCACCGTTTGCGGACCGTAGATGAAGCAGCCGGCGGCGCACTGCGCCGTGCCGGGCTCGAAGAAGGTCGAGATGACGTCGTGGCCCTTCGGCCGGATCGAGAAGATGGTACCGACCGAGATGTTGTTCTCGAGATTCGCCGATCCATCGAGCGGATCGATCGCGACACAGAGCGGTGCGTCGGGATCGAGCGTTTCCGGCAGTTCGATCTCCTCCGACAGGACGCCGGCGACCGGCGCTTCGCGTAGCGCATCGCGCATCAGGCGGTCGGCCACGATGTCGATGGTGGTCTGGCGATCGCCGTCGGGATTGATGCCGCCGCCCTCGCCGCCGATGCCGGCGAGCGGCCCGGCCGCGATGATGCGCGAGAGTTCGATCGCGGCACCGGCCAGTGCTTCGATCACCGCGACGGTCGCGGCACGCAGCGGATGATGCTGCGCCGGCCATTCCAGATGGGCATGCAATGCAGGACTACTCTCCACCGGCCTCTCCCTATGATCGCGCCCTCTGTCCCGAGGCTTCGAGCGGCGACCTCATGGAGTCGCCTTTCGCCGTATCAACGCGCGAATTGCCTAATTAGGGAAATTTTATTATCTTTGGTCCGGGCAAAGTATTTCTTATGGAGCTTGGCATGGCCGGCAACTTCTCGCGCGATCTGACGATCCGCCAGCTGCGCGCACTGTCCACGGTGCACGAGGCCGGCTCGATCACGTCGGCGGCCAACCGCCTCGGCCTGACGCAGCCGGCGGTAACACTTCAACTCCGCAACCTGCAGGCGCTCGCGGGATTGCCGCTGATCCAGCGCACCGGCGACGGCATGGCGGTGACGGATGCGGGTGCGCATGTGCTGACGCTGGTCGAGCGGATTGAGGCGGCGCTCAAGGACTGCGAGCAATCGCTCGACATGATCGCGGGCCGCAGCGGCGGACGCGTGGCGATGGGCGCGGTCTCGACCGCAAAATACTTCGTACCATTCGCGATCGCGGCGTTCTCGCGCCGCTTCCCCAAGATCGAGGTGACGCTGCGGATCGGTAACCGCGAGGAAATCCGCGACGCGCTGCGCGGCTACGATCTCGACATCGCCGTCATGGGCCGGCCGCCCGCCGACGTCGAGGTCGAGATGAAGCCGCTCGGCCGGCACCCGCATTTCATCATCGCCGCGCCCGATCACCGGCTGGCGCGACGGCGGCACGTCGCCGCACCGGAGCTCGCCAATGAAACCTTCATCACCCGCGAGCAAGGATCAGGCACGCGGATGCTGATGCAGCAATATTTCGAGCGGGTCGGACTGGAACCGAAGCTCGGCATGGCGATGGACAGCAACGAGACCATCAAGCAGGCGGTCATGGCCGGGCTCGGCATCGCCTTCATCTCCCAGCATACGGTTTTTCACGAGTTGGAGGACGGCCGGCTGGTGGTGCTCAAGGTCAAGGGCCTGCCGATCGTCCGGCAGTGGCACGCGATCAGGCGCACCGACAAGATCCTGCTGCCGCCCGCACAGGCCATGCTGGACTTCCTCGGCAAGGAAGGTTGGCGCTATCTGCCCAACTCGCGCTAGCGCAGCGATGCCGGCACGATCGAAAAGATCGAGCCGGTGCCGTATGTTAGGCATTGAAGTTCCGCCGAACGCGTGCCACATCTTGATCACGGTCGCTTGGCGGACCGTATCCCTGCGAGGGAGGATGAACTGCAGACACAGTCCCCGCCGATGCCTGACTTCAAGGCGTTATTCGAGGCGGCGCCCGGCCTCTATCTGGTGCTGACCCAGCCTGATTTCCGCATCGTGGCCGTGAGCGACGCCTATCTGCGCGCCACCAAGACCGAGCGCGCCGCAATCCTTGGACGCGGTCTGTTCGAGGTGTTCCCCGACAATCCGGACGATCCGGCCGCCGACGGCGTGCGGAACCTGCGCGCATCGCTGGAGCGTGTGGTCCAGTTCCGCCGCCCCGACACCATGTCTGTGCAGAAATACGATATCCGCAAGCCGGAGTCGGAAGGCGGCGGCTTCGAGGAACGCTACTGGAGCCCGCGGAATACGCCGGTGCTCGGACCGAGCGGGCAGTTCACCTACATCATCCATCGGGTCGAAGACGTCACCAGCTTCATTCAGCTGAAGCAGCGCGGCGCCGAGCAGGACAAGCTGGCCGACCGGCTGCGCGAGCGCACCGAGCAGATGGAAGCGGAAATCTTCATGCGCGCGCGCGAGGTCGAAGAGGCCCGCGAACAGCTCGAAACCGAGCAGAAGCTGCGCCAGGTGCAGAAGATGGAGGCCGTCGGCCACCTCACCGGCGGCATCGCGCATGACTTCAACAACATCCTGACCGTCATCACCGGCCTGATCGACATCCTGGCCGAGGCCGTCGAACACGATGCCGCGCTGTCATCGGTGACCAAGATGATCAGCGATGCAGCGTTCCGCGGCGCCGAAGTGACCAAGCACTTGCTGGCGTTCTCGCGGCAGCAGCCGTTGCAGCCGCGGGAAGCCAATCTCAACACGCTGGTGCAGGACACAGCCAGGCTGCTGCGCCCCTCGCTCGGCGAGCAGATCGAGATCGACACCGCGCTCGAGCCAGATGCCTGGCCGGCCTTCATCGATCCCAACCATATGGCGACCGCTCTGCTCAATCTCGCCGTCAATGCCCGCGATGCCATGCCCGATGGCGGCAAGCTGATGCTGGAGACCAGCAACGTCATCCTCGACGAGGTCTATGCCGCCGCCAACCCCGACGTGCGCGCGGGCGAATATGTGATGGTCGCGGTCAGCGACACCGGCGGCGGAATCCCGGAGCGGATCCGCGACAAGGTGTTCGAACCGTTCTTCACCACCAAGGACACCGGCAAGGGGACCGGCCTCGGGCTGAGCATGGTCTACGGCTTCATCAAGCAATCCGACGGGCACCTCAAGATCTATTCCGAAGAGGGCCACGGCACGTCGATCAAGCTCTATCTGCCACGCAGCAGCGGCGACATCATCGACGTCGAGCCGCCGCCTCCGGTCGATGCGCGCGGCGGCGATGAATCCATCCTGGTTGTCGAGGACGATCCACTGGTCCGCAATTACGTCAGCGCTCAGCTCGAGCAGCTCGGCTACCGCACCATGGTCACGGCCAACGGGCCGGAAGCATTGGCCGCGGTCGACAACGGCTTCGTCTGCGACGTGCTGTTCACCGACGTGATCATGTCCGGCGGCATGAACGGCCGGCAGGTCGCCGATGCCGTGATCGCAAAGCTGCCTTCGGTGCGGGTGCTGTTCACCTCGGGCTATAC
>CALRXG020000328.1:0-8311 GCA_943372075.1 Bordetella parapertussis | reverse complement strand
GCCGAACTGGCCGATCAGATTGGCGCCGTCCTTGGCCTCGGTCAGCTTCGACAGGAACGACTTGGTGCCGGAGCGCGCGATGGTGCCGAGATTGTCGATCAGCTCCGCCCGCTCCATGCCGATGCCGGTATCAACCACGGCAAGCGTATTGGCCGCCTTGTTCGGCACGATCCTGATCTCCGGCGGCGCACCGTCGCCGATCAGGCCAGGATTGGCGATCGCCTCATAGCGCAGCTTGTCGCAGGCATCTGACGCGTTGGAGATCAATTCGCGCAGGAAGATGTCGGTCTCGGAATAGACCGAATGCACCATCAGGTGCAGCAATTCGGCAACCTCGGCCTGGAACGGCTGGGATTCGGCGGCAGCAGTGGTGGTCATGCGGAAACTCGGACAATCCGTCAGTGGCGGGAAAGCCCTGATATAGCGCGACCACGCCCTGTGGCAAGACGCTCGGAAGGAACCGTCAGCCCGAGATTGCCGCGATATAGCGCTCCACCGAACGGTCGAATGCCGCCTTGGCGCGGGTGGCGATGTTCTTGCCCCACCAGGCGCCGTAGATGCGGTCGAAGGCCAGCGGCGCGACCGCCCGCGCGACGCCGCGGACCGCCGTGGCATTGAGCGGGATGTAGTTCGGATAGGAGTACATGAAACTGACCGAGCGGCGATCCATCGCCACCATCGCGATGTCGCCGGTCAGCAGCGCACCGCGCCCGTCCGCTCCCTCTCGCCAATGCAGCATGGTGGCGCCGGCGAAATGCCCTCCGCCGCGCAGCAGCAGGATGTCGTCGGAGATGCGATGGCTGTCGCCTTGCCACGGCACGATCGACGGATAGGGCCGCGTCACCCATTGCGCATCGTCGCCGTGCAGATAGACCGGCGCGTCATCGAACGCCGCGCTCCAGTCGGCGACCGCGCCATAATAATGCGGATGCGAGATCGCGATCGCCGTCAGCCCGCCGAGTGATTTGACATGCGCGATCGCCTCCTCGGTGGCCAACGGCACGCAGTCCCACATCACGCAACCGCCGCGGTCGGGCACCAGCAGCGCACGCTGCCCGATCGCGAATGACGGCTCGAGCGCCAACCCGACGAGACCGAGATCGTCGCGCCAGACCAGCCGATGCCGCCGCGCGAGTTCCTTGCGCGTCAACCACGCCTGCCCCTTCCAGTTCACATATTGCCGCTCGTCCTCGCAGATCGGGCAGGATGGTGGCGGCGCGGCGGCTTCAGGAAATTGCGCGCCGCATTGTTCGCAGGTCCACAGGGGCATTTGGATCGCACGCCTTGGGAGGAAGCAGGTGTCCTGCTCTACGTCAGCGGCGCGAGGCATTCAATGCTGGTGTCCCGCTTTACCGGCATCTTCTGCAACGCGATCGCAAGCAGGACCCGCGGTCGGCTCGTCAGACTTGCCGTCTAGCGCGCGAACGCTTGTTGCACCGCCTTGGGGTCGGTGACGCCGTTGGCGATCAGGAGCTGCAGCAGCACGCGTGCCTTCTGTGGATTGAGATCGAGCGAGACCGCGAAGCCGAGCGTGTCGTCCTCGACTTCGACGTTGCGGTTGACATAGCCGGATCCAACACGGGTCGAGCGCACCACCAGGACACCCTGCTTTGCTGCGACGGCAAGCGCATCGATCGCGCCCTTCGATGAATTGCCGTCGCCGACACCGGCCAGCACGATGCCCTTGGCACCGCGCCTGACCGCATCCTCGACTTCAACGGCGTCCATGTTGGCGTGCGAATAGATGATGTCGACCCGCGGCAGTGGCGGCGCATCCGGCAGCTTCAGCTTCGCCGTCTTGATCGTGATGGCCGGCTGCAGGAAGCGCAGCGAGCCGGTGTCGACATAGCCGACCGGCCCCGCGTCCGGCGAGCGGAACGTCTGGACGCTGGTAGTATTGGTCTTCTGTACCCAGCGCGCCGCATGGATGGTGTCGTTGAGCACCACCAGCACGCCGCGACCGCGGGACTCCGGCGCCGCCGCGACCCGCATCGCCTCGTAGAGATTGGCCGGGCCATCGGCGCCGATCGCGGTCGAGGGCCGCATCGAACCGACCAGCACGACCGGCATGTCGGTGTCGAGCACGTTTTGCAGGAAGAATGCGGTCTCCTCCATCGTGTCGGTGCCATGCGTGATCACGACGCCGTCGACCTCCTTGTTGTCGATGGCCGCGCGGATGCGCTTGACGAGATCGAACCATACCTTGTCGTTCATGTCCTGCGAGCCGATCGAGGAGATCTGCTCGGCCGATATCTGCGCAAGCTTGTCGATGCCGGGAATGGCGGCGATCAGGTTCGCCGCGCTGACCTTGCCTGAATCATAAGCATTGCCGGCACGTGCATTGGCCTGGCCTGCGATGGTGCCGCCGGTGCCGAGCACGAGCACCCTGGCGAGCGTGGTGCTGGACGCCGTTTGAGCCATCGCCGGCGACGCGAGCCCGATCATCACGGCCGCGGCAAGACCGATGACCGCGCGCGCCAACGCGCGTGGCTGGAGTGAAAGCGGCATCATGTCCTTCCCCATTTACGTCGCATCGGAGCCCGACCGCGCGCAGAAGACGCCGGCCCGGAACAAGTCGCGAGAGTTGCGCCGCCGGTGATCCTACGCTTTGCCCGCCTTTTTGTAATCGTCGTAATACTCGTCAGCAAGCTTGCGCAGCGCGGTTCCGATCGCGGCGTATTGATATTCGTTCAGATTGGCGAGCGAGGCGCGGCCGGATGGATGCTGGACGCCGAAGCCGCTGCCCGGAAGCAGCACGATGCCGGTCTCGTCGGCAACGCGGAACAGGATCTCGGTCGGGTTCTGGGTCTTCAGCACCCAAGCCGCGAACTCCTCGCCGTGCAGATCCCGCGCGACGTCCTCGAGGCTGACCAGCGTGTAGTAGTCGACACTGTCGGCGTCATCCTTCTGCGCAACGCCGAGCTTGTCGTACAGCGCGGCATCGCGGCGGCGGATCAGCGCCTTGACCGCCTGCTTGTAGTCCTGCCGCGTGTCCATCAGATTGAACAGCGAGAACAGCACCATCTGCACCTGCTGCGGGGTCGACAGACCGGCGGTGTGGTTGAGCGCGACGGCCCGGCTGTCGGCGACGAGGCGATCGATGAACTTGACCTTGCGCGGCTCTGTCGTGAGCGACGCATAGCGCGTATCGAGCTCGTTCTTCGCGGCTTCCGGAAGTGCTGCGATCGTCCTGTCGATCACATTGTCGCGGGTCATAGCGATGACGCCGAGGCGCCAGCCGGTCGCGCCGAAATATTTCGAGAACGAGTAGACCAGGATGGTGTTCTGCGGGCAGATCGCGAACAGTGATTTGAAATCGTCGGCGAAGGTGCCGTAGACGTCATCGGTCAGGATGATCAGGTCCGGGCGCTTCTTGACGATCTCGGCAATCGTCTTCAGGCCGGCGCCATCGAGCTTCACCGACGGCGGGTTGCTCGGATTGACCAGGAAGAACGCCTTGATCGCGGGATCCTCGAGCTTCCTCAGTTCGGCGGCGGGATATTGCCAGCCGGTCTTCGGGTCGGCCTCGATCAGCACCTGCTTGAGCTGGTAGTCGTTGAGCTCCGGGATTTCGAGATAGGGCGTGAAGATCGGCGAGCCGATCGCGATCTTGTCGCCGGGCGCGATCAGCCGGTTCTCGCGCATCGAGTTGAAGATGTAGGCCATCGCCGCGGTGCCGCCCTCGACGGCGAACAGATCGACCTCCTCATTCGCCATGCCGCGAGCACCCATCTCGCGGATGATATATTCGCGGACGACCCGCTCGCTCACCTTCAGCATGCGGTCCGGCTCCGGATAATTGGCGCCGAGCACGCCCGCCACCATCTCGAACAGGAACTCATCCGCGCTGAGGCCGAGCTGATCACGAACATAGGACAGCGCCTTGCCGAGAAACACTACGCCCGGCTTGTCAGTGTTGCCGGCCACGAAGGTGTGGAAGCGCGCGCCCAGTCCTTCCGCTCGCGCCAGGCCGCCGATGCCCTCCGTCGTGTAGGAGAAGGACAGTTCCGCCTCCGACACCGCGAACAGGCCGAGCTGGAAGAAGGCGCGGCGCGGCACCGTCGCCAGGAAATTGGGATTGCCGCGGCCCGCATTCAGCATCAGACGATCGGCATGGCTCGATGCGAGCGCGATCAGATTGTCCTTGAGCTCGAACGGGCTCAACTTGGAGTATTGCGAATAGTCCTTCTTGGCCATCTTCGGTCCTCCTCTCCGGATGCAACGCGGCCCGCACCGTCACGCGAAGGCGACGGTCAACGGGCCAAGCAGGGTCAGGAACACGTTCGCCAGCGCATAGGTGATGGCGAAGGGCGCGGTCGGAATCGAATTGCCGGCCTTGTCCAGCACGCCGCCGAACGCCGGATTGGCGCTGCGCGATCCCGACAATGCGCCGGCAAACACCGCGGCATTGTCGTAACGCAGCACGTAGCGGCCAAACAGCATGGCCAGAATCAACGGCACCAGCGTCACCACGGCCCCGATCAGGAACAGCGAGAGACCGCTGCTGGCGATGGTGTGGATCGCCTGCAAGCCGGATTGCAGGCCGACGGCTGCGACAAATCCGGCAAGACCGAGATCCTTGAGGATCTGCGAGGCCGGCGCCGGCATGTTGCCGATGGTCTGGTGCCGGCTGCGCAACCAGCCGAACAGCAGGCCGGACAGCAGCGCGCCGCCGCCGGCGCCGAGCGTCAGCGGTATCGAGCCGGCGCGGATCACGATCAGGCCGATCAGGAGACCGAACACCAGGCCGGCGCCGTGGAACACGAAGTCGGTCTTGATGTCGGCGGAGAGCGGCGATCCGGCCTCGGCGATCATGCGCTTGAGGTCCTGCTCGGTGCCATAGGCGGTGATCACATCGCCTGTCTTCACGACCGTGCTGTCGCTCAGCGCGAGCGGCTCGCCGGCGCGCGTGATGCCGATCAGGTAGACGCCATGGCGAAGCGCTGCGGTCGCGGAACGCTTGATCTCGGCCAGCGACTTGCCGTCATAGGCCGGATTGCGCAGGATCACATCCTGCGTATCCATCACCAGCTCCATGCCCGGCACGCTTTCGAGCTCCGCGCCTATTCCGTCGACGACTGCGACGATGCCGGCACGCCGGCCGACCACCAGCACGATATCGCCCCGCTTCAACGCGACATCGGGCGTGACCGGGATCAGTTGATCCTTGCGCTTGATGCGCTCGACCGTAATGGTCATATCGCCGGCCGCGCTTTCGATGGCCGCGACCGTCTTGCCGGCGCCGCCGCCGACCTCGTACAGACGCCCGACGATTTCCGGCAGCGCGGCGGCTTGACCCGGCCCGAACACGACAGCGCCCTTCAGCCGTTCCGCCTCGGCCTTCAGCGCGTCGTCGCGGATGTCGCGGCCCATGACCCGCGGCAGCAGGTTGACGCAGACGATGATCGCGCCGAGCGAGCCGAAGATGTAGGACACCGCATAGCCGATCGCGACATTGGCTTGCAGCTTCTGCACCTCCGCCGCCTCGAGCCCGAGCCGGGACAAGGCGTCGCCCGCGGTGCCGATGATCGCCGACTGGGTCAGCCCGCCGGCGGCAAGCCCGGCGGCCGTTCCCTTGTCGAGCGAGAACAGCTTCGCCATCACGATCACGGTGAGCAGCCCGGCCACCGCCGTGAATACCGCAAGGAAGATTTCGCGCAACGACTGCCGGCCGAGCGACTTGAAGAATTGCGGACCGCTTTCGAAGCCGACCGCATAGATGAAGAGCGCGAACAGCAGCGCCTTCTCGCCATTGTCGACGGAGACGCCGAACAGGCTGAGCGCGACGGCCGCCAGCAGCGATCCGGCGACGCCGCCGAGCTGGAATTTGCCATAGTGGAGCTGCCCGACCCAGTAACCGATCGCCAGCGACAGGAACAGCAGGATCTCCGGCGCCTGCTTCAGGTTCTGCTGTATCCACTCCATGGTTGCCTCCTTGGGGTGCCGGACTGATCAGAGGTCCCGGTCATGTTCGCAAGCAGGTCGCTCGGCGGCTACTGTCAGATCCGTCGATGGCAACAAGATCGAACGAACGGCGGTGGTGGCGACGACGCATCACCCGCGGCTTGATGAGATCGGTGGAGTGGTCTGCGGCCAACGGAGCAACGGCGGCCGACGGGGATCGTGGTTACGCGATACAGCGACATCAACAGAATGCCTTGCATGTCTCGACAGCCCTGATCCGCGACATTGCAGTTCAGGGTGCGCATTTCAGCCCCAAAGCCAATAATTGCATACTATTGATGTCACGACCAGTGCGCGACTATTTCATTTTGATTTCATTTGAAGCCAATGCGCCATCACCACCGGCGCGATAGCTTTCGCAACACGCCGTTACCGCCCGGCAAAACCACCGACCTGCCGCGCCGCAGATATGACGGAGCGATGACGGCGGATTGCCGGCTCAGCCCACCGCCACTCGCAGCGCTTCCGGTCGCTTTTCCGGCTTTGCGGCTTTGACATCTCCGGACCAATGGCGCATTTTTCGAATATTATTCGACTTCTGGTGATGCCATGCAGTTCGAGCTTCCTGACGATCTTCGCGTTCTGCAAAGCCGGGTGCGCGAGTTCGTGCGCAGCGAGCTGCAGCCCCATGACGCCGCAATCGAAGCAACCGGCAAGGTGCCGGAGCGCGCGATGGCCGGCCTGCGCGGGATGGGATTGTTCGGCACCAACACGCCGAAACAATTCGGCGGCCTCGGCCTCTCGATGCTCGGCAGCTGCATCGCGATCGAGGAGCTCGCGAAGGCGCATGCTGCCTTCTACTATCTGAGCGGGGTGAACGTTCATATCGGATCGAAGGCGATCGAATTGTTCGGACAACCTTCGGTTCGCGACCGATGGCTGCCGGAGCTCGCCAGCGGACGGACGATCGGCGCCTTCGCGCTGACCGAACCGGACGCGGGATCGGACGCCGCCCGCATCCAGACCCGGGCGCGGCGCGACGGCGACCATTACGTGCTCGACGGCCGCAAGACCTACATCACCAACGCACCGGTCGCCGGCGTCTTCACCGCCTTCGCCACGCTCGATCCCTCGCTGGGCGCGAAGGGCATCGCGGCCTTTGCGGTCGATGCGAAGACGCCCGGCCTGAGCATCGGACGCCTGGTCGAGATGGCCGCCGGGCGCGGCTCCGATCATGCCGAGGTGATTTTCGAAGACTGCCGCGTCCCACGCGAACACCTGCTCGGCCAGGAAGGCGAAGGCTTCGCCATCGCGATGCGGTGTCTGGATGCCGGACGCACCCATTGGGGCGCCTATTGCGTCGGCGCGGCAAGCCAGCTTCTGGACTATGCGCTTGATCATGTCTCGGCGCGCGAAGCCTTCGGACGCAAGCTGCGCGACCATCAGGGGATCGAGTGGCAGATCGCCGACATGGCGAGTGCGTTGCATGCTGCGCGGCTTGTCGCCTATGAGGCAGCCTGGCGTTATGATCAGGATGATCCCGCCGCCCGGTCCGCCGCAGCGGCGCTCTCCAAATATACCGGCGCCGACATGGTGCAGCGCATCGCCGACATGACCATGCAGCTGTTCGGTGGTGCCGGCTATTCCAAGGACCTGCCAATCGAGCGGATCTGGCGGGAGACGCGGGTGGTTCGCATTCTCGATGGAACATCCGAGATCATGCGCCAGATCATCGCCCGCCACGCGTTCCGCAATCATGAACGGCGCAACGCGTCGCCCTGACGCAAGTCGACGTTGTATATTGTCGCAATAGCGCTTGTGTTCCGGTCCAGTAGCCTTACTGTTTTGTGGGGACGTGAGGGGACGGACGTGGCTTCGGGGACGATACTCAAGCTCAAGCAGCAGCGCAGCCGCGATCGGCGCGAGCAGATCCTCTCGGCGGCCACCAAGCTGTTCGGCGAAAGAGGCATCGACGGCACCTCACTTACCGATGTCGCCGCCGTGGCGAAAGTACCGCTCTCCAGCATCTACGACTATTTCGAGGACAAGCGCGCGCTGGTGCTCGACGTCCCCCAAGGTAATTTCGAGGCGCTGTACCAGAAGACCGAGCCGCTGCTGGTGAATGGCGGCGACCCGGTCGAGCAGCTACGCATCATCTTCCTCACCAACTTCAAGTACATCAAGGACAACCCGAGCTGGGGCCGCGTGTTCTTCCTGGAGATATGGCCGAGCGTGCTTGCCGCCGAGCCGCGGGTGAAGAAAGCGGTCGACAAATATGCGCTGCTCTATGTGCAGCTGATCAGGCAGGCGATCCGCGCCGGCAGCTATCGCCGGAATCTCGACCCTTACACCGCGATGTCGCTGATGATGGGCGGCATGTGCCACCTGACCGCGGTCTGGTTGCTCT
>CALRXG020000327.1:0-8347 GCA_943372075.1 Bordetella parapertussis | reverse complement strand
CAATGGCGGCCCGCTGCCGCGCCATCCGAGCCAGCTCTACGAGGCCGGGCTCGAGGGCATCGTGCTGTTCACCGCGCTGGCGATCATGATCCGGCTCGGGGCACTGAAGCGGCCCGGCCTGATCCTCGGCAGCTTCATCACGATCTATGGCATCGCCCGGATCATCGGCGAGCACTTCAGGGAGCCCGATCCGCAGCTCGGCTTCCTGTGGGGCGGATTAACCATGGGGATGCTGCTGTCCGTGCCAATGATTATTGTCGGCGCTATCATCATCACCGCCGCTCTCCGCCGCAAGCCGGACGGGCCGGCGCCGGGCTCGACTACAACAAGTTCAACGTAGCGCACGTACAATCCAAGGAACGCCGTGAGCGAACCCTCCCCGCTGCTGGATGAGATCAGGAAGCTGATCAAGCTGTCCGGGCCGATGCCGGTCTGGCGCTACATGGAATTGTGCCTGATGCATCCGCGCTACGGCTATTACCTGTCGCGCGATCCGCTGGGCCGCGAGGGCGATTTCACCACCTCGCCCGAGGTCAGCCAGATGTTCGGCGAGCTGCTCGGCCTGTGGAGCGCCTCGATCTGGCGCGCGATCGGCTCGCCGGAGACGCTTCGCCTGATCGAGCTCGGCCCCGGCCGCGGCACCATGATGTCGGACGCGCTGCGTGCGCTGCGCGTGCTGCCGCCGCTCTACCAGTCGCTCAGCATTCACATGGTCGAGGTCAATCCGGTGCTGCGCGAGAAGCAGCGCGCGACGCTGACGGGGGTGCGCAACGTCACCTGGCACGACAACATCGACGATGTGCCCGAGGGACCGGCGGTGATCCTCGCCAACGAATATTTCGACGTGCTACCGATCCACCAGATGGTCCGCCGCGAGACCGGCTGGCACGAGCGCACGGTCGGGATGGATGTCAATGGCAGCCTGTATTTCGCGCCGGCTGCCGAGCCGACGCCGCATTTCGAGGTGCTGCTGCCGCCGCTGGTGCGCGCCGCCCCACTCGGCGCGGTGTTCGAGTGGCGGCCCGACAACGAGATCATGAAGCTGGCGACACGGGTGCGCGACCAGGACGGTGCCGCGCTGATCATCGATTACGGCCATCTGCGCAGCGACGCCGGCGACACCTTCCAGGCGATCGCGCGCCACAGCTTCGCCGACCCCTTGAAGAACCCGGGACAGGCCGACGTGACCGCGCATGTCGATTTCCAGGCGTTGGCGCAGGCCGCCGAGGATGTCGGCGCGCGCGTGCACGGACCGGCGACCCAGGGCGATTTCCTCAAGCGTCTCGGCGTCGAGGCACGTGCCGCCGGGCTGATGGCGAAAGCCTCGCCCGAGGTCTCCGCCGACGTCGCCAGCGCGCTGAAGCGCCTGACCGATTCCGGGCGCGGCGGGATGGGCTCGATGTTCAAGGTCATGGCCATCTCCGACCCGCGCCTCATTTCGATCGCAGGCCTCAGCGATCAGCCTGACGAGACCGAACAATGACATTGGGATCACCGCTGCTGTCGGCCATACCGGGCCTGCGCCACGCCTTCTTCTCGCGCCAGGGCGGCGTCTCCGAAGGCATCTATGCCGGGCTCAATGGCGGGCTCGGCTCGCACGACGATCCGGCCAGGGTCGCGGAGAACCGGCGGCGGATGGCCGCGCAACTCGGCGTGCCGTCCGACCATCTGATCAGCGTGCATCAGGTTCATTCGCCCGACGTCGTGGCCGTGAGCGGCCCGTGGAACGGCGCTGCGCGCCCGAAGGCGGATGCGCTCGTCACCAGCACCGAAGGCCTTGCGATCTCGGTCACGACGGCCGATTGCGGCCCGATCCTGTTCGTCGATCCCCATGCGCGGGTGATCGGCGCCGCGCATGCCGGCTGGAAGGGCGCGCTGACCGGCGTGCTGGAATCGACCATCGATGCGATGGAGAAGCTCGGCGCCGAGCGCGGCGGCATCGTCGCCGCGATCGGGCCGTTGATCCGCAAGGAGTCCTACGAGGTCGGCAATGAATTCGTGGCGCGCTTCATCGAGGCCGATGCCGAGAACGGCATGTTCTTCATGCCCGCCGAGCGCGACGGTCATGCGATGTTCGATCTCGCCGGCTTCATCCGCATGCGGCTGGAGAACGCCGGCGTGCTGATGATCGACGACCTCGGCATCGACACCTATTCCGACGAACGCTGCTTCAGCTATCGCCGCTCCGTGCACCGCAAGGAAGCCGATTACGGCCGCCACGTCCACGCCATCGCGCTGGAAGGCTGACGCCGGGCAGTCTCGCCATTTTTGTGCGACAAGCGGCTTGACTCTCCACCTGCTGGAGACCGGACAAGCGGCGCATGACACAACGCACCTACAGCATCGGCGAGGCGGCACGGCTCAGCGGAATGAGTGTCCGCAAGCTCCGCTTCTATTCGGATCAGGGCTTGCTGCCGCCGGCCGGCCGCACCGCGAGCGGCTATCGCGTCTTCACCGACGACGAACTGGTTCGCCTCGACCTGATCCGATGCCTGCGCGACGCGGGGCTCGGTCTCGACGCCATCCGTGAGGTCCTGACCAAGGAACTCTCGCTCGTCGAAGCACTGAAGCTCCGCCTCGAGACGCTGGAAGCGGAGATCGCGGCGCAGCGCCGCGTCGCCTCGGCCCTGCGGGCTGCGTTGCGTTCACCGCAACTCACCGAAGCAGATTTGAGGAGATTCCTGACCATGACGCAGCTGTCCCGCGCTGAGCGCCGCAACGTCGTCGAACGCTTTTTCGAGAAAGTGTCCGACGGCATCAATATCGACCGCGACTGGGTTCGGCAGATGATCGAGACGACGGTGCCCGAATTGCCCGATGAGCCGACGCCCGAGCAATGCGATGCATGGATCGAACTGTCCGCGATCCTCAACGATCCGTCCTTTGTCGCCAACATGCGCGCCAATGCCAGCGACGTCTGGGATCGCGACGTGCTCGATCCCTCCGCCTGGCAAAGGGCCAGCGAGCCGATGCTGACGCGGGCGAAGCAGGCGATCGCCGATGGCCTCGAACCGGGTTCGGACACCGGCAAGGCGTTGGCCCATGAGTGGATGGAGACGTCGGCCCGGCTGCTCGGGCGACAGCCGGACCTCGCGTTCCGCAACTGGCTTCGCGGCAAATATGCGCTGCATGACGCACGCGCGGCCCGTTATTGGGAGCTGGTCGCCATCATGCGCGGCCAGCCGCCCTGCGGCAGTCCCAACCGGGAATGGACCTGGATCACCGAGGCCATGCAGCATCATCTGGCCGACTGAGCCGGGTGCATCGGCGAGGAATTCGGTCCTCCCCAGCGCCACAGCCCCGCCGGATCGGTTAAGGGCTGTGGCCGTCCTGCCCTAGACGTTAAGCCGTTTTAACGATATCGCAGGACGCAATGAGGGAAGCGTCAAACCACCAGTTTCAAACTGGGACAGTCGTGCGTGCCACGCTCGCAGTCACGTGGCTGGCGATCGCGAGCGCGCTCGGCGGCTGCGCGGCCGGCGGCAATGTGGCTGACTCCTACGCCATGGCCACCCCGGCGAGCAGCGGCGCGACCGTTGCGTTCGAATCGATCGACGGCCCGCCGCCGCAAGTGTTCGACCGCATGGTCGGCGTGCTCGACAGCGAATCCAAGCTGCGCAGCCTGTCGATCGTGTCGCGCGAGGGCACTGCCGCCTATCGCGTGCGCAGCTATTTGTCGGCGCAGGTGGTACGCGGCCGCACCATGATCGCGTGGGTCTGGGACGTCTACGACAGCAACCAGCAACGCGCGCTCCGGCTCTCGGGCGAAGAGCCCGCCGGCAAGGCCGGCCGCGATGCCTGGGGCGCTGCCGACGATCTGGTGCTGCGCAGGATCGCCCAGGCCGGCCTCAGCGGCCTCTCCAGCATGATCAATGGCAGCCCGGCCCCCGCTCCGGCACCGGAGCTCCGTGGGCCGACGGTGGCCAGTGCCCCGGCCCCCGCCGCGCCCGAGACCGTGGCGCTCGGCTATTCCGCCAATTAGAGCGTTTTCGAGCGGAGTGGATAGAACCTAGGGCCCCGTTCCGATTCCATCGGAACGGGGCTCTAAACCCCGTTATCTCCCGGGGAAGCGCGCTTTTTGCCCAGGAAAACGGCGGCGAAAGCGGGCTAATGGGTTGCCAGCGGATGCGCCTGCCTGATATTCCCTCGCGCACCGAAAACCCGCCGGTTCTGTAAGGACTTGAGATGCTGAACGTCGTATCCAGCAAGGCGCGGGGGGAAGCATCGATGTCGGCAAAGAACGGATCAATCAAGCTCGTCGCCGGCAACTCCAATCCTGCGCTGGCGCAGGACATCGCCAAGGGCCTTGGCATCGAACTGACCAAGGCCGTGGTCCGGCGTTTCGCCGACATGGAGATCTTCGTCGAGATCCAGGAGAACGTCCGCGGCTCGGACATGTTCATCCTGCAGTCGACGTCGTTTCCGGCCAACGACAATTTGATGGAATTGCTGATCATCACCGACGCGCTGCGCCGTTCCTCGGCGCGCCGCATCACGGCGGTGATCCCCTATTTCGGTTATGCCAGGCAGGACCGCCGCTCCGGCTCGCGCACCCCGATCTCGGCCAAGCTGGTCGCCAATCTGATCGCCCATGCCGGCGTCGACCGCGTCATGACGCTCGACCTGCATGCCGGCCAGATTCAGGGCTTCTTCGATATCCCGACCGACAATCTGTTCGCGGCTCCCCTGATGGTGCGCGACATCCGCGAACGGTTCGACCTCGCCAAGGTGATGGTGGTGTCGCCCGACGTCGGCGGCGTGGCGCGTGCGCGCGGACTTGCCAAGCGCATCAACACCCCGCTCGCGATCGTCGACAAGCGCCGTGAGCGTCCGGGTGAGTCCGAGGTGATGAACGTGATCGGCGACGTCGCCGGCTACAATTGCATCCTGGTCGACGACATCGTCGACTCCGGCGGCACGCTGGTGAACGCGGCCGAGGCGCTGATCGCGCACGGCGCCAAGGAGGTCTCGGCCTACATCACCCACGGCGTGCTGTCGGGCGGCGCCGCTGCGCGCATCGCCTCGTCGCGGCTGAAGGAGCTGGTCATCACCGACTCGATCCTGCCGACCGAAGCCGTCAACAAGGCACCGAACATCCGCACCATCTCGATCGCCGGCCTGATCGCCGAAGCGATCGGCCGCACCGCGGCGGAAGAGTCGGTCTCCAGCCTGTTCGATTAAGGCTCGCAAGCCCGTCATTGCGAGGAGCGCAGCGACGAAGCAATCCACGCTTGCTTCGCGGCCCTAATGGATTGCTTCGCTTCGCTCGCAATGACGGTTGATGGATCATCCTCAAAACCCCGGCCGCGGCACGTGGCTCATCAGCGTTCGCGCGTAGCCACCATCGACGATGATCTCCTCGCCATTGACGTAGGATGACCTGTCGCTCGCCAGGAACAGGGTGGCGTCCGCCATGTCCTGCGGCGCGCCGATCCGGCGCATTGGCACCACGGCGGTGCGCCGCTCGGTGACCCCCGGCGTATCGTAGAATGCCTGGCTCATCGGCGTGACGACGAGACCGGGGCTGACCACATTGCTGCGGATGCCATGCGGTCCCCACTCGGCAGCGAGCTGCTGCGAGAGCATCACGACGGCGGCCTTGCTGACGCTATAGGCGCCGCTCTGGCCCTGCGCGTTGCTGGCCGCGATCGAGGCGACGTGGATCAGGCTGCCACGTCCAGCCTTGCGCATCTGGCGGCCGAACGCCTGCGCGCAGATGAAGTAGCCGGTGAGGTTCACGGCCAGCACCGCGTTCCACTCCGCGAGCGGCAGCGTATCGAGCCCGCCGGGCCGCAGCACCGCCGCAGTGTTGACGAGGATGTCGCAAGAACCAAGCGTGCGCGCGACGGCGTCAGCGGCATCAGTGACATTGTCCTCGCTGGTGGTGTCGCAGCTTGCGACGAGATGGCCGTCGCCGAACGCGCGAAGCTGGGCCTTGGTCTCGGCCAGCCCGCGCTCGTCGCGATCGAGCGCGGCAACCTTGGCGCCGGCACGCGCGAAGCTGATGGCGGTGGCGCGGCCGATGCCGCCGCCTCCGCCGGTGATGACGGCAACGCGACCCGACAGGCCGAGCCAGTCGGAGGAATGTTGTTCGGTCATGGGCGCCTCCCGCGCGTTCTGATTATGCCGGCAGCATAGCCGAACGCGCGACAAGCGAGTGCGATCCCGGCACGCATGCCGGGATCGCTTTTGCGTTGGGCCTTGGACGTTCCTGGCGCCTTAGCCAGGAATCCCCGCCGCAACCTGGCCGCGCAGACGTTCCAGGCTGTGCAGCGTGTTGGCGCAGGCTTCCGCGACCTCGATCCCCTTGATCACGAAGTGCTTGCGGAAGAAGTCGTAATGCACCTCGGTCTCGTGGAATTGCTGCGGCGTCAGCACCGCCGAGAACACCGGCACCTCGGTGCGCAATTGCACATCCATCAGCGCCTTGATCACGGTGTCGGCGACGAATTCGTGGCGGTAGATGCCGCCATCGACGACCAGCCCGGCCGCCACGATCGCGGTGTAGCGGCGCGTCTTCGCCAGCAGCTGAGCGTGCAGCGGGATCTCGAACGAGCCCGGCACCTCGAACACGTCGACATTGGTAATGTGACGCGCCTCGATCTCCTTCAGGAACGAGATGCGACACTCCTCCACCACGTCGCGGTGCCACGACGACTGCACGAAGGCAACGCGCTGCGGCTTGGCGAAGTGCGGATGCTCCGGAACCGGCGGTTGAGCCGGCGTGTCGGGAGTCCTCGCTGCTTGGGAGGCCTGGATTTCGGCGTCTTGAACTTCAGCTTTTTGGATTTCAGCGTCTTGCAACATCTGATTCATGGCTTTCCTCTTTCAGGACCAGAATCAGGGCATACGGACAACGACAAGAGCCCACGCGAAACTCGCGTTGGCTGCCGCAACCGTTCTCTTTCATCCGGACTGTGACCGTCGGCTTCGGAATTGCACCGAATCTGCTGACCCTTCCTCCCGCTTCGCGGAACGAAGGCGCTCGCGGGCTTGGGCTCATCACCCTTACCGCCGGTGGGGACTTTCACCCCGCCCTGAGAACATCGGCACGCCCGGAATGGACGTGCCTGAGGGGAAATATGACCAAACCGCGACGGCCGGGCAAGGTCCTTTGGCATGGGGAAACGGCATGTCCCCATGAGCACGCTGCGGCTCTTGCAGGACGACGCGAGCGCACCGGGAGGCTGATTCACGCACCCGGCGCAGCGCCGGCAAATGGTTAACAAATCGTTTACCGACCACGAAGATTCCGATTTGTTCGCAAAATCACAAGTGTGGCGGAGATCAGCTGTGGACGGTGCGCGCTTTGGCTGTGGACGGACTCGGCGTGCGGTTGCGCGGATTCCGCAAATCACATCACTTCATCGGCGTCAGGTCCAGGGGCATCCGGAAGCCCATTCAAGGAGCTGCACTCGGCCACGACGCAGTATGTCGCAAGTGCCGGCTTCCGTGTGCGTATCAAGCGATCATAAGAACAAGGTCCGAGACGGCATGTCCCTCCTCGAAAGCATTATCGATTCCCGGAACAACCCGCTTGCGGTGGTCGAGGATATCGCCACCGACAACAACTGGGCGTTCGAGCGTTCCGGCGAAGACGAGGTGACGATCGTCTCCAAGGGAGACTGGATCGACTATCAGCTCTCGTTCACCTGGATGGGTGAGATCGATGCGCTGCATCTCGCCTGCGCCTTCGACATGAAGATGCCGCAGGCGCGACGCGCCGAGGTGCAGCGGCTGGTCGCCGCGATCAACGAACAATTATGGGTCGGCCATTTCGACCTGTGGACCCACACCGGCATGGTGATGCACCGCCAGGCGCTGGTGCTGCCCGGCGGCCTCACCGCTTCCACCGCGCAGTGCGAGGCCATGGTGGTCAACGCGATCCACGCCTGCGAGCGCTACTACCCGGCGTTCCAGTTCGTGGTGTGGGCCGGCAAGTCGACCGCCGAGGCGATGGCGGCTGCGATGTTCGACACCGAGGGCGAAGCGTAAGGGCGCGGCCTTCCCACACAATCGGTGTCGTCGTTGCGTTTCCGCATATTGGGTGTCGTCCCTGCGAAAGCAGGGACCCATACTCCGCGGCCCCTGTGGTTAAGCAAACTGCTTGTGGCTCGCTTCTCGCTTCACTAGAACCGCCTGTGGTTATGGGTCCCTGCTTTCGCAGGGACGACAGGGAGTTTGTGGAGGCGCCCGTGGACACAAGTAGCTCACTGAAAAATTCTTCCGGCACCATCGCGCTTGCGGGCGCGGGCAAGATGGGCGGCGCGATGCTGACCGGTTGGCTCGCGCAGGGCCTTTCGCCGCAGCAGGTCGTGGTGATCGATCCGCACCTTTCGCCGGAGAT
>CALRXG020000326.1:0-8362 GCA_943372075.1 Bordetella parapertussis | reverse complement strand
GGGTGATCTACGACGTCGCCAAGGCGCTGCACGAAGGTCACGGCCTGCCGAAGGCACTGTATGACGAGGCGATCGAGGTGCTGAGCCAGCGCGGCCTGGTCGAGGTGATCGGCCTGTGCGGTTACTACACGATGGTCTCGATGACGCTGAACACGTTCGAGTTCCAGCTGCCCGGCGGCGAGTTGTCGGAGCTCTGCTAGATCAGGTGGGCCGTGGCGTCTTTCGGAAACGCTGCGTTTCCGGATGGATTGCTCCGGTCCCGGCAAATCCGGACTATATCAGGCGGCGAAGCCTTGCCCCTGAACAGCAGGGCGCCGACGCGAACGGAGCCGGACTATGCCAGAAAATCCTCCCATCATCGCGGGCACGCGGATCGGGCATGTCCATCTCAAGGTGGCCGATCTGGACCGTGCGCTCGGCTTCTATTGCGGCGTGCTCGGTTTCGAGTTGCAGCAGCGCATGGGCTCCGGCGCGGCCTTCATCTCGGCCGGCGGCTATCACCACCACATCGGTCTCAATACCTGGGAGAGCAAGGGCGGCCACCCGCCGCCGCCAGGCACCACCGGCCTGTTCCACACCGCCATCCTCTATCCGACCCGCCCCGCACTCGCCGACGCGCTGCACCGGGTGATCTCGGCCGGCATCCAGCTCGACGGCGCCAGCGACCATGGCGTCAGCCAGGCGCTGTACCTGCGCGATCCCGACGAGAACGGTGTCGAGCTCTATTGGGATCGCCCCGAAGCCGAATGGCCGCGCGGCGCCGACGGCAAGCTTTCGATGTTCACGCGGCGGCTCGACCTCGAGGAGCTGCTGAAGCAGCGTGCGGCGTAATTCCGCGACCCGATAATTTCGTAGATGGGGTAACGGGCGGGCCGGCCGCCCACTCGCTACCCCATCTACAAGGTCGTTTTCAGGCTGAAGCGGCCGGTCCACGGGTCATGATCGTCACCGCCGCGATCAGTTCGAGGCCGATACAGCCATAGAACGGCAGCGTGTAGCTGCCCGAGAGATCATGCAGCAGCCCGATCACGCCGGGGCCGAACGCGTAAGTGATCTGGTTGATCGCGGTGATCAGGCTGACCAGCACGCCGAACGCGCGCGGATCGAACTCGCGCTGCACGATCAACGCCGGCAGCGTGATCAGATTGCCGACGGAGAAGCCGAACAGCGCGCAGGCCGCGATCTGCGCCACGTCGTTGTGCACATTGATGATGATGACGAGCGCGATCGCCTGGCTGACAAAGGACAGCGCCGACGCCAGCCGCTGGTTGAGCCGGTCGATCACGAAGGAGAAGGAGACCCGGCCGACCACGGCCATCGCAGTCAAGAGCGCCATCGCCACCGTGGCGCGCTCGCGGCCGATCACCTGGTCGAGATAGGCGATCAGATGCACGATGAAGCCGACCTGGGCGAACAGCACCAGCGCGAACGCAACCGAGACCGAGAGGAAGCGGATGTCGCGCAGCGCCCGCGCACGGATCTGGGTCGCCGACGGCGCGTCGGCAGCCGCTGACGTCACCGCATGCAGATGCGCCGGCGGCCGTCCGACGAAGATCAGGATCACGGGCACCATGATCACGACCAGCAGCACGGCGGCCGCAATCATCGCGCCCGAGAAGCCGAAGGCGCCGATCCCGGTCACCAACAGCGGCACGCCCACGATGCCGCCGAAGCTCGCGCCGTTCAGCGCCAGGCTGATCGCCATGCCACGCTTCTTGTCGAACCACAGGCCGAGCGTGTTGGTGATGATACCGAGGCTGGTGCCGGCCCAGCCGACCGCCAGCAGCGCGTCGGCGAGATAGAGCTGCCACGGCTCGCGCACCTGGCCGATCGCAACCGACGCGACCGCCATCGCGAAGGTGCCGGCGATCAGGCAGCTGCGCGCGCCGAACGCCTTGATCGCCTCGCTGACGAAGGCAACCAGCGCGGCACCGAACAGATAGAAGAAGGTGGTGCCCGACGAGACCAGCGAGGCCGGCCAGCCGTGCTGCTTGTGCAGCTCGGCGACATAGACACTCTGGCCGTAGAAGCCGAGACCCCAGCCGAAGGTCGCCAGCAGGAAGCAGACGGCGACGATGCGCCAGCCTTCGTAACCGAGCGAGGATTCGTCAGTTCGCGTGGGTGAGGATGCGTCCATTTCTTGCTCTTGCTTCTCACATCGTCATGACCGGATTTATCCGTTCTCACGATGTAGGAAGCCGTGCAAGCCGATCATTTCGAAGCCGATCGAAGTGTCAGCAATTGGCAGCAGCATGATCCGCAAAGGGTGCGAAGCGGCTTTTCGAACGGGCCATGCTTGGAAGAGCTTCAGATGCTCGGATCCGGGATTTCATCCACCACGCGCAATTTCGCCCGCCGCTTGGCGAACGAGGCGAGCGACAGCACGGCAAGCCCGAGCAGCACCGGCGGGAACACCACCCAATTGACCGCGTTCCAGCCGTAATGCGCGAGCAGCTGGCCGGATGAGAACGAGCCGATCGCCATCATGCCGAAGACGAGGAAATCGTTGAACGCCTGCACCTTGTTGCGCTCCTGCGGCCGGTGCGTTTCCAGCACCAGAGCGGAGGCGCCGACGAAGGCGAAATTCCAGCCGACGCCGAGCACGAACAGCGTCGCCCAGAAGTGCGGCGCCGTGATGCCCGACAGCCCGATCATCGCGGCCACCGCCTCCAGCGCCAGCCCGAGCGCGACGATGCGCGGTGCGCCGAACCGCGCGATCAGCGACCCGGTGAAGAAGCTCGGGCCATACATCGCCACGATGTGCCACTGGATGCCGAAATTGGAATCGCTGACCGTGAGCCCACACATCTTCATGGCGAGCGGCGCCGAGGTCATCACCAGGTTCATCATCGGATAGGCGATCACGCCGCACAGCGCGGCGGCGATGAAGCGCGGCTGCCTGGCGATTTCGAGCAACGGGCGGCCGCCATGCAGATCCGCGGCCGCGGGCTTCGGTGCGTCGACGCCCGACAGCACCGCCATCGCGACCAGCGCGACCAGCGCCTGCATCACGAAGGAGAACGCGAACAGATAAGGCGGCCAGATGTCCATGGTCCATTGCACGAGCTGCGGCCCCAGCACGCCGGCAAATACGCCGCCGGCCATCACCCAGGATACCGCCTTGGGCCGGAACGCGGCACTGGCGCCGTCGGCCGCCGCAAAGCGATAGGATTGCGCGACGGCGCCATAGAGTCCGCCGAGGAAGGTCGCGCCGCAGAACAGCCAGAACGACGAGTGCAGGATCGCCCAGGCGCCGAGCGCGCCGGTGAGCGTGCCGCAGAAGGTGCCGATGATGAAGGCAACGCGCCGGCCATAGGCGCGCGAGATCGCGCCGGTCGGCAGCGTGCCGGCGGCCAAGCCGAGCACGTACATCGAGAGCGGCACGGTGGCGAGCGAGACGCTCGGCGCCAGCGTCGCGCCGACGATCGAGCCGGTGGCGAAGATCACGGCCGAATTGGCACCGGTCAGCGCCTGCGCCGCCGCAAGCCGCCACACATTGCCGCGCGCCCGCGCGTCGTCACTGGTTTCGTCCGCAGCTGTCACGTCGATCATCGATGGTCCCGCGTCGAGGCCCCGGCGGCCTCCAATCGCCGGCACTATGGAGAGCGGGTGCAGGCCGATCAACCGGCGCAAACGGACGTACGCCATGCGGGAGGCGCACGAGGAACGACGAAAGCAAAGCGCAGCTGGTACCCCACTTCGTCATTCCGGGGCTCGCGCCAGGAGGCGCGCCCCGGAATGACGGAGGCTGCAATCGCCCTAACGCACCGGCTTCTTTCCCGGCCGCTTCTCGGCGCGCAGCGCACCGGTCTTGTGCACCTTGGAGCGCGGCGCGATCGGGGCGCCGCGTGGGAATCCGCCCGGCCATTCGAGCGCGAGCGAACTGGCAAAGCCGAAGAAGCTCGAACGGCTCATGCCGAGCTCGGCGGCGCGCTTGTCGATGCGCGTGATCAGGCTCTTAGGCAGGTAGACGTTGACGCGCTCGGACGGATCGGGCGGATCGACGCCGACCATGAAGAACGCCGCGACGTCGGAGCCCTTGGGCGGCACGATCCGCTCGATCGGGGTCGGCTCCGGCAGCGCGTGGCCCTGCTCGAGCCAGCCGTCCACCGCCTGCGCCAGCGCACGCTCGGCGCGCTCGATCGCCTCCTCCTGCGATTTGCCGCCGGCCACGCAGCCGGGAAAATCCGGAAACCATGCCCCGAACGCGCCGCGTGGTCCGCGCTCCAGCACGGCCGGATAAAGCCGTCTCTTCATTCTGGCCTCCGTCGTTGAAGTATGCTATTTCACACACATTGATGTGTCAAATGACACACGGAAGGCGAAGGGAGCACCGCGATGGACCCGCAAGCCGAACTCCGCATCGTCCGCGGAGCCTATGCCAGGCAGATCCTGGCCGCCGCCAACGTCGTCGATCCGCGCGTCGGCGCGGCCTTCGCCGCAATTCCGCGCGAGGACTTCGTCGTCCCGGGGCCATGGATGATGCTGCGGTGGTTTCGACAGGACTACATGCCGACGCCCGATGCAGATCCGGTCTACCTCTACACCAACGACCTCGTTGCGTTGCTGCCCGAGCGGCGCCTCAACAACGGCCAGCCCTCGTTGCACGCCCACCTCATGCACCGGGCCGCGCCCGCCAATGGCGAACACGCGGTGCATGTTGGAACCGGCACCGGTTACTACACGGCCCTGCTCGCGCATCTGGTCGGACCGACCGGCCGGGTCACCGGCATTGAATACGACCCGGAGCTTGCGGCGCGCGCCCGCGCCAACCTCGCCCCTTATTCAAATGTCGAGATCATCGCGGGCGACGGCACGCAGGTGGAGTTCGAGCCGGCCGACGTGATCTACGTCAATGCCGGCTGCACCCGGCCCGCCGCGCGCTGGCTCGACGGCCTCGCCGACGGCGGCCGCCTGATCCTGCCGCTGACATCGGATGCGGGCTTCAAGGGCGGCACGCCGGATCAGATAGCGCGGTCCGGCGCGGTGTTCCGGATCCAACACACCGATGGCGCGTATCAAGCCGACTGGATTTCACCGGTCGCGATCATTCCCTGTGACGGCGGCCGCGACGAGCCATCAGAGCAGGCGCTGGCCGAAGCCTTCGCCCGCGGCGGCTGGCAGAAGGTGACACGGCTGTACCGTGATGCCGGGATTCCCGACGCGCGTTGCTGGCTGCGCGGGGACGGATGGTGCCTCGCTTACAACTGAGCTGGCAATTGCCCGATCTGTAGGATCGGCAGAGCGCAGCGAATCCCATCAATCTGATGCGCGGAACGATGATGGGTTTCGCTGCGCTCGACCCTGCCTACGATTGCCCCGCATCCTTCCGCACGAACATCAGGATCATGTTGTTGGCCGGCATCTCGAAGCTGCCGCCAAGCTTGAGCCCGACGCTCGCCGCGAGCGCCTCGACATCGGCGATGTCGCGTACGCCCCATTCGGCGTCGCGTTCGCGCAACGAGGTGTCGAACACGGCATTGCTGAGCGCGGTGTGCTTGCCGCCGCGTTTGAACGGGCCGTAGAGGAACAGCCGGCCGTCGGCACGCAAATGCCTGGAGGCGCCGGCGAACAGGCCCTCGGCGACGCGCCACGGCGCGATGTGGATCACGTTGGCGCAGAAGATCGCGAGCAGCCTGTCCGGACCATTCCCGTCTGACGGCGCCGGCGACCAGGCCGGATCGGACAGATCGATCGGCTGCGGCGGCCCGATGTTGGCAAGCCCGGCATGGGCGCGCCAGGCCGCGATGCTGCGCAGATGCGCGGCATGGAGGTCGCTCGGCCACCAGATGATGTCGGGCGTCTGGGTGGCGAAATAGACGACATGCTGGCCAGTGCCGCTGCCGGCTTCCAGCACGTCGCCGGATCGGCCGGCGAGGAAATCCTTCAGGACCGCCCAGATCGGCAGATGGTTGCGGTGGAACGCCGCCGCATCGAGCCGCCCGTCCGCCTCAATCGGCCGCCCATCCTTGCCGAACTCCACCACGAACTCAGCCACCGCACCTCTCCTCAAATCTCGGTTGCATCTCAGCCGCGCAACATGACACGCAGATGGCGCAAGCGACGCGCTCCCGTTCCGGATTGCCGCTCTGGCATCAACCCCATCGCATGTCACCTATTCTCCACATTGCAAGCCGATGGCCTTTATGCTTTGCAATATATTGCAATGGGATCATCGAGATTGAAGCCCGGGAAACGTCCTTGATCGCCACTTTCTCCAAGCCAGCCTTCGTTCTGGCGCTGCTCGCCGGCATCGCCGTGGGTGTGCCCGCGCAGGCCCAGTCCGCCGCAGAAGGCCAGAAGCTCGCTTTCGACCGCGGCAAGGGCAATTGCCTGACCTGCCATGTCATCAAGGGCGGCGAGCTGCCCGGCACGATCGGCCCCGAGCTGACTGGCCTCAAGGCAAAATACAGCCGCGACGAGCTGATCGCGATCGTCACCGATGAGACCAAACGCAACCCGCAGACCGTGATGCCGCCGTTCGGCCGCAACCGGATTCTGAGCGAGAAGGAAATCGACGCGGTGGTGGACTTCCTGCAGACCCTGTGACGCCGCGACCGCTTGAGGAGATTTCGATGAACATCGCGACCAACGAATATTCCGAAGTGCGCCGCCTGCTGCTGAAGGGCGCGGGCGTCGCCGCACTGATCGGCCTCGGGGTGATCCCGTTCGACGTGCCGCAGGCGCTCGCCGCCGCCAACGACAAATATCCGGAAGACGCGTTCAAGCAGAAGACGGTGGCCGACGCGATCAAGGCGCTTTACGGCAAGACCGCCGAGCCGTCGGACAAGGTCAAGATGGATGCCCCCGAGATCGCCGAGAACGGCGCTGTGGTGCCGATCTCGGCCACCACGACGCTGTCAGGCGTCACCTCGATCTCGTTCCTGGTGAGCGAGAACCCGATCTCGCTGGTCGCATCCTACAAGATTCCGGACGGCACGCTGCCGAGCGTCGGCAACCGCATCAAGATGGCCAAGACCAGCAATGTGCTGGTGCTGGTCGAGGCCGATGGCAAGCTCTACAGCGCGACCAAGGAAATCAAGGTCACCGTCGGCGGCTGCGGCGGCTAGGCTCAACCAGGGAACAAATCAGATGGCATCGAGCATTCGCGTGCGCGCCACCTCGAACGGCGACACCACCGAGGTGCAGGCGCTGATCCAGCATCCGATGGATTCCGGCTTCGTCAAGGACGCCAAGGGCGAGATCATCCCGCCGCATTTCATCCAGGTGCTGACCTTCGAATATGACGGCAAGCCGGTGTTCGTCGCCGACTGGGGCGGCGGCGTCTCCAAGGATCCTTATGTCAAGTTCGCCTTCAAGGGCGGCAAGAAGGACGGCGAGCTCAAGGTCAGCTGGGTCGACAACAAGGGCGCCACCGACAGCACGACGGCGAAGATTCAATGACGCTGCGCCCGGCAATCCGCGCGACCGTTGCCGCGCTTGCGCTCGGCGTGCTTGCACTCGCGCCGGCGCGCGCTGCCGACAGCATCGATCCCGCCGCCGACAAGGCCGCATTCCAGAAATTCTTCACCGCCAAATTCCCCAAGCTGAAGCTCGAGGATTTCGTCAACGGTCCCTATTCGATGGATGAGGACCTGCACAAGCAGTGGGAGGAGAAAGAGCAGTTTCCGCCTTACGAGTTCTCGCTCGAAGCCGGCAAGGAAATGTTCACGACGCCGTTCAAGAACGGCAAGACCTATGCGGACTGCTTCCCCAACCAGGGCATCGGCATCCGCCAGAACTATCCCTATTTCGACGAGAAGGAAGGCAAGGTCGTCACGCTCGAGCTCGCGCTCAACCGCTGCCGCGAGGCCAATGGCGAGGCGCCGTTCTCCTATGTGAAGGACGACATGGCCGCGCTCACCGCCTACATGGCCTTCACCTCGCGCGGCAAGCCGATGGACATCAAGATCCCGAACGATCCGCGGGCGCTTCAGGCCTACCAGAAGGGCAAGGAGTATTTCTACACCCGCCGCGGCCAGCTCAACTTCTCGTGCGCCACCTGCCACATCCAGAGCCCGGGCGAGCGCATCCGCGCCGAAGTGCTGGCGCCGGCGCTCGGCATCCTGAACGCGATGCCGATCTATCGCTCGGAATGGTCAGGCATGGGCACCACCAGCCGCCGCTTCACCACTTGCAACAGCCAGATCCGCGGCGTGCCGCTCAATCCGCAGGACGATGAATACCGCAACCTCGAATATTACCTGTCCTATGTCAGCAATGGCCTGCCGATCTCTGGTCCGGGAGCCAGGCCATGAGCGCGACGATCAGGACGACGGTAATCTTCGCGGCATCCGTCCTGCTGCTCGCAGCGGCGCCCGGCGCGCGTGCCGCCTCCGAAGCCGACTACAAGGCCGCCTAC
>CALRXG020000325.1:0-8368 GCA_943372075.1 Bordetella parapertussis | reverse complement strand
GGCCTATGGCGCCAGCAAGCTCGCCGGCGATGTCGCGATCCAGGCGGCGGGCGGCGCGCACCTGATCGCGCGCACCTCATGGGTCTATGCCGCCACGGGCAATAATTTCCTGCGCACCATCGCGCGGCTCGCCGGCGAGCGGAAGGAGTTGCGGATCGTGGCCGATCAAACCGGTGCGCCGACCACGGCGCGCGCGATCGCCGGTGCGGTCGCCGGCATCGTGTTGCCGAACCTCACCACGCTGCACGATCAGCTCAAGGGCAGGGGCGGTGTCGTCAATCTGGTTTGCGCCGGCGAAACCAGCTGGCACGGCTTTGCCAGCGCCATCGTCGACGGCCTGAGGTCGCGCGGCGCCAAGCTGGCTGTCGAGACCATCGTTCCGATCGCAACCGCCGATTTCCCGACCAAGGCCGTGCGTCCAGGTAATTCGCGGCTCGATCTGTCGCGGCTGAAGGCGCAGTTCGGCGTGACGATGCCGACCTGGCAGGACGAACTCGCGCGCGAGCTGGATGCATTCGTGAAGCTCGGCGCGCCCGCCCACGCCTGAGACCGTCATCGCGCGTCGGCTGAAGCGGAGTCGCCTGAAGCAGACGCGTCAAAAAGTCGAGCCCCGTTCCGATTCATTCGGAACGGGGCTCCGTGATTGAACCGAGCCGCGAAGGCGTGGCCGCTCAGCGCGGCCGGCCGATGCTGTCGTAGGTGAAGCCGTGCGTGGCCATCTCGTCAGGACGGTAGATGTTGCGCAGGTCGACGACGACCGGATGCTTCATCTCCTGCTTGATGCGCTTGAGATCGAGCGCGCGGAACTGGCGCCACTCGGTCACGATGACGAGCGCATCCGCCTGTCGCGCGCACTCATAGGCATCGTTGCAGTACTCGATTTCCGGCAACTCCTTGCGGGCCTGCTCCATGCCGACCGGATCGTAGGCGCGAACCTTGGCGCCGAAGTCGATCAGGCCGTTGATCAGCGGGATCGAGGGCGCCTCGCGCATGTCGTCGGTGTCGGGCTTGAAGGTCAGGCCGAGCACACCGATGGTCTTGCCGCGCAGCTCGCCGCCGAGCACGTTGGCGACCTTGCGCGCCATCGCGCGCTTGCGGTTGTCGTTCGCGGTCAGCGTGGCTTCGACGATCTTCAGCTGCACGTCGTGGTCGAGCGCGGTCTTGAACAATGCGCGGGTGTCCTTCGGGAAGCAGGAGCCGCCATAGCCCGCGCCGGCATGCAGGAACTTGGTGCCGATCCGGTTGTCGAGCCCGATGCCGCGCGCGACCTCCTGCACATTCGCTCCGACCTTCTCGGAGAGATCGGCGATCTCGTTGATGAAGGTGATCTTGGTGGCAAGGAATGCATTTGCTGCGTATTTGATCAATTCCGCCGTGCGCCGCGCCGTATAGAGGATCGGCGCCTGGTTCAGGTAGAGCGGGCGATAGACTTCGCCCATCACCCGCTTGGCCCGGTCGTCCTCGGTGCCGACGACGATCCGGTCGGGATGACGAAAATCCTGGATCGCCGCGCCCTCGCGCAGGAATTCGGGGTTCGATGCGACGGCGAAATCGGCGTTGGGATTGGTCTCGCGGATCAGCCGTTCGACCTCGTCGCCGGTGCCCACCGGCACGGTCGACTTCGTCACCACCACGGTGAACTTCTTGAGCGCCGCGCCGATCTCGCGGGCGGCGGCGTAGACATAGCTCAGGTCGGCATGGCCGTCGCCGCGTCGCGACGGCGTTCCGACCGCGATGAACACGGCATCGGCGTCGCCCACGGCTGCCGTAAGCTCCGTCGTGAAGGTCAGCCGTCCGGCGGCGGTGTTGGTCTCGACGAGCTTATCGAGGTCGGTTTCGTAGATCGGGATCTTGCCGCGCTTCAGGGCTTCGATCTTGCCGGCATCCTTGTCGACGCAAACGACCTGGTGGCCGAAGTCGGCAAAACACGCTCCGGAGACGAGACCTACATATCCCGTTCCAACCATTGCAATCTTCATGAATCCGCTCGTCGATCAGTGTGGAGAGGAGGAGTTAGCACTAGCACAATTGGCGCCGATAACGCCAAGTCTTATAACGCATCGATTGTGTGGGAGCTCGGCGGCTTTTTGTGCAAACGGTGAGTGGCTCGGTGCAGTTGAGTGCTCGCTAATCACATTCGGCGCGCCATGGACACATTCTCAACTTGAAATCGACCGACAATCGGCCCGCCGTTTGAGGGGTGGACATGAGCACGAAGACGATTGGCAAGCAGAGGCCCTCAGGAGCTGAATACGCGTCGTTGCAAGCGCAATTCACCAGATGCGATCGCACGGCGTTTTCCGGGTTTGTGTATGACCGCGCCGATCTCGGCCGGCGCTATACCGTCGAACTGCTGATCGACGGCGAGCCATACATGTCATCAATTTGTGACGAGTTCGTAACAGAGCTCGCCGACGCCGGGATCGGCGACGGCCGCTTTGGCTTTAGCTTCAGTTTGCCAGATATGGTCAGCGCGAGCGCCGGGATCGTGGAAGCGCGATTGGCGAATCTCGGCAGTCCCGTCGGTGCACCGATTCGCTGTGACGCCGCACCGGAAGGGCGATGGCTCCGGACGTGTGAGATCGAATGGGCGGGAGGTTTGCGGTTCGAGGGCTGGGTTGCTCAGGACATCGACGAGGACATCGAGATCCTGATCGCGCAGCGACCGCTGATGACCGTGAAGCCGACCGGGTGGACCAACGTGGAGCGGGGAGGCGAGGTCGGCGTCGGGCGCCGGATCGATTTCAATCTGCCCGAGCATCTTGCCGACGGTCGCGTGCGCGGGCTGACCGCGCGGACCATCTCGGGACGCAGTCTGGTGTCCGAGCCGATCGCATTCGTCGCGTTCGATCGCGGATTGGAGCAGACCATCGCCGATCTCGGACGCTGGGATAGCGAGCGCTTGCGCGGACAGCTGTTCGACCGGCTGGTGCCGGCCTCGGTGCCGCTGCACGCCTATCGCGGCTGGAAGGAGCGCTTCTCGCCGACGGTGTCCGACGTTCGATCCGAGGCGGCCGTCGTCCTGATCGGCGAGGTCAGGGTGGACGAGAGCATCGAGAGCCTCGAAGCGCAGCAACACGCGGCCTGGTCGGCGGTGTGCCTGCCGGCAGAGGACTTCAGCAAGTTCGATCCAAGGGCCGTGCGCGAGTTCGTCGATGGCGATGCGGCCAACAGCGCGTTCTTTGTCTTCTGCCTGAGCGGGACCATCCTTGCGGAAGATGCCTTGCAGCGCTTCGCCGCCGTATTCGCTGCCGAACCGGACTGCGATCTCGTCTATGGCGACCTCGAGGTTTCCGCCGGCGCGGTCTGGCCGTTGGCGTTTCCCGCATTCGATCTCGAGCGTGCGCTGGAGCAGGGCTATGGCGCGTATTGCTTTGCCGTGCGCCGGCACCGTGCGCTGCAGGCGATGCAATCGGCGACGTCGCTCTACGACATCTTCCTGTCCTGCGTGGAGCCTGCGCGAACCTACCATCTGCCGGGATCGGTCGCGGCCTTGCCGCAGATCGATGCATCGGCCGCGACTGCGGAGCTCGCCGCTGCAAGCGAAGCATATCTGGCGAGGGCCGGCGTCGAGGCCAATGTCGAGCCGCGAAAGGGCGGGCTTCTTCCGGCGGTTCAGGTCAAGCGCGCGGTGGATTGGGATGAGCGGACCACCATCATCATCCCGACCCGAAATCGCGCCGAACTTCTCAAGCGATGCATCGAGACGGTGACGCCGGCTGCGCATGAGACCAACGCCCGGATCCTCGTCGTCGACAACGGCTCGACGGAGCCCGAAACATTGGCCTACCTGCAGCGCCTTCCGGCGGAGGATATCGACGTCATCCCGGTCGAGGGGCCGTTCAACTTCGCGCGCATCAATAACGCCGCGGTCGATTTCGCCGACACGGAGAACATCTGCTTTCTCAACAACGACATCGAGGCGCTCGACGACGGCTGGCTCGCGGAGCTGCTGTGGCGGCTCGCCGCGCCCGATGTCGGAGCGGTCGGCGCGAAGCTGCTGTGGCCGAACAGCGTCGTGCAGCATGGCGGGGTGGTGCTCGGAACCAAGTTCTCGGCCGAGCACGCCTTCAACGACCGGATGGACGGTGATCCCGGTTACGGCGATCTGCTCCAGGTCGCGCACGAATGTTCGGCGGTGACGGCGGCGTGCCTGCTGATGCGAAGGCGCGACTTCCTCGCCGTCGGCGGCATGGACGAGATCCGCTTTCCGATCAACTTCAACGATATCGACCTGTGCCTGAAGCTGCGTCAGCTCGGCAAGCGGATCGTGTTCACGCCGGATGCGAAGCTGGTTCACATGGAGTCGGCCAGTCGCGGCCGCGATGCCGCGCCGGACCGCAAGTCGCGCTTCAAGCACGAGCTGTCGATGCTGCGCGCGAAATGGGGCGAGGTGCTGCTCGACGATCCCTATTACAGTCCGCTGCTCGGACTGGATTCGACGCCGTTCTCCGCGCTGGCATGGCCGCCGCGATCATGGAAGCCGCGCGCCAACCTGCCGCCTGTCCCGACCGTTCCTCCAATCGGGATGTAGCAGGGGATCCTCGATCAGCCAGTCGCGCACTGCGGCAACCGTCTCAGTGACGCCGAAATCGGGCCGCAGCCCGAGGTCCGCTGTTCGGCCGCCGCCGGACGCGGAGATCCACTCCGTCGCCGCGACCGGAAGTCCGGTCGCCACGAGCGCATCCACCAGCGGATGTCCGAACAGTGGTTCGCCGAGATCGAGGATGAGATGCGTGATGCCGTGACCGTCGATCAGCGTCGCGACGTCGTCGGCGGCGGGTTCACCGGTGACCATGACATTGGCCCGCTGCATCAGTTTGAGATCGTCGAGCGTGTTGCCCAGCACGACGATCTCGACGTCTTCGTCGGCGTCGGCCATGTGGTCGCTCAATGCCCTGATGAAGCGGAATTCCGTCGCGTTGGCGTGCAGGGCGAGCACGCCGGGACGCGGCGGGCCGTCCACCGCGCGATACCGCGTTGGTGGAGCTGGAGCGGCGCCCAGCCTGGCTGCTCGCAGACCGAGCGCCGCTTCTGCGAAATCGGCGCCGCTTTGGTCGATCGCGGTCACGCGTCGCGCGCCCGCGATCAGTCCCGACTGGTCCGGAGCAACGCCCGATCCGATCGCCCGCGGCTGCGCAAGCGCGGTGTCGATGATCAGCAGGTCGTAGGCGAAGCGCCGCGTCAATTGCGCAAGACATGCGCCGGGGATGCGGTTCGGCTCCGCGATCTCGAGCGAGCGGATGTCAAGACCGGCGAGAAACGTCAACAAGGCCTCGCAGCCGTGCTCCGTCGCGACGTCGAATGCAAGCGATTGCGGCGCGCCGCCATCCGGATCGAAGATTGTGGCCAGCTGCTGTCGTCCCTCGGGACGGAAATGCACGACCAGGCCGCGCGTGCCTTCGTTGGCAAGCTGGCGGCGTCGCTTGATCGCGATTGCGCGGCCGGCAGGCGAGCCGCAAAGAATGACATGTCGGCCGCCGACGTGCTTGTCATGCGCGTGCAGCTCGAGCTCGAGTGCTGCGCGGCAGCCACGCAGCGGGTCGGCGATCAGGAAGGCGGCGCACTCGGTCGCGTAGCGCCGGTAACGGTGCTCGAGAACGCGAAGGTTGCGCATCACGAGCGAGCGTTTCTCGCCGAGGAACGAGCGCGAGCCCTCGTGGCCGACAAAGACCGAGGGGATGCATACGTTGCGGAAGCCGGCTTCCGCGGCGCGTAGGCAGAAATCGACGTCCTCGAGATAGCCGCGATAGAAATCGTCGGAAAGCTCACGCACGGCATCGAGGCATTCGCGGGTGACGTACAGGCAAAACCCGATGCCGTTGGGGATGTCGATGGCGATCCCGGAATTTGCCCTGCCTGCAAGCTCATCCAGCAGTTCTAATTCACCGAGCAACGGCAGCGGATTCGAGCGGTTCGGAACCGGGAAGCTGGTGTATTCGCCATTGTTCGAGAGTGGCGTCGCGGTGCCCACGCCCGGGGTCGATCGCACGGCACGTCGCAAGCGTTGCAGCGCGTGCTTCGGCACGATCGTGTCGGAGTTCAGCAGCACCACATCGCCGCCGTCGGTCTCGCCGAGCGCGCGGTTGACCGCGCCGACGAAGCCGAGATTGTGTGCGTTGGTCAGCAGCCGGATGCGCGGCTCCGCGGCCAGCCCGGCAAGCAGGCGCTTGATGTCGGGTTCGGGCGATGCATCGTCCACGATCAGGATGGTCGCGCCCGGCGTGCAGGCGACCGCATCCAATGCGCTGTCGATGCAGGCGCCCGTCGCGGCGAGGTCGCGGTACACCGGGATGATGACCGTGAGGGCGGGCGCGTCGCCGTTTCGTGCGTGAGCCGGTCGCCGTGGCGCGCTGCGATGCTGCGGCGCGCGGTTGGCCGGCAGTTGGACACTTGCGATGACCTGATCGCCTTGCGCGATCTCGAGGCGTTGCGAGGTCGCGGATACTGGTCGCATCAGGCGGAAGCTGGCCGCTCGGCGACCATCGCGCGCGAATCTGTGGCGGGAATCGGACGGAAGCTGGACGGTGCTCGATTGATCCGCCCGCACCAGCGAGAGATGTGGATCATCCGGCCCTCGCCAGGTCACCCAGCCCTTCACCTCTTCGTCGAGGAAGTCGACGCGGGCGCAGCTGTCCTGGCCGTTCTGCTCCAACAGCAGGAGGGCGCTCCGGACCGAATCCGGATCGTCATCGCGCCGCGTGACGCTCCGTGCCGCTTCGACCTGCTGCGCGCCGTCGCCCCATGCCAGCATTCGCCGCACCGCGGCCAGGTCGTCCGGCTCGAGCTCGAGCGCGCGGGCCACGCTGGCTACCGCGGCGTCGGTGAGATCCAGGCGAAACAGCGCTTCCGCGCGCAGCAGATGGGCGCGGGCGTCCGGATGAGGCAGGATGCGGCAACGGCGGTCGGCAAGCGCGAACGCCCGGCGGAAGTCGCGCGCCTCGAGCGCCTCGACCGCGCCGCGCTCGAGATCGATGTGGTGGAGCGCTCTGGAGGTAAAGCGGGTCCTTCGGGCGTCGGCGGTCAAATGTCGCCCTTGGCTGCCCGCATGTCAGCCCGCCGTCTTGACGGCGCTCTGCCGGCTCCGGAACACGCGCACCCGCCCCTCCAGGCGCGGGAAGGCGTTGGCGGGCTCGGTCTGCCGGGGCTGCATCGGCGCAAGCGGCGCCGACTGGGCTCGGTGCTCTTCAAGATTGAGCTTGAGGCCCACCAGCGGCTCGCGTCCTGACGGGCCGGAGACCACGATCCTGTTGCCGGTGACCCGCAGCGCCGGAGCGCCGAGGAAGATGGTTTCCGCGGAGATGGCGTAGCGATCGGCGCCGGGGCCGCTGGCTTCCAGCGAGAAGCCCGTGATGGCCAGCGCGCGTCCCCGGGTTCCGGCAAAGGTGCCGAGCGGAACGAGCTGGTTGTCGCCCCGCTGCGGCCGGGCAAATCTGACCGCATATTGCAGGTTGAGGTCCTGCGGCTTGTTGGGCCAATCGAGGCAAATTCCCTCGATCCGGGCTGGCGCCGACGGCCCGGCGATCCAGGCATTGCTGCCGACCGTCACGTCGCCAAGCCCCGCCACATGCGCGAGCAGCTTGAGATCGCTCAGCTCGGCCGTGCCCGGATCGGGCCCGAACGGGTCGGCTGACCGGCTGGCCGGCTGCTGTCCGGCCGGCTGTCCCTGGGTCAGCGGTTCGATCTTGATATTGGCGGCGGTCGAGCCCCCGACGCGCCCCGCCGTGACCTCGACGATCACGCGGCTGGGCCGGGCGACCGATACGACCAGCGCGCTCTCGGGCGCGAACAGGGTTCCATTGGCCACGTCAGGGCCGCTAATTATGTTACAATTGTTAAGACTGGCGCGATCCGCATATACGCGCACCACCGGAGGTGACAATTTATCATCTGCGCCATTGTACCGGACCAGGAAGAGGCCCCGGGCCAGGTCAATGGTTTTCTGCTGCATCTGTTCGTTCATCGCCGCCTGCGCGCCTAACGGAATGGGTCGATATGTCTGCTGTACAGTGTGCCCCAAAAATCTGTGTGATAGAAGGGGTCTTAATGTTAATCCGATAAGATTGTTTCGCCGTGCATATCGAAGACACACTTCCAGTCATGATATCGACCCCGACCCCAATCCAGAATCGCGCGGCCGGGGAGCGCGCTCGCCCGCCCATGAACGTCCTCTTCGTCCACAACAACTTTCCCGCCCAGTACCGACACATCGCGCGCGCGCTCGCGGGGCGGCCCGGAAACCGGGTCGTTGCGGTCGGTTCGTCGACCGCGACCGCCGCGCCGGAGATCCGGCTGCTGAAATACTCGACGACCAAGTCGGATTCCGCCGAGGTGCATCCCTTTGCGCGCCGCTTCGATGTCGAGGCGA
>CALRXG020000324.1:0-8405 GCA_943372075.1 Bordetella parapertussis | reverse complement strand
GGTGTTCGAGCACGGCATGCCCCGGATCTGGGGCGACGAGCGCGCCATCCGCCAGGTCGTGCTCAATCTGCTCTCCAACTCGATCAAGTTCACCCCGCAAGGCGGCGAGATCTGGCTGAAGGTCGGCTGGACTGCGTCGGGCGGGCAATATCTGAGCGTCAAGGATACCGGAAGCGGCATCGCCGAGGACGAGATCCCGGTGGTGCTGGCCTCGTTCGGCCAGGGCTCCAACTCGATCAAGTCGGCGGAACAGGGCGCGGGCCTTGGCCTGCCGATCGCGAAGAGCCTGATCGACATGCATGGCGGCACCTTCACGCTGAAATCGAAGCTGCGCATCGGCACCGAGGTGATCGTGACCCTGCCCCCGGAACGGGTCATGAGTGCGCTGGCACCGATGACGGAAGATGCGCCGCCGACGCAGCCGGAGCCCGTCGAACCCGCGATGGGCGCCGACCGCAAACGCGTGCGCCGCAAGTCGATCATGAGCGCCGGCACCGGATTGTAAGAGCATGTCGCGGACAATCGTGACGCGGTTCTCGCTGCCAATACGCGCCAGGCGTTCGCGCGAAGACCACGCTCGCGACAAAAAGCCGGAGCGTGATGCAGCATCCCGGATCGGTCAGCTTGCATCGACGGCTGAAACGGTCCAACACTTGAAGAATGAGCTCAGAAACGCCGTGTATCGCAGTCTGCATGATGGACCCCAGGACGAAGCTCTGCTTCGGCTGCGGTCGCACGCTTCCGGAGATCGCGCGCTGGCACAAGATGGACCGCGCAGAGCGGCTCGCCGTGATGTCGACATTGCCGGCGCGCATGACCGAGGCCGGGCTCGAGCCCATGGAGCCGCGTCCGAAGCGCGCCTGAGCACGGCCGCGGCCGGAGGCGCTCGATGACCCGCATTCTCCTCGTCATCGTGCTGCTGATGGCAACCGCCGGCGCCGTTGTCGCATATGGCGATCCCGATCAGATCGCCCGCGCCAGGGAAAACCTGACCCAGATTTTTGGCCGCACCATCGCCGCTACCACTGCGAGCCCAAGTTCGGCGCCCGCGGTTCAGATCGCGCGCGGCCAGGGCGGCGAGTTCGCGTTCCGCGCCAAGATCAACGGCGTCAGCGCGCCGATGGTGATCGACACCGGCGCGACCTCGGTCGTGCTGACCTGGGAAACCGCCAAGGCGATCGGGCTGCCGATCGAAATGCTCGATTACAATGTCGACCTGGAGACCGCCGCTGGCCACACCAAGGCGGCACGGCTGACGCTCGACCGCCTCGCGGTCGGCAAGCTGGTCGAGAAATCGGTGCCGGCGCTGGTGATGCAGCGCGGACAGATGAAGACCAACCTGCTCGGCATGAGCTTCCTCGACCGGCTCGAAAGCTGGGGCGTCCGCTCCGACACGCTGAGCCTGACCGGATATCCCGACGTCACCGGCAGCATCGCTTCCCCGAGCCGCCACCGGCGCCCGCGCACGGCGATCGACTAGCGCGCACGCGCCGACCCTAGGCCACGCGCATGTGCTAGCGGTCGTCGTCGTGGATCGACGACGGATGCCGGCACAGCGGCGTGACCTGGATCTCCATGAACGGAAACAGCGGCAGGCTGGACAGGATGTCGTGCAATTCCTGCGCGCCCGACACGTCGAAGATGCTGACATTGGCATAGCGTCCGGCCACCCGCCACAGATGGCGCCAGGCACCGGCGCGCTGCAGCTCCATGGCGCGAACCCGTTCGGCCTGCTTCAGCGCATCGACCTTCTCGGCCGGGATGTCGTGCGGGATCCGGACGTCCATTTCGACGTGAAACAACATGGCGATGAACTCTCTCTGCGGCGGATGAAGCGGCGGCGCGAACGGCGTGGGGCCGCCGAGCGATCGCGGCGGCCCCGGTGGGTCTGTCTACCAGATCGTCAGCGTTGTCGTCAGCCCTGCACCAGACCCCGGCTGACAAGGTTGATGTCGTCGGGATTGACGAGGTCCTTCGCGGTCCAGCCGGAGACGTCATAATCGCTCATGCAATTGCGCACGAAGTCCTGCATGGCGCCAAGGTCTCCGGTCGCGGACGCGGCCATCAATGTCTCGACGCGCAGGTTCTCGTAATTGCCGGCATAGTTACGCTCATAGAGCTCGTGCCGGCCGCCGAACTCGGAGCCGACCGCGTCCCACAGCAGCTTGAGCAGCTTGATGCGGTCGATCGCCGCATAGCCGTTGGAGCCGCGGACGAAGCGGTCGAGATAGGGCCGGATCGCCTCGCTCTCCAGATCGGCCGAACTCGACGGCAGATAGATCAGGCCGCTCGCGACGTGGCGCTCGATCAATTCCTTGATCCGCGGATAGGCCATCGGCGCGAACACGCGATAAGCCAGCCCGTAATTCAGGTTGGGCAGGTTGTAGCCCTCGGTGCCCTGCCAGGCGATCGGCGATTTCACCATCGCATCTGACATGCCGTGGAACAGATTGCGCCAGGCGATCACCTCGCCGACCGCCGCCTGCACACCCCGGAAATCCTTCGATCCGGTCGCCTCTACCGCCATCGAGAACAGGCCGGCAATGAAGTCGAGCTTGACGGCGAGCCGCGTCACGCCATGCAGCGTGAAGCGCGGGATGAAGCCCGACGCCGGGAAGAACTGGTTGATCTTGTCGACGTCGCCATAGATGAAGACGTTCTCCCAGGGCACCAGCACCTTGTCGAACACGAGGATGGAGTCGTTTTCGTCGAAGCGGCTCGACAGCGGATAGTCGAACGGCGAGCCGGTCGCAGCGGCGGTGAATTCGTACGACGAGCGGGCAATCAGCTTGACGCCCTTGGCATCCATTGGCGCCGTGAAGATCAGCGCGAACGACTTGTCCTTGATCGGGATGCCGTAATGGGCGATGAAATTGTAGTGCGTGAGCGCTGAGCCGGTCGCAACCACCTTCGCGCCCGAGACGATCAGGCCCGCGTCGGTCTCCTTCTCGACATGCATGAAGACGTCGCGCACCTCCTCGATGGCGCGATCACGATCGATCGGCGGATTGACGATGGCGTGATTCCAGAAGTCGAGCCGCTCCTGGGTCCGGGCATACCACTTCTTTGCGTTGCCGGCGTATTCGCCATAGAAGCCCGAATTCGCGCCCAAGGTGCCGAGGAACGCCGCCTTATAGTCCGGCGAACGGCCCATCCAGCCATACGCGACCTTCTGCAATTCGGCGATCGCATCGCGGCCCCGCACAAGGTCTTCGGCGGTTCGCGAGCCGAGGAAGAACGGATGGGTGATCTGTCCCGAGCCGGTGTCGGTGAGAACGCCGATCTGATCCTTCTTCTCGTGGAAGCGGTCGTACCAGCGCGCCACCATCCGCGCCGAGTTGCGGAACGCGGGATGCTCGGTGACGTTCTTGACACGCTCGCCGTAGATGTAGATCTCGCGGCCGTCCTGGATGCTGTCCAGGAATTCGGCGCCGGTATAGACGCTGGTGGACGACGCAGGCGCGTCGGCCCGCAGGGCAGTTGCAGTGGTCATGGACGTTCCTCCTCGCTGGCGTCGTCGGACGGCTGGATGCAGCCACACCGGTCCGAGACCAATTCGTCACGCTCTTGGTCGGCGTGACATCGGAGGAAACGCTACGCGCTCAGCCGCAGCCGGCGAAAGGTATCACACCATACCGCGCGAACCGCACCGCACCGGGCTATGACTTGGATGCGCGGACCAGACGGCGATGATCGTCCGGCCGACGCAACGCCGCAGCTTATACGCACGGCACGGAATGGAGCGAACCATGGGCAAGGGCTTTGACAGCAGCACTGTCGCTTTCCATCGCGATGGGGAACTGGCCCTCGACGCCAGCGTCGTGACCATCGGCGCGTTTGACGGCGTCCACCGCGGCCACCAGGAACTGCTCCGGCAGACCATTGCGGCAGCGCAGCGCCGCGGCGTTCCAGCCGTGGTCTATACCTTCGATCCGCCGCCAAAGGTGTATTTCGGCCAAGCCGAGCCGCTGACATCGCTCCGCGAGAAGCTCGAACGCATCGCAACATTCGGGCCCGACCACATCGTTGTCGCCGATTTCAATCAGGCGTATGTCCGCCGTTCGGCGGCCGATTTCCTCGCCGAGTTGCGGCTTCTGAAACCGCGCCAGGTGATCGTCGGCGAGGACTTCCGCTTCGGGTCGTGCAAGGGCGGCACCGCCCTACTGCTGCGGCAGCACTTCAACACCAGCATCCTGCCGCCGGTGCGCTGCGGCAATGGCGAGATCGTCTCGAGCAGCCGGATCCGGAGCTTGCGGCGGTCCGGCCTGGCGGCCGCCGCGGCGGCGCTGGAAAACTGGAGGGATATCGTGACCGCGCCACCCGCCAATCGATCCCGATTGGCCCAATTCGAGGTCGCAAACCAATGACCGCCATCGATCCGCGCGAGCTGCGCAATGCCTGTGGCCAATTCGGCACCGGCGTCACCATCATTACCACGCATTGCGAGGGACGCGATCACGGCATGACGGCGAATGCCTTCATGTCGGTTTCGCTCGAACCGCCGCTGGTCGCGATCTCGATCGCCAAAACCGCGAAGATGCTTCGCAGCATCCAGAACACCGGCCGCTTCGCGGTCAGCGTGCTTGCCGAGGGCATGGAGGATCTCGCCTGGCATTTCGCCGGCAAGCCGAAGCTCGACCTCTGCGGCGTATTCGAGCGGCACAACGACCTGCCGGTTATCGCCAACGCGGCGGCGTATTTCGTCACCGATCTCGCCGACGAGATCATCGCCGGGGACCATACCATCTTCCTCGGCCATGTCCGCGAGATGTCGCTGCAACCGAGCACGCGGCCGCTGCTGTTCTTCCGCGGCCGCTTCGGCAGCCTTGCCGACCCGCACCCGGCGCCCGCGATGCTGGAGAACGCCGCGTACGAATTCGTCTGGTGAACCGACCAGCGGAAATTCCCGAAAACGGGAATGCAAGTTAGATCAAACTGCAAGAAAAGGAGGAAACGACCATGCTGAACGTCAACAAGGACACCATCACCGACCACGTGATCGCGGCACTCTCGCCTGACATCCCGGACCGCAACCGCCAGATCATGACCAGCCTGATCCGGCACATGCACGCCTTCTGCAAGGAAGTCGACCTGACCTTCGCCGAGTGGTTCGCGGCCTGCGAATTCCTGCGCCGCGCCGGCGACATCTCGGACGAGAAGCGCAACGAGTTCATCCTGATATCAGACATTCTCGGCGTCGAGGTGCTGGTCGACATGCTCGACCACCGGATCACCGACGGCGAGAGCGAATCCACCGTGCTCGGGCCGTTCTACCGGGAGAACCCGCCAGTGCTGCCGAAGGGGGCCTCGATCATCAAGAAGACGTTCGACAATGCGCAGACCGTCAAGGTCTCGGGGCGCATCGTCGATACCGCGGGACGGCCGATCGAAGGCGTCACCATCGACGTCTGGGAAGACGCGCCGAACGGGCTCTACGACCTGCAGGATCCGGAGCAGCCGGCCTATAATCTGCGCGGACGCTTCACGACCGACGCCAACGGCGAATATGCCTTCGTGGCGCTCCGCCCCGAGCCCTATCCGATCCCTTATGATGGCGCCGGCGGCGAGCTTCTGAAGTACATGGGCCATCATCCCTGGCGTCCGGGCCACATCCACTTCATGCTCTCGAAGGACGGCTATCAGTCGCTGATCTCGCAGATCTACGACTCCGAGACCAAGTATCTCGACAACGACTCGGTGTTCGCCGTGAAGCAGAGCCTGATCGGCAAGTTTAACAAGGCCCCGGCCGGCGCCGACACCGATCTCGTGCTCAACTTCGACTTCAAGCTCAAGAAGGCAGCCGTCGAGCGGCTCGTCGCGGCCGAGTGATACGCCCTACGCCCCTGCCAGGCTTTGAACCGCCTGGCAGGGTTCATTTTGATCCGACCTGCGAGGAACTATGAGCCGTGCCGTGATTGAAATCGCCGAGCCCGTCGAGCACGTGCAGGCTCCCGCTGGGGACACTGCGATCCGCAATATCCGCGCCACCATCGTGGAGGCGCCGACCCGCCGGCGGCACAAGCTGTCGAACACGGAAGTCACGCATCAGGGCTACGTGCTGGTGCGCGTGCTGCTCGACAATGGCGTGACGGGTATCGGCGAGGCCTCGACGCTCGGCGGACCGCGCTGGGCCGAGGAGAGCGTGGAATCGATCCAGGCCGCGGTTACCAACTATCTGGCACCGGCGCTGCTGGGCCAGCCTGCCCTCGCCTTCGAAGCCAACGGCTTGCGCATGAGCAAGGCCGCCACCCGCAATTTCGCCGCCAAAGCCGCGATCGAATCCGCGCTGCTCGATGCCGCCGGCAAGACGCTCGGCCTCCCGGCCAGCGCACTGCTCGGCGGCGCCGTGCGCGAGCGTATGGAGGTAATCTGGGCGCTGGCCTCGGGCGACAGCGGCCAGGAGCTGGAGGAAGCCAAAGAGAAGCTGCGGCGCCGCGAGCACCGCCAGTTCAAGATCAAGTTCGGCTTCAACCGGCCGCAGGCCGATCTGAAGCGGCTCGAGGCGCTGCGTGCTGGTCTCGGCGACGAGGTGCGCCTGATCGTCGACGTCAATCAGGGCTGGACCGAAGCCAAATGCATCCGCTTCATGCCGGCGCTGGAGGAGCTGGATGTCGCCCTGGTGGAGCAACCGGTCTCGGCACTGCAACTGGAAGCCATGGCGCGGGTTGCGGTGCGCAGCTCGATCCCGTTGCTGGTCGACGAAGCGGCCTTCACCAAGGAGGACATCGCCCGCGCCGCGGCGATGGGTTGCGGCAGCGTCTACTCGCTGAAGCTCGTGAAGAGCGGCGGCCTGTTCGAGATGAAGCGCGCCGCCGCGGTCGCGAACGCTCACGGCCTCGAGCTCTATGGCGGTTGCCTGCTGGAGAGCAGCATCGGCGCGGCCGCGCATCTCGCCGCATTCGCCACCCTGCCCAAGCTCGAATGGGGCACCGAGCATTTCGGGCCGCGCATCCTCGTGGAGGACCTCGTCGTCAACCCGATCAAATTCGACGAGTTCGAGATCTGCGTTCCTGACGGTCCCGGTCTCGGCGTCCAGGTCGACGAGGACAAGATCCGCGCCTTCGCCCGGAAGGACTAGGCAAATGGCATCATGCCGGCGGACAATTGACAAACCACAACCCCACGCCCAGTCTTCGCGCCGGAACCATCGTCCCGATCCTGCGCTGATGAGCACGCGGCACCAATACCGGCCAGCCTTCCCGGCGGCTTCTTCGGAAGCGCGCGAACCAACCTCCGGTTAGCCCGTGACCGATCGCGACGACGTCATGGATCTCAGGCGACTGGTCTATTTCGTCGCGGTCGCCGAGGAATTGCACTTCGGCCGTGCCGCATCGCGGCTCGCGATCGCCCAGCCGCCGCTCAGCCGGCAGATCGCGCAGCTGGAGAGCGATCTCGGCGTCATGCTGATCGACCGCAGCCGCAGCCAGATCCGGCTGACCCAGGCCGGCAACGTGTTGCTGGAGCGTGCGCGCGACGTATTGGAGCGGCTCGACCGGACCCATCGCGAGATCAAGCGGATCGGAGAAGGCTTTTCGGGCCATCTGCGCGTCGCCTTTGTCGGATCGGCGACCTACGGCGTGCTGCCCAACGTGATCAAGGCATTCCGCTCGGCCTATCCGGATGTCGAGCTCGCACTCTCGGCGATGAACAATGCCGAGCAAAAGCGCGCGGTGATCCAGCGCGAGATCGACATCGCCGTCGCGCGTCCCTCACTCGACGACGAGGAATTGAAGTCGGAGCCGCTGCTGCAGGAGCCGCTGATCCTCGCGCTGTCTGACACCTCGCCCCTGCTCGAGCAGCAGGTGCCGCGGCTGGCGGCGCTGAAGGCCGAGACCTTCGTGCTCTACCCGCGCAAGCCGCGCCCGAGCTTCGCCGACCACATTCTCAACATCTGCCTCGAAGAAGGCTTCATTCCGAAATCCCAGGTGCTGGCGCAGGACTATCAGACCGCGATCAGCCTGGTGTCGGTCGGCGTCGGCATCGCGCTGGTGCCGAAATCGGTCTCGCAATCGGAGCGCCCCGGCGTCGCCTACCGCGCCTATGAAGGACACAATCCCGGTACCGCGCTGTCGCTGAACTACCGGCGCGACAACCGGATGCCGCATCTCTTCAATTTCCTGAAGGTCGCGCAGGACGTCGTGCGGCGTCAGCGCAAGCAATAGCGGTCAGGCCGCCACCGCCGTGCGTGCGCGATCGTCGACCAGCGCGATCGCATCGCGCAGCACGTCGATCCCGGCACCAGGCTGCACGCCATTCTCGGCGAGGTGCCTGCGGAACGCGCGCGCGCCGGGGACGCCATGGAAAGCGCCGACGAAATGGCGCGTGATCGAATGCAGCCGCGTGCCTTCGGCCAGCTGCCGCTCGATATAGGGCAGCATCGCCGCGAACACGTCCTTCATCGTTGC
>CALRXG020000323.1:0-8430 GCA_943372075.1 Bordetella parapertussis | reverse complement strand
CATCGGCCGTGCTCCGCTGGCCCGGTGCCGTGCAGATGGTCTTGCCGATCAGCTGTTCGAGCCGGGTCAGCACGGCTTGCACGCGCTGACGTACATCCACGCTGGAGATCGCCGCATCGAGCGCCGTGCGCGTGGTCAGGCAGCCGCGCTGCGGCGACCCGTCCGTCATGCTGACGATGATCATGTCGAAGAAATTGCGCAGCCCGGCCGCGGCATCGCCGTGAGACAGCGCGTTGCCGGCCGCCTCCAGGAACTGCTCCGTATAGCGGTCGAAGGCGCGCAGGAAGATCGCTTCCTTGTCGCCATAGGCGTTGTAGAGGCTGCCGCGCTGCACGCCGGTCGCCGTCGCGAGGTCCTGCATGGTCGCGTCGTTCAGGCCCTTGCGCCAGAACACGTCGAGCGCGGTTGCGATCACCTCGTCCTCGTCGAATTGACGCACGCCAACCATGGGCGTTCGCTCCTCATCTCATTCTTGACATTATCGTCAAACTTGACATTCTTGTCAAGAATGAGATCCAGGAGGTTCTGTATGATCACCGCCGTCACGACGTTCAGATTGCCGAAGCCAATCACCCGCGAGGAAGCGCGCAGTATCTTCCTGAGCACCGCGCCGCTCTATCGGGAGGTGCCCGGGCTGTTTCGCAAGACCTATGTGTTGTCCGACGACGGCTTGATGGCCGGCGGCATCTACTTCTGGAACTCGAGGCGCGAGGCCGAAGCGCTCTACACCGAAGCGTGGCGCGCCCGCGCTCGGGAGAAGTACGGCGCCGATCCGACGGTCAGCTATTTCGAAAGTCCCGTGGTGGTCGACAATGTCGCCCAGCAGATCGTTGCCGATCAGTAGCAGGGCGTCCCGAAGGCAGCGATGGCGGAGCCGCATCACAGTGCATTGAGTGCTTTGTGCGACGGAGCGAGCGGTAGCCATTCCGGTATCCGTCGCCTGGCGAGCCAGTACGGCCGCCAAATCGCGCGCCAGGTCGAGCGATCGAGCGGCGCGGTGCCCCATTTGCGATGCCGGATCTCCATCCGCAACAGGTCATGGGTGTGCAGCCATTGGCGCGCTGCCCACCAAACCTCGCGGGGCATCTCGGTGTTTCGGATACCGGCAAGCTCGGCGATACCGGGCAACGGACCCTCAAAACGCGCCGCAACCCTCAGGGTGGCAACGCGTTGCCCGCTTTGCCTGACGCTCCAGAGCCGCGAGCGATCGTGAGCGAGATTGTGACCGTAGGTGCGGAGGCAGTTCTGCATGGCTTCCGCCTCCTCCGCGATGTCCGCGGTCGAGTTCAGCGGGATGAAGTCGTAACCATCGACGCGACCCGGCCGCAACCACATGTCCGCGATCGGCTGTGAGCCGAGGCTGACATGCAGCGCAATCATGGAGCGCCAAGCGTCGGTCGCCGCCAGCGCTGAGCTGAACTGCATGCCCGGTGTCCACCTCCGGTCGATCAACGTGTGTCCCAACGTCGCCGGCTGGGCCGAGAACCACACCCACAGGCCGACGAGCCGCAATCGCGCGGGATCGACGCGCGGCGGTGCTCGGACCAATTCGCGTGCTATCCAGATCGCCCCCGGTCCATGAGCGACGTCGGCAATGATGGCGACGGATCTTAGCCAGATCGGCGCGAGCCTGGGTGATGGGGGCAGGTGGTTCGCGATCTGCCGGCGAAACAGGTCATCATTGGGCATTCGCGTGATCGGCCCCGTGAACGCTTCCGGCGGCAGTTTCCGCAGCCACAGCGGAATGCTGGCCGCGGCCGCGGCGTCCGCGAGGGAGCGTCCTTCGATAACGCATGCGAGCGCGGCCGCTGGGTCGAGCCCGGCTCGCGGGACCGCCAGCACGAACAACAGCGCAGGAAAGCTCGTGGCAAGGTCCGCCACGCGCGTGTGCTGCATGGCCAGCGCGCGGACCTTTCCCTGAACGTTCGGATGATATCTCCGCAGCTGACGTTCGGGCAGCGCGGAGCGTGTGGCCTCCCGACGAGAGGCCAGCAGAAGCGTTGAGGTCATGACAATGGTTCCGCAGACGCGGAGCTCGAGACAGACTTGATTTGTGTGTGGGTGTCAGAATCTCACCCGGGATCCGATCCCGGGACGCGCATCAAATATCGCGCGGCAGACCCGGGAAGCGCGCAGACCTGAACATCGTCGCCTCCTCAATTGAAATCGCGGAGCGCTCCCATAGCCCATTTCTCACCGGCAGGCAACGTGAAGTTGTTCGGTGTATCGGCGGGCGTGATGCGTGCGCCGAGAGCTCTTCACGATCCCGGCCGACGACGCTAGTCTGGTCAGAGGGGTAACAAGAAACGCACGGCGGGAGGCCGCAATGACCCAACAGCGATCCTCAGGTTCCGCCGCGCTGCCGCGCCGCAGGCTCGGCCGCACCGGGCTCGATGTCTCGATCCTCGGTTTTGGCACCGCGCCGCTTGGCGATCTGTTCGCCCGGCTCGACGATGCGACCGCGATCGCGACGGCGGAGCGGGCCTTTGCGCTGGGCGTGAACCTGCTCGATTCCTCGCCGCTGTATGGGCATGGACTCGCCGAGCATCGCTGCGGCGCCGCGTTGCGCCGGGTGGCGCGCGACGACATCGTGGTCTGCACCAAGGTTGGGCGCTGGATGGACCCATTCAAGGGACGTGGTGATGGCTCTAATTTCGTCGGCGGCCAGCCGCATCGCGCAGTGGTCGATTATTCCTATGACGGCACCATGCGCTCGGTGGAGCAGTCGCTGCTGCGGCTCGGCACTGACCGCATCGACTTGCTGCTGATCCACGACGTCGACGTCTGGACTCATGGCGCTGACGCCATCGAGGCCCGGTTCCGCGAGGCGATGGCGGGCGCCTATGTCGCGCTCGACAAACTGCGCGGCGAGGGCGTGGTCAAGGGGATCGGGATCGGCGTCAATGAGGCCGAGATGTGCGTGCGCTTCGCCAAGGCGGGCACGTTCGACACCATGCTGCTCGCCGGCCGCTATTCGCTGCTGGAGCAGCCCGCGCTCGCCGAATTCCTGCCGCTGGCGCAGGCCCGGGGCATCGGCGTCATGCTCGGTGGCGTGTTCAACTCCGGTATCCTGGCGACCGGCGCGATCGCCGGCGCCAAGTACAACTACAAGGACGCGCCGCCGGACGTGATGCAGAAAGTCGCCGCCATCGAACGCGTCTGCCGTGGTCATGGCGTGGCGCTTCCGACCGCCGCGCTGCATTTCGCGCTGGGTCATCCGGCGGTCGCGAGCCTCGTGCTCGGCGCGCAGACGCCGCAGGAGGTCGAGCGCAACGTTGCCGCATTGTCGTCACCCGTTCCCGCCGCGTTGTGGCGCGACCTGAACAATGAAGGGCTGCTCGATCAGCACGCGCCGGTGCCGGCATGATGCGGATCGATGCCCATCACCATGTCTGGACTCTTGCGCGCGCCGATTATGGCTGGCTGACGCCCGAGCGCGGGCCGATCTATCGCGACTTTGGCCTGGCTGATCTGACTCCGCATCTCGCCGCGGCGGGAATCGAGGGCACCATCCTGGTGCAGGCGGCGCCGACCGAGGCCGAGACGGCCTTCATGCTCGACGTCGCCACGGGCTCGGAGATGGTGCGCGGTGTCGTCGGCTGGATCGACTTCGATGCATCCGACGCGGTGGCACGGATCGATGCGATCGCCGGGCGCGAGCTACTTGTCGGCCTGCGGCCGATGGTGCAGGACATTGCCGATGACGACTGGCTGTTGCGGCCGGAACTCGCGGCACAGCTCGAAGCGATGGCACGGCATGATCTAGTGTTCGACGCGCTGGTGCTGCCGCGCCATCTGCCGCGACTGATCCAACTCGCCGATCGCCACCCCGACCTGCAATTCGTGCTCGACCATTTCGGCAAGCCGCAACTCGCGAGCGGCAACATCGCGACGTGGAAGGACGACGTCGCAGACCTCGCCACGCGAGGCAATGTGGTCTGCAAGCTGTCGGGGCTGGCAACCGAGGCTGCGCCGAACTGGCAGGTCGTCGATCTCCGCGAAGCGGTGGATCATGCACTCGCATGCTTCGGGCCGCAGCGCATGCTGTGGGGCAGCGACTGGCCTGTGGTCAATCTCGCTGGCGGCTACGGGCACTGGTTCGCAGCCGCGGAGAGCCTGCTCGCCGATTTGTCAAGTGAGGCAAAGGCCGCGATTTTCGGCGGCAATGCGGCGCGGGTCTATTTGTCAAGCCGCGGCCGCCCGACATCACGGAAATAGATTGCCGCGGGCGCCTCATTTGATCCACAGCGCGCCTTGATGAATCAATCCGGGATGGTTCATAAGCGGCGTCCGCGCCGTCGGTGATCCGGCGTCGCAACGGGATCAGAGAGAGAAGCGTGGCCAAGATTCATCATCAGATTGCGCAGGAGCTGGGGGTTCGCGACGAGCAGGTCGAGGCGGCGGTGACGCTGCTCGACGGTGGCGCCACGGTGCCGTTCATCGCGCGATACCGCAAGGAGCTCACTGGCGCGCTCGATGATGCACAGCTGCGCACGCTGGAAGAACGGCTGACCTATCTGCGCGAGCTCGAGGAGCGCCGCACCGCAGTGCTCAATTCGATCCGCGAGCAGGGCAAGCTCGATGCCGCGCTGGAGGCCCAGATCATGGCGGCCGACAGCAAGGGCCGCCTGGAAGACATCTATCTGCCCTACAAGCCGAAGCGCCGCACCAAGGCGGAAATCGCCAAGGAGGCCGGGCTCGAGCCGCTCGCCGACATGCTGCTGGCGAAGCCCGAGAACGAGCCGAAGGAGGTTGCGGCGCCCTTCGTCAATGCCGACAAGGAAGTCGCCGACGTCGCCGCCGCGCTCGAAGGCGCGCGTGCGATCCTGGTTGAACGCTTCGCCGAGGATGCCGATCTGATCGGCGCGCTGCGCGAGGAGATGTGGTCGAACGGCATCATGGCCTCGAGCGTCCGCACCGGCAAGAAGACCGAGGGCGAGAAGTTCAAGGACTATTTCGATTTCTCCGAGCCGCTGCCGAAGCTGCCGTCGCACCGCATCCTGGCGCTGTTCCGCGGCGAGAAGGAAGAGATCCTCGACCTCACCATCAAGCCGGAGGCCGAGGCGCCGGCGGTCGGTGTGCCCGGCCTCTACGAGCTGCGGATCATGAACCGCTTTGCGATCTCCAACCAGGGGCGCAAGGGCGACAAATGGCTGGCGGAGACGGTGCGCTGGGCCTGGCGCACCAAGATCCAGATCCACCTCAACATCGATCTGCGGATGCGGCTGTGGGCCGCGGCCGAGACCGAGGCGGTGCGCGTGTTCGCCTCGAATTTGCGCGACCTGCTGCTCGCGGCGCCCGCCGGCGCGCGCGCCACCATGGGGCTCGACCCCGGCTATCGCACCGGCGTCAAGGTCGCCGTGATCGACGCCACCGGCAAGGTGGTGGCGCATACGGCGATCTATCCGCACGAGCCGCAGCGGCGTTGGGACGAGTCGCTCGCCATCCTTGGCAAGCTTGCGATCGAACACGGTGTCGAGTTGATTGCGATCGGCAACGGAACTGCCTCACGCGAGACCGACAAGCTCGCCACCGAACTGGTGAAGCGGCTGCCCGAGCGTAAGATGACCAAGATCGTGGTCTCCGAGGCCGGCGCGTCGGTTTATTCGGCCTCCGCCTTTGCCTCGAGCGAGTTGCCTGACCTCGACGTCACCATTCGCGGCGCGGTCTCGATCGCGCGCCGCCTGCAGGATCCGCTCGCCGAACTCGTCAAGATCGATCCGAAGGCGATCGGTGTCGGCCAGTACCAGCACGATCTCGGCGAGGCCAAGCTGGCGCGCTCGCTCGATACCGTGGTGGAAGACTGCGTGAACGCGGTCGGCGTCGATGCCAACACCGCCTCGGTGCCGCTGCTGGCGCGGGTGTCGGGCATCGGCCAGGGGCTGGCGCAGAGCATCGTGCAGCACCGCGACGCCAACGGCCCGTTCAAGTCGCGCAAGGCCCTCAAGGACGTGCCGCGGCTCGGACCGAAGGCGTTCGAACAGTGCGCCGGCTTCTTGCGCATCACCAATGGCGATGATCCGCTCGACACCTCCGGCGTGCACCCGGAAGCCTATCCGGTGGTGCGCCGCATCCTCGAAGCGACCAAGAGCGACATCAAGGCGCTGATCGGCAATGCCGAGATCGTGCGCGGGCTGAAGCCGCAATCGTTCGTGGACGACACTTTTGGTCTGCCGACTGTGACCGACATTCTGCGCGAGTTGGAAAAGCCCGGCCGCGACCCGCGTCCGGCGTTCAAGGCGGCGGTGTTCAAGGAAGGTGTCGAGGAGGTCAAGGACCTCAAGGAGGGAATGATCCTCGAGGGCACCGTGACCAACGTCGCGGCGTTCGGCGCCTTCGTCGACATCGGCGTGCACCAGGATGGTCTGGTGCACATCTCGGCGATGTCGCGCAATTTCATCAAGGACCCGCGCGAGGTGGTGAAGCCGGGCGATATCGTCAAGGTCAAGGTGCTGGACGTCGAGGTCGCGCGCAAGCGCATCGCGCTGACCCTGAGGCTCGACGACGAGATCGGGCCGAAGAAGGACAATGCCGGGCCGTCGCGCGATTTTTCGCGCGGCTCGGCCAAGATGTCTTCGTCGGCGCCGCGTCGTCCGCAGGAGCAGTCCGGCGGCGGGGCACTTGCCGAGGCGCTACGCCGCGCGGCCGAGAAGAGCGGGCGCGGCAAGCCGACCTGACGGAACATCCCATACCGTGGCGCATCGGCTCCGCGCGATGCGCCAGCTTTGCATCAACGCCGGGAGGCACGACGGTGGCGCTCATGCCTCCGGGGGCAGGAAGTCGTCCATCTTCAACAGCGGATGCGGGTATTTGAACGTGTTCATCGACATTGGCAGGACCATGCCTTCCGGTGCACCCGGTATGAAGTAATTGCCCTGGTACTGGTTCGGCAGCGTCATCGCTGAACCAGGTTCGTAGGACGTGCCGATCGGCGCATAGCTCATGTCGGGGCCGAACACCGCGTGCAGCGCCAGATCGACGAAGTTCATATGCTTGAGCGTCCCGCGCAGATGCGTATCCTGTGCGATAAGCGCCGCGATGCGGTCCTTGACGTAGAACAGCGATGCCATGTCCTTGACGACGCCGTTAAAATCATGCGCGCCGTCGTGATGCACAACGTAATTGTGCCCGGTTTCCTTCATGACGACGCGCCGAACGTAGGACGGCAGGTCGCCGTGGAAAAGTCGGATGCGCCGGGCCGCCTCCGGATAAAGCCGGCGAACCCGCTCATGGGTGAATCGCAGATAGGGAGCGTGCAGGTCGATCAGGTCGAGATCGAAATCAAACGGACCCATGCAGCCCGCGATGAACGCCGACGCGCCGCCCATGTAGACACCAACCTCGGCGACCCGGTCGTACTGCCCGTTGAAGTCGCGCAGCGTTCGCACCAGATCGAAATAGTACTGGCTGGAGCACTGGTCTTCGTACGGTAGATCCGTCTGCTGTTGCTGCCGGTCGATGATCCGATCGAATATCCGGTTCTGTCCGCGCTGGATGGCACCGGTGTAGAGGGCGCGAAACCCGCTGAAAAGCTCGATGCCGAGCTTGTCCGCCGGATTGGCGATGTCTTCGAGGCTGCGATCCGGCTCGATGAATTCGCCCAGGGGCATCTCGGTATTCTCGTATAATGCCCTCTGCCGCGGCGGCGGTTGCCGAGCGTGCGGCCAGCGGGTATTCCAAGCGTTCTCCTCTGTAACGTAGCAGTCGGTGATTTCAGGCAGGGTTTCTGCGCCGAGATTCAGCCCCCGCCGCCGGCCGGCAGGAAGCGCCGCCCGGCCGGACGGTTGGCGCGGCGGCTCGTCCGGCAGAGGCCTCCGATCAACCCTTTGCCGCGCGTGCCGGCCCGTCGGCCGATCACGCGTTGCTCCGGCAAGCCCGCAATGGGCGCCCGTCTCGGCACCCGGCGCGGTCAAGCGAAAGCGCTCAGACCGGTGATGTCCCGACCGACGATCAGGGACTGGATTTCGGCGGTACCTTCGTAGGTGACCAGGCTTTCCATATCGCACATGTGGCGCATGACGTGGAAATCGAGCGTGATGCCGTTGCCGCCGAGCACGTCGCGCGCCATCCGGCACACGTCGCGTCCCTTGACGCTGCAATAGTACTTGGCGAGCGCGGCCATCGTCTCCTCCAGCTTGCCGTCGTCGATCAGGCGGCCGAGCCGGATGCAGTAGAGCTGCATCGCGGTGACGTCGCCGAGCATGTTGACCAGGATCGATTGGATCATCTGTGACTTGGCGATCGGCTTGCCGAACTGGATCCGGCGTTGCGCGTAGGTCAGGGCGATGTCGTAGGCCGAAACGGCATTTCCGAGCGACGCCCAGGCCACCGTGTTGCGTGTGCCCATCAGCACCCTGGCGCAATCCTTGAACGAATTGCAGTTCTGCAGGCGCGCGTCCTCCGGGACCCGGCAGTCGGTGAGCGTGATGT
>CALRXG020000322.1:0-8442 GCA_943372075.1 Bordetella parapertussis | reverse complement strand
GCGCGAGAAGCTCTGCAACTGGATCATCAGCAGCGTCAGCATCACCATCACCATGACCGGGAACAGGATGAAGATCGACGCATTGCCCTTGGCGGATTCCTCGAACGCCCCGCCCGGCTCGATCCGGTAGGCCGGCTCGAGATGATCCTGGATGTCCTTCAGCTTCGGCGAGATCTGGTTGGTGACGTCGGGTGCCTGCACGCCGTCGACGACGTCGGAGCGCACCGTGATCGCCATGTCGCGGTTGCGCCGCCACAGGATCGGCTCCTCATGCGCGTATTCGATTTTTGCGATTTGCTGCAGCGGAACCGCCACGCCATTGCGTGACGTGATGGTGAGGTCGCCGACCCGGCCGAGATCGAGCCGCTCGGACCGGACCGCACGCGCGACCACGCCGACCTTCTCGATGCCGTCGCGGATCGTGGTGACCGGCGCACCCGAGATCAGCATCGCGAGCGCCTGCGAGACATCCTGCGGGGTCAGGCCGAGCGCGCGCGCCCGATCCTGATCGACCACCAGCTTCAGGTAGGGCGACTGCTCGTTCCAGTCGAGCTGGACGTCCTTGACGTTCTTGTTCTGGCGCATGACCTCGCGAACCTGATAGGCGATCTCGCGCACCTTGTTGGCGTCGGGGCCGATCACGCGGAACTGGACCGGGAAGCCGACCGGCGGACCGAAGTTGAAGCGGTCGACCCGGACCCGCGCCTCGTTCAGCGCACCATCGGCGGCGGCTTGCTCGATCTTCGCCTTGACGCGCTCGCGCGCCTCGACGTTCTTGGCGAGGATCACGATCTCGGCAAAGGCCTCGTTCGGCAACTGCGGGTTGAGGCCGAGCCAGAAGCGCGGCGAACCCTGGCCGACATAGGACGTATAGGTCTGGATATCCTGGTCGTCCTTCAACAGCCCTTCGGCCTGCTTCACCGCCTTTTCGGTGACGTTGAAGGCGGTGCCTTCGGGCAGCCGGAGTTGCAGGAACAACTCGGGCCGCTCCGACAACGGGAAGAATTGCTGCTGGACGTGACCGAAGCCGATGATCGAGGCGACGAAGACGCCGACGGTCGCCACCACCACCTTGATGCGGTGATCGACACACCACTGCACCACGCTGCGCAGGCCGCGATGCATCCGCGTCTCGTAGATCGCATGCGGATCGTGGTTCTGGTGCACCTTGATGTTGGGCAGCAGCTTGACGCCGATATACGGCGTGAAGATCACCGCGACGAACCACGACGCGACCAGCGCGATCGCCACGATCCAGAAGATGCCGCCGGCATATTCGCCGACCGCCGAATTGGCAAAGCCGATGGGGAGGAAGCCAGCGGCCGTGACCAGCGTCCCCGTGAGCATCGGAAACGCAGTAGATTCCCAGGCAAAGGACGCCGCCTTCATGCGGTCCCAGCCCTGTTCCATTTTCACCACCATCATCTCGACCGCGATGATGGCGTCGTCGACCAGCAGGCCGAGCGCAATGATCAGCGCGCCGAGCGTGATGCGGTGCAGATCGAGCGACATCGCGTTCATCACGATGAAGACGATGCCGAGCACCAGCGGCACCGACAGCGCCACCACGATGCCGGTGCGCCAGCCGAGCGCGACGAAGGAGACGAACAGCACGATCGCGAGCGCCTCGACGAAGGAGTGCACGAACTCGCCGACGGCGTGCTCGACCACCTTGGGCTGGTCGGCGATCTGCTGGATGTCGACGCCCTGCGGCACCGCCTTCATGAACTCGGCGGTCGCCTGCTGCACTTCCTTGCCGAGCTCGAGGATGTTGGCGCCCTTGGCGGTGACGACGCCGATGCCGAGCGCGGGCTTGCCCTCCTGGCGGACCTTGAAGGTCGGCGGATCGACATAGCCGTGGCTGACGGTCGCGATATCGCCGAGCCGGAACACGCGGCCATTGCTCTCGACCGGCGTCTCGGCCACTGCCTTGACGCCGTCGAGCGCGCCGGTGACGCGCAGCGGCACGCGCTGCGACGAGGTCTCGACGGTGCCGGCCGGCGTGACGTTGTTCTGCTTGGCAAGTGAATCGAACAGCGCCTGCGGCGTGATGCCGAGCGTCGCCAGCTTGGCGTGCGAGAACTCGACGAAGATGCGCTCGTCCTGGGTGCCGTAGAGGTCGATCTTGGTCACCCCAGGCACCTTCAGCAGGCGTTGCCGGAAGCCTTCCGCGACCTTCTTGAGCTGCGCGTAGTCGGCGCCGTCGCCGGTCATCATATAGAGGATCGAATCGACGTCGGAGAATTCGTCGTTGACCACGGGGCCGAGAATGCCGGAGGGCAGTTCGCCCTGCACGTCGACCAGCTTCTTGCGCAAGAGATAGAAGAGATAGGGCACGTCCTTCGGCGAGGTCGAATCCTTGAAGGAGACCTGCATCGCCGTGAAGCCCGGCTTGGAATAGGTCTGCACCTTGTCGAAGAACGGCAGCTCCTGCAGCTTCTTCTCGATCGGATCGGCGACCTGCATTTGCATTTCCTGCGAGGTCGCGCCCGGCCACATCACCGAGACGTTCACCACCTTGACGGTGAAGAACGGATCCTCGGCGCGGCCGAGCTTCTCGTAGGAGAAGAAGCCGGCGGCGCCGAGGATGATCATCAGGAACAGCACCAGCGTCGGATGGCTGACCGCCCAGGCCGAAAGGTTGAAGCGCTTCATCGAACTCTCCAGGTCCAAATCGTCTCGACTTCAATCGTCATTGCGAGCGAAGCGAAGCAATCCATTCTTCAGCGTGCGGCGACGTGGATTGCTTCGTCGCTTCGCTCCTCGCAATGACGCGGGGCTAGAACGACAGCGACGAAACGACCCGCACCTTCTGGCTCGGATCGAGTTTCTGCACGCCGAGAGCGACCACCTTGGCACCCTCGTCGACGCCGCCGGAGATCACAACGCAATTGCTCTCATAGGCCTTCACCTTGACCGGCTTCAGCGCGATGTCGCCCTTGTCGTCGACGATGTAGAGCGAGGGATCGCCACCCTGGCTGTACAGTGCCGACAGCGGCAGCTTGGCGACGCGCTCGCTCGCCTTGTCGGCCAAGGTCAGGGTCGCGGTCATGCCGAGCGACACGGCGTCGTCGGCATCCGGCAGGGAGAATTTCGCGAGGTAGGTGCGGGTGGCGGGATCGGCCTGCGGCGCGACCTCGCGCAGCTTGGCGGCATAGGTCTTCTTGGCGTCCGACCACAGCGTCACCGTGGCAACGCCCGACCTGGCACGAGCAAGAAGCGTCTCTGGGATCGCGACGACGGCTTCCTTCTCGCCAAGTCGGGCGACACGGATCGAGGCCTGGCCCGCGGCAACCACCTGGCCGGGCTCGATCATGGTCGCTGTGACGACACCCCGGGTGTCGGCCGCCAGCGTTGCATAAGAGAGGGAGTTCTTGGTCAGTTCGACCGAGCGTTCGGCACGGTTCAGCCGCGCCCGGGCCTCGTCGCCGGCGGCCTTGGCGGAATCGAGCTGCGCGTCAGTGGTCCAGCCCTTGGCCTTCAGATCCTTGGCGCGCTGCTCGGCGGCCGCGGCCTGCGCCAGCACGCCGGTGGCTGCGGTGAACTCCGCCTCCGCCTGCTCGGCCTGCAGCTTCAGGTCGACCTCGTCGAGGGTGGCCAAGGGCTGGCCGACGTCGACTGTCTGTCCGACCTCGACCAGCCGCTTGGCCACCTTGCCGGCAACCCGGAAGCCCATATCGGCTTCGATCCTGGGCTTGACGGTGCCGACGAAGCTGCGCTCGGGAGTTTCGGCCTCGTAATGGACGGTCGCCACCAGAACCGGGCGTCCCGGATCGGCCTTTTCGGCGGTCTTTTCGTTACAGCCGGTCAGCGCAAACACGGCAAACGCCAGCGATGCTCCCGTCAAGAGCCTGTAATAGCTCGACAAAACGGAACGAACGAACATCTGGAATCTCCATCGGGCTGACGACTGATGAAGAGTATCAATTTATCACTGACGATTGTCAATATTCGTCAGTGATAACCTGTTCGTGAGCGGAGCTGGATTGGCGCCGGAAGGGGAGCCTTTGCGAGGACCAGTTTCTTGAAGTGGAGCAGCCCCAATCCGAGAGGCGACCGATGCGACAACAGCCCCGGACCAGGCTCTGCTTCGTCCGGGGCTACGATTGTCGGCGAGGAGAGCGATCGTTAGATGGGTTTCGCTTCGCTCGACCCATCCTAGACACTTGGGCCGCCTACTTCGCGCTCACGAACTCGGTCTTGGTCTCGTGGCTGCCGAGGAACACCAGGAGGCCGGCGATCAGCGGCAGCAGCGACAGCACCAAGAGGCCGGTCGATGTGTTGCCGGTGCTCTCCTTGACCCAGCCGATCAGATAGGGCCCGAGGAAACCGGCGAGGTTACCGATCGAGTTGATCAGCGCGATCGCGCCGGCGGCCGCGGTGCCGGACAGCCAGGCGGTCGGCAGCGTCCAGAACACCGCGAAGGTGCAAAACACGCCGATCGCGGCGACCGTCAGGACCACCATGGTCAGGGTCGGATCGGAGATGTAGCTGGAGACGGCGAGCGCCAGCGCGGTCAGCAGCAACGGCGCGCCGACATGAAACACGCGCTCGCGCGTGGCATCCGAGCGGCGCGCCCACAGGATCATCGCAATGGTGCCGAACACATAGGGGATCGCGGTGACGAAGCCGGTCTGCGCATTGCTGAGGCCGAACGCCTTGACGATCTGCGGCAGCCAGAACTGCATGCCATAGAGCGCCGCGACGAAGCCGAAATAGATCGCGCTGAGCGCCAGCACCTTCGGCGAGCACAACGCCTCGAACAGCGTGAAGTGCCTGGCCGCCTGCTTGGCCGCGACCTCGGCATCGAGCTTTGCCTTCAGCCAGGCCTTCTGCTCGGCCGAGAGCCAATCGGCCCGCTCCGGCCGGTCGGTGAGGTAGAACCAGGTGACGATGCCGAGCAGCACCGAGGGGATGCCCTCGATGACGAACAGCCATTGCCAGCCCTTCAGTCCCATGACGCCGTCGAGCCCGAGCAGCAGGCCCGAGATCGGCGCGCCGATCGCGGTCGAGACCGGGACGGCGATCGCGAACGCGGCGAGGAAGCGGGCGCGATATTCGGCCGGATACCAGTAGGTGAGATAGAGGATGATGCCGGGGAAGAAGCCGGCCTCGGCCACGCCGAGGAAAAAGCGCAGGGCATAGAAGCTGTGCTCGTCATAGACCGCCGCCATCAACGCCGAGAGGATGCCCCAGCTCACCATGATGCGGGCGATCCACCGGCTGGCGCCAAATCTCTCCAGCGCCAGATTGCTCGGCACCTCGAAGATGAAATAGCCGATGAAGAAGATGCCGGCGCCGAACGAGAACACCACCGGCGAGAACTTCAGCTCGGAGTTCATGGTCAGCGCCGCGAAGCTCAGATTGACGCGGTCGAGATAGGAGAAGAAGTAGGCCAGGATCAGGAACGGGATCAGCCGCCAGGAGATCGCACGGATCGTCGAGGTCTCGACTTCGCTGCGGGCGCCGCGGTCGGGCGCAACGGTCGCGGTCTGGCTCATCTGTTTCCCCCAAGGCGATTGCTTGCCTTGAGGAATATTGGCTGGCCCGGCCTTCAGCAATGGCAAAAACTCATAGCGCACAGGCGGAATGCGGAACTTTTGCACTTTCCGCGACGTCATTGCGAGGAGCGAAGCGACGAAGCAATCCACCGCTCGGCATACGCGGTGAAATGGATTGCTTCGCTTCGCTCGCAATGACGAATGTGAGAGACGGACTTACTCCGCCAACTGGAATCGCTCGAAGCGATCGAGCTCTTCCTCGATCCGGCGCTTCAGTTCCTTGCGCCCCGCCTGCTTCTTGCCATTGCCGATCCAGCTCCATTTCTGCATCAGCAGCTTCCTGTTCAGCCGGTCGGTCTTGAGGTCGAGCGCGGCCACGATGTCGTCGCCGACCAGCACCGGCAGCGCGAAATAGCCGAACAGGCGCTTCTCCTTCGGCACATAGGCCTCGAACCTGTGGCCATAACCGAAGAACAGCTCGGTGCGCTTGCGCTGGATCACCAGCGGGTCGAATGGCGACAGGATGTGAACCAGCGCGGGATCGCCCTCGCCGGTCTGTTCGAGCACTTCGGGCCGCGCCCAATGCTCCTGCTTGCCGGCACCGTCGAGGGCAATCCGGATCAGCTCGTTGCGACGGACGCGCGCCTCGATCAGGCCGCGCACCGCCTTCTTGCTCGGCGCGTCGAGATGGCAGATCGAGTCGAGGCTGACGATGCCCTGCGAACGCAGCGCGCGGTCGAGCAGATACGCGATCCTGGCCGAGGCCGGCGCGGGCTTCGGCGGCTTGTCCCAGCCGAAATGCCGGGCCATCAGCTCATAGGTCTTCAGCATGCCGGCGCGCTCTGAGACCGTCACCACGCCGCCATAGAAGGCGAGTTGCAGCGCCCGCTTGGACGGTTTCCGGCTCTGCCAGAGGTGCTCCTTCTCGGTCAGCACGTCGTCGTCGATATCGCGGATGGTCAGCGGTCCGGCGCGCAAGCGCCGCATGATCTTGCGCGTGTCCGCCGGCGTGACCGAGGCGAACCATTTATGGCCATCGCGCTTATGCGCCTTCATCGCCGGCAGGAAGATGCCGATGTCCTTGGACGGCACATAGGACAGCGCGTGCGTCCAGTACTCGAACACGCTCTTGTCGTGGCTCTGCGCCTGCTTGAGGTCGGCGCGGCGGTAGTCCGGGATGCGGGTGAACAAGATGTGGTGATGGCAGCGCTCGATCACATTGATGGTGTCGATCTGCACATAGCCGAGATGGTCGACCGCCGCCGCCACCGCTGCAGCCCCCTCCCCGAATGGCACGCTGGTATCGAGCCGTTGCGCACGCAGCCAGATATGGCGGGCGGCGGCATTGTTCAACGAAAGAGGTTCGGCGGCGCGGGGCATTGCGTCAGCAATGTAGTGAGATTCGCGCCGCTGTGGAGAGCCGAACGGCGCAAATCAGCCGCCCATGATCGAAGCAGACTTCGGCACGGGCGCAGCGCGCCGGCTATTCCGCTCCGGCGGCCTGCCGCAACCAGGGAATTTCGCGCATCGCCGCCTCGAGTGCCACGCCTTCGTCATGGAAGACCCGCGGCGAATGACCGCCAACCGGAAACCAGCCGCGGCCGTCTTCGACGTCCCGCCGATATTCCTCGAAGCCGATCGTGCCTCCCGGACGAAGGAAGAGATCGACGCAGCGCGTGGCGCCCTGGTCGTTGATCGAGCGCAGGACGCGATTGGCGTGGGCCATGGCTTCTCCTGATGGCTTCCAAACCCGAGCGTGACATAAATCACATTCGGGGACATTGAACCGGGCCTAGGTTCCCAGCATCAAAACGACAGCAAGCCGCCTTGGCTAGCCCATCATTTCAAGGACCAAACCATGACCCGCTCCCTCTCCTTGTCTGTTTTGACAATCGGCGCCGCGCTGTCGCTGACGGCGGGCGTCGCACTGGCCGGCAGCGACACCGTCCCGGCTGCCCAGATCCTCAATGCGCTGAAGCCGAAGTCGGCCACGCGCGGCCTTTCGGCCGGCACGCAAGTCGACCCGGCCGCTTCCGCCAAGGAAGCCAGCTTCCTGAATACCGTTCGCAACCGGCAGAGCCGCTCGCTGTCGCTCGGCGAACGCCAGGAGATCGCCGAGATCACCGCCGGCAAGCCGAAGATCGATCTGGAGATTCACTTCGACTACAACTCGGCTGACATCAGCAAGGGCTCGACCGAGGCGGTGCAGGAGCTCGGCAAGGCGCTGTCCGATGCCAGCATGAAGGGCTCGACCTTCGTCCTCGCCGGCCACACCGACGCGATCGGCAGCGAGGCCTATAACCAGGGCCTGTCGGAGCGCCGCGCCGACACCATCAAGAAATATCTCGTCGAGCATTACGGCCTGAACGGCTCCGACCTCGTGACCGTCGGCTACGGCAAGACCCGGCCGAAGGACCCGAACGTGCCGATGGACCCGACCAATCGCCGCGTGCAGGTCGTCAACATGGACACCAAGACCGCGCAGCAGTAACCGCCTGCATGTCGGACCGCCTGCCTTGCGCAACAGGCGGTCCGCGATCTTGAGATCTTCAGATCCAGTTCTGGAACAGCATCAGCCGATTGAAGGTCGCCATCGATGTCTCGATGATCGCGACCGTGACCGGCAGCATCGCGATGAAGCCCGCGCAGCCGACCGCCACGAACGCCCATAACAGCCAGCGCGGCGCGCGCTTGCGCGTCAACGCATAGACCAGCACGAAGCTCGCGGTGGTCGCCGCCGGCAGATAGTAATAGATGAAGCCGAGCGTGCGCGGCAGCAACGCCCAGGCGAGATACGGGCCGAGATAGAACGCGAGCACGAGAAACGCATCGCGACGACGCTCGACGATCCAGTCGCGCAGCGCGACGACCAGCGCGATCAACGCCGGCCACAGCAGCAGCGGATTGCCGAGAAACACGATCGCCGCGAACCTGTCGTCGC
>CALRXG020000321.1:0-8448 GCA_943372075.1 Bordetella parapertussis | reverse complement strand
GACCGGCATCTCCTACAAGACCTCGGCCGAGATGGCGGCCGAGCTCGGCACCTTCCCGGGCTACAAGAAGAACGCGGCCCACATGCTGCGCGTGATCCGCAACCACCGCCGCGCCGCCCACGGCAATGCCGGCGGCTACGAGGCGCTCGCGGTCAACCCGGTGCCGCTCGATCACGCCTCCTGCCCGCAGGCCGACATCGTCGCGCATGCCAAGCTCGCCTGGGACGACGCGCTGGCGCTCGGCGAGGTCAACGGCTATCGCAACGCCCAGACCACCGTGGTGGCGCCGACCGGCACCATCGGCCTGGTGATGGATTGCGACACCACCGGCATCGAGCCTGATTTCGCGCTGGTCAAGTTCAAGAAGCTCGCCGGCGGCGGCTACTTCAAGATCATCAACCAGGCGGTGCCGCAGGCCCTGCGCGCGCTCGGCTATCGCGAGAGCGAGATCGCCGAGATCGAGGCCTACGCCGTCGGCCACGGCTCGCTGTCCAACGCGCCTGCGATCAACGCCTCGACCCTCAAGGCAAAAGGCTTCACCGATGAAGCCATCGCCAAGGTGGAGAAGGCGCTGCCGACCGCGTTCGACATCAAGTTCGCCTTCAACAAGTGGACGTTTGGCGAGGACTTCATCCGCGACCAGCTCGGCATCGGCGCGGAAGCGATCGCGGTCCCCGGCTTCGACCTGCTCCAGGCCATAGGCTTCACCAAGCGCGAGATCGAAGCCGCCAACGTCCACATCTGCGGCGCGATGACGGTGGAAGGCGCTCCTCACCTCAAGGCAGACGATTATGCGGTGTTCGACTGCGCCAATCCCTGCGGCAAGATCGGCAAGCGCTATCTGTCGGTCGAGAGCCACATAAGGATGATGGCGGCCTCGCAGCCGTTCATCTCGGGCGCGATCTCCAAGACCATCAACATGCCGAACGACGCCACGGTGGAGGACTGCAAGTCCGCCTACCTGTTGTCGTGGAAGCTGGCGCTGAAGGCCAACGCGCTGTACCGCGACGGCTCGAAGCTGTCGCAGCCGCTCAACTCGCAGCTCATCAGTGACGATGAGGACGAGGACGATGCGGTGGAAGCGCTCTACGAGAAGCCGATGGCCGCGCGTGCCGCCCAGGTCTCGGAGAAGATCGTCGAGAAGCTGGTCGAGCGCATCGTCGTGATGCGCGAGCGCGAGAAGATGCCGGATCGCCGCAAGGGCTACACCCAGAAGGCGGTCGTCGGCGGCCACAAGGTCTATCTCCGCACCGGCGAATATGACGACGGCCGGCTCGGCGAGATCTTCATCGACATGCACAAGGAAGGCGCAGCGCTGCGCTCCTTCATCAACAACTTCGCCATCGCGGTGTCGCTCGGCCTGCAATACGGCGTGCCGCTGGAGGAGTATGTCGACGCCTTCACCTTCACCCGCTTCGAGCCCGCCGGCCCGGTGCAGGGCAACGACTCGATCAAGTATGCGACCTCGATCCTCGACTATGTCTTCCGCGAGCTCGCGGTGAGCTACATGTCGCGCTTCGATCTCGCCCATGTCGATCCGAACGAGTCGGGCTTCGACGCGCTCGGCAAGGGCGTCGAGGAAGGCAAGGAACAGCCGGAAGAGGCGCCGCACCACCAGGCGACGAAGTACCTCTCGAAGGGCCTCACCCGCTCGCGCACCGACAACCTCGTCATCATGCGCGGTGGCTCCGCCGCGGTGAGCGCCAACGCCGACAACGCCCCCGCCGGCGGCAACCGCGTCACCTCGCTGGCCTCGCACGGCGCCACCGCGCGCGGCGCCTCCGACACCATCGAAGGCGCGGTCGCCCTGAAGCAGGAAGTCAGCCACGACCTCTCGCCGACCGAGAAGCTCGAGGCCCTGAACTGGAGCAAGCCCGGCACTGCCGCAGCCGCCGCACCAAGCAAGGCCGAGCGTCGCGCCGAAGCGAAGGCCAAGGGCTACGAAGGCGAGATGTGCTCGGAGTGCGGCAACTTCACCCTGGTGCGGAACGGGACTTGTATGAAGTGCGATACGTGTGGGTCCACGACGGGGTGTTCGTGAGAAGGTAGAGAATGCCGGAGCAGCTTAGCCTCCGGCATTTTTCTTATGTGCGGATGAGGACAAGCGATGAAAGATAGGCGAATCTACATCGAACGCCGCGATGAAGGCGACTACGCGGTTCGTCGAGCCAATTCACAGCGTGCAAGTGACGTGCGGCCGACTCAACGCGAAGCCATAGAGCGAGCGCGCGAACTCAGCCCGGGGAGTCGCCCCCATGTCGAAAGGGTTCGAGAAACCTCGCATGGCTCGCCCGACAAGTGGCGGAAAGCATAGCCGACCATTTGATCATCGATGCCATTACGGGGGGATGTAGTGCGGAGGTAGTGAGACGGAGTCAACGATGTCGGACGACTATAAAGTTGACGGACTCAGCAATGCCGCAGTTCGAGCACTCGGAAAACGAGCTCGAAAATACCTAGATATTGCTAACGAAAATTATGTTCAAGTCTTGAGACTTGAATCCGTAGATCACGTCTGGACCGTGCTCGGCCCAAACAGGAGCTACCGAGTCTTTACGAACTGATCGCTTCTGGTGAACAACCCTAGCGCTCAATCACAGACAACTCGGTTGACGAGCCGCGTCTGCATTCGCTCGCGAGCGCAGGCCGAACGCGCAATCCGCAGCAAGCGTAGGGCGGCTTAGCCGAAGGCGTAATTCGCCGCTTCGCCCACAACAGCCCCGGCGGGTACGCTTCCGCCTTGGCCTCAATGAGCTAGGGCGAACAAGTCGCCACCTCGCCCACGATCGAAACAGTCCCGTCTATCGCAAGGCCTGGGCGCGCTTTTCAAGCAGCAGCGTACGATCGGCGATGTCCTTCAATTCGAACGCCTGGGAGTCGAGGAACGCGACGGAGCCGTTGTTGGGGTCCGCGGCGAGGCGATGGGTTTCGCTGAGATGATGCTTCAGCCAGGCCTGCTGTTCGGTCAGCAATTGCGCGTGCGCCTCGCCCTTCGAGCTGGCGAGAAGGGCTTGATAGGCGGTGTTGAGCCGGGTGTCCCACTTGGCGATTTCGGTCTTGCCGCAATCGAGCATCTTGGTCGACACCCCTTCGGCCTTGTCCATGCACGCATCGAACTCGGCGCTTTGCTGCGCGCGGGCCGGTAACGTCCCGAGCATGAGCATCGCCGCGACAATGACAGATGTCCGAGAAAGCATCACCATGTCCCAATCATCCTGCTTAGCGTCCTTCGCCAACCATCGCCGCATAAAGGCGTCCGAAATGAGATCGAGGGAATGATGCACCGGAGATCTGCCGCTCCGCCTGCCGCAGACTCCAGCTCAAAGTAAGGCTGTCGCAGACGACACCAAAGGCTCTGAAACCGGCGTTTCCGCGTCGTCATGCCCGGGCTTGGCCCGGGCATCTACGTCTTGTTTCCCCGCGTAGAGAGACGTGGATGGCCGGGACAAGCCCGGCCATGACGGCGCTCACATCGGCTGCTCACACCATATGCGATTGCGCCCGGCTCAAAGCACCCCGGCCATTGCGCCGACAAGGATGACGAGGCCGAGGACGAAGCGATAGATCACGAACGGCCAACTGGAGAAGCGTTCGAGCACGCGCATCAGGCTCCAGATCGCCACGATTGCCGAAATGGAAGCAACCACGAGGCCGACGATCAGAACCGACCAGGCGTGATGATCGAGATCGAGATGGTACAGTTCCCACAGCTCCTTGAGCCCGGCCAGGGTGATCGCGGGCAAACCCAGCAGGAACGAGAAGCGCGCCGCTTCATCCCGCTTGAAGCCGAGCGCAAGCGCCGCGGTCAGGGTTGAACCCGAACGCGAGACGCCGGGGATCAGAGCGCCCACCTGGGCCAGTCCTACCAGCATCGCATCGAGCAGGCGGGCTTCGCCGATCGTCCGCCGGTGCCTGGCATAGATCTCCGCCGCACCGAGCAGGACCGCCATCGCAACGCAGGCCCACCCGATCACCACGACGCCGCGAAGCGGCGAATTGCAGGTGTTCAGAAGTTTGGACGCCGACAATCCCGCAACGGCGATGGGGATCGTTGCCAGCACGATCGACAATGCGAGACGAAACCACGGGTCCTGCAATTGCCCGCGCGCCATTGCGACAATGGAGTTCGTCGCCAGCGCACGCACGTCCCGCCAGAAATAACTGACGACGGCTGCAACCGCGGCAAGCTGCATCGCCGCGGAGAACGCCGATCCCGGATCCTGCCAACCCAGCACGGCCGGCACCAGGCGCATGTGTGCCGTGGACGAGATCGGCAACAACTCGGTTATTCCTTGCAGGACCCCGAGCGCCGCAACCTTTCCGTAGCCGAGCGCGACGAAGCCGGTGTCGATCCCCTGCGTGCATGTGCTTGCCATTGGTACCTGTTCATTGCGCCGATCACTCGGCTTCCTGATGCTGTCCGCGCGTCACGCGCGCGTTCGTGGACATTTCAGCCGGAGTTCGAAAGCCGCAAGGCACCGTCATTCGCAAAGACGCGCGCCGGGACGCCATTTGACATCGACCGCGGTGATCCGCGTTTGTCGATTGAACGCGATGGCGTGGTCGCGCATCGCCAGGATGCTGCGCTCATCGCTGCCCCTCGGGCACTGCACGGTGTCGACCGAAACGCCCGCACGGGTCAGCGACTCCCGAAGCACGCGCTCCAGCTTCGGAAAATCGTCGGTGGCGCACTGGAACGGGTGCGACATGTAAACCCTCTGCTCGGCTTGCGACACCGCAAGGCAATAGCGCCATTCCACCGCCTGCGCGGAGGCGCCGGATGCCGACCAGCTCAAGACCGTGATGCACGCCAATTGCACGCGACTTCGCATTTCACCTTCGCCGCATGGGCTCCCGACCATTGCGCGCGATGGCAAAGAGACCGCTCGTCCGTGCCTTGCAGCGCGGCTTCGCACGCTTCGCGTCGTCGACTGCCGCCGCCGACATCGTCATACGATCGGCAACTTACACCGTCCTTACATCCAGCAGACATTTTCGCGGCCCGATCCGAAACATGCCATCGTGCGCGCAAATGCCGCAATGTTGGCGAGGGCGAGCAAGCTATGGTCCGACGACGCCTGATGTCGTCACCAATCCGAGCATTGCGCAACGGCTGCAAGCGAAGTCGACGGGTTCGCGCGCGACTTCACTGCAAGCGCGATTGGACATAAGTTGGACCAGCCTGGCTACTGCGGCTCGCCTGTTACGCGTCGGTCACTGATCATGTTTCTCTTCTCGACAAGCCGTGACGTCTGGCGGCGCCGCGCTGAAGCGTTCTCGGATAGCCGATGGGGCCCCGCCCTGCTCGCGCTGATCGCATTTGCAGACAGCTCGATCCTGCCGGTCTTGCCCGATCTGCTGCTGGTGCCGATGCTGCTGATACGGCCCGAGCGGAGCCTTTTCCTGTGCACCGTCTGCGTCCTGGCTTCGTCGGCCGGCGCCCTGGTCGGGTACGGCATCGGCCATCTCGGTTGGGCCGCAGTCGGACAAACGCTTGTCGAGATGTACGGGCAGTCGGACAATTTCCGACGCTACCAGAGCCTCGTCGAGGATTGGGGACTCTGGATCATCATCGCCAAGAGCTTCACACCGATCCCGTTCAAGTTCATCGCGATCGCAGCGGGCGTTGCATCGATGAACCTTCTGACCTTCACGGTCGCAGCCGTGGTCGGCCGTCTCCTGCATTTCGCGATGGTCGCCGCCCTCGTCCTGATCCTGGGACCGCAATTCGTGCGGTGGATCGAGAAGTATCATCGATGGCTGGTCGGATTCGGACTTCTCACCGCGATCGGCGTTGGCATCGCTTGGTCGTTCCGCTGAATGTGCGAGCGTAGCCCGGATGAGCGAAGCGACATTTGGGATCGGCAAACAACTCGCGAGGTCAGGCCCGCATATCACTTCGCGCATGTGGGCTACTTGCTGATGCTACGAGCGCATTACGTTGCTACGGTCACAAAGTTTCGAAGCTCAAGCTATATTTTTGTGAGCGCGAGTTCCGCGTTGCTTTCAATGCGCTGCGCGCGCTTCATGTTTTGGGGCGCAATGGGAAGTTCAAAATGAAAACGCGAACGACGTTAGTCGCTACGGCATTTCTACTTGCCGCCTCGGCGCTCCCGGCATCTGCCAGCATTGTCGGTGGAGGAAACATCGACCTTACGAATGGTCCATTCACCTTCGGTCCTGTGGCCGGAAATCAATTCACCCTGAGTTATCCGTCCAGTGGCTTCTTTGCGGACACGTTCATCTCGACAACGGGTTCAGCGCAGGTATCTTCTGTCTTTGGGCAACCGTCCGTTGATTTTACGGATGGCCGCGGCGGCGACGTTGTCTACGGACCGGGGCAATTCGGTGCGTATTCGTCTTTCCCTACCGCGACAGATATTCCGTTCTCGTCGACCGATAGCTTTCTGGGCCTGCGCTATACGGTCGGAAACGATACGTTCTATGGATACGCCCGATTTGCTGGTGGAGATCTCGAAAGCTACGGCTTCGAAACCACGCCAAATACAGCTATCGATGCAAGTGCCGCCATTGCCTCGGCCGTGCCGGAGCCGTCCACCTGGGCGATGCTGATCCTGGGCTTTGCCGGTCTTGGCCTTCTGGGCCTTGTTCGCAAGGACAGGCCGTCGCTCAGCGTCGCCTGAGAGCCGATCGATACGGCAGCACAGGGCGGATGAGCGAAGCGACATCCGGGGTCCGCGCCGCAACTCGCAAAGCAAGTCCCGCATATCGCTTCGCTCATGCGGGCTACCTGTTGGTGCCGGGATTGCGGCACATCGGAAACTCTTCCTCAACCCGTAGATGTTGTAAACGTCTCAACCACATCCAACGGGCGGAGTATCCAAATAGGAACCTCGATTGGCGACACCGCCTCCACGATCCTGTCGATCACGCTTTTTGTTCTGGGGTTCGTCACAACGATCCTGTGGGGGTGGCCGCCCATCACGCGGCTCGACGAAGACGTTCAGATCTTCAAGATGGTCGGCATCGGACTGATCGTGTTCTTCTGGATCGCAGTCACCTTCAGGCTCATCTGAACAGCAAGCGTAGCCCGGATGAGCGAAGCGATCTCCGGTCCGACACAGTTCATAGAACAGGAGTGGCCTTGGCCAGGGCAATCGAGATCACGTTCCCGGAAAGCTCGGGGTTACACCGCGTTCGCAACTTTGCGGAAGAGCTGAGCTCGGCCCTCGGCGACCTGGGCAACCTGCCGATGGAACAGGCCGATTCCGCGATCACCAAGGTGATCGTTTCGGACATTCCCAAGCGGGAATTTGGCCGATGCCGGCAGCTCATCGAACGAATATTGGCCAAGCATTTGGTGTCGCAAGAAGCGACCATAACGCAAGCGCGCTAAAGGTGGGGAGATCTAGCCCTGATGGATTACACGCCCCATATCGGGATTATTCCGGAGGCGCGCATGGATGGCGAAACCATCAAGAGAGTAATCAGGCTCGGTCACGAAACTGGATTTGTCACCTTCGACCAACTGAATGAGTTGCTGCCCCCCGCGACAACGGCGCCCGAAGACATCGAGGATTTGATGCATGCTCTGAGCGAGGCAGGCATCAACCTGGTCGAACAAGGGCCTTAAGGGACGCAAATTGACCTTGGCCTGAGCTTATCCGGTAGCAACCATTAGGTGGTGACGCTGTTTTGGCGCCAAGGCGTTCCGCGCTGGACGACTGTGTTGGCATAGATGGGTAGAGCGCAGCGAAACCCATCTATTTTCGCTGCGCTGCATGTAGGCAAGGCCGGAGAAAGGCTGTGGGCATGAAACTGCTTGCTGTGATTGCGGCAACACTGTTGGTCATCCAGCCAGCTTCTGCCTGTGTATTATACGGGTTTTCCATGTCCCGAAAATTGCCGGCAAAATGGGAAAGCAAACCGCTGGTCGCCAGAGTCCAACCACTCGAACTGGTGCGACCAAGTTGGGCTCGCGATGATAATTGGTTCTCGACAAGGCGCATCCGTGTTCGCGTGGTCGAAGCGCTTAAAGGCTTCAGCGAGGGAGAAATCTTCGTGGTCCAAGTCGGCTGGGGCGATAGTCGATGCTCAGAGAGCTATGACAAGACGACGTTTGAGGAACTCGCTAAGGGCACCTATTATGTCGGGGGCGACTTTCAAACAATTGGCGGTTTTGCCGGACAGAATTTTCGGATCATTGGCGGGGAAAGGGTATTCTCGAGTTTTTGGCGTTGGCAGGACTATAAAGATTGAATGGCCCCGTGTAGCCGTTTCTCGCTCGCGCCCATGCCTGCTACTTGTCCAGCAAGCACAGGGCAGACTAACCGAAAGCGAGCGTAGCCCGGATGAGCGAAGCGACCCTCGGTTCACCTCTCCCCACCGGGGAGAGGTCGGATTGCGCGTGGCGATGCGAAGCATCGTCCAGAGCAATCCGGGTGAGGGCTCTTGCTCTCTCGATAGACCGTAACCCCTCACCCGATT
>CALRXG020000320.1:0-8453 GCA_943372075.1 Bordetella parapertussis | reverse complement strand
CGCAGATCATGAACGCATGCAGCGCGATGATGCAGGCGATCGTGCGCCTGCCGAAGCCGGTGGTCGCATCCGTCCAGGGCATCGCCACCGCGGCCGGCTGTCAGCTCGTCGCCAGCTGCGACCTCGCGATCGCCTCCGAGGCGGCGGCGTTTGCGACCCCGGGCGTCGACATCGGGCTGTTCTGCTCGACGCCGATGGTGGCGCTGTCGCGCAACGTGCCGCGCAAGCAGGCGATGGAGATGCTGCTCACCGGCGAGCCGATTTCCGCCGCAACGGCGAAAGAGATCGGCCTGATCAACCGCGTGGTATCAGCCGGCACCGAACGCGACGCCGCGATCGCGCTGGCACAGAAGGTCGCGCTGAAATCGGCCTACACCGTCAAGCTCGGCAAGGAGGCGTTCTATCGCCAGGCCGAGATGAGCCTCGCTGACGCCTACCGCTACGCGGCCGAAGTGATGACCGAGAACATGATGGCGCGCGACGCCGAGGAAGGCATCGGCGCCTTCATCGAGAAGCGCGAGCCGAAATGGCAGGACAAGTAACATTCCGATGAATCACGACGCCTACGACGACAACTACATCCGCAGCATCCTGAACAACGTGAAATCGATCGCGATGGTCGGCGCTTCGCCGGTCAACGTGCGGCCGAGCTATTTCGCCTTCAAATATCTGGCGCAGCGCGGCTATGACATGATCCCGGTCAACCCGGGCCATGTCGGCAAGACGCTGATGGGCCAGCCGTTCGTCGCCTCGCTTGCGGATATCGATCGGCCGATCGACATGATCGACATCTTCCGCAATTCCAGCCACATCATGCCCGTGGTCGAAGAGGCGCTGAAATTGTCGCCGCTGCCGAAGGTGATCTGGATGCAGCTTGGCGCGCGCGACGATGCCGCCGCCGCGAAGGCCGAGGCCGCCGGCCTCAAGGTGGTGATGAACCGCTGCCCGAAGATCGAGTACGGCCGGCTGTCGTCGGAGATCTCCTGGATGGGCGTCAATTCGCGCACGCTGAGTTCCAAGCGCGCGCCGATCCCGACCCAGCGCATGCGGCTGTCGCTCAACCGCAGCAGTTTTGGCGGTGGCCAGACTGCGGCATCCGACCGCGCCGCGAAGAACAAGACCGAGACGACCTGACGTCGCAGCGGAATAATTCCGCCGTTGGTGCGGCACGGCATAGGATGCCATTTCCAAAGACGGTTGGCTTGCCCAACTCGCTTGACGGCGAGCGCGGCCACCATCAGCATGCCGCGCATTTCGACCAGGCCACAACAGGACACCAAGAATGACCGATCGTCTCCCGGGATTTTCCACCCTCGCCGTGCACGCCGGCGCGCAGCCTGATCCCACCACCGGCGCGCGGGCGACGCCGATCTACCAGACCACGTCATTCGTCTTCAACGATGCCGACCATGCCGCTTCGCTGTTCGGCCTGCAGGCCTTCGGCAACATCTACACCCGCATCGGCAACCCGACCAATGCAGTGCTCGAGGAACGTGTCGCAGCGCTCGAAGGCGGCACCGCGGCACTTGCAGTTGCCTCCGGCCACGCCGCGCAACTCGTCGTGCTGCAGCAGCTGCTGAAGCCCGGCGACGAGATCATTGCGGCACGCAAGCTCTATGGCGGCTCGATCAACCAATTCACCCACGCCTTCAAGGCATTCGGCTGGAACGTGGCCTGGGCCGACCCCGATGAGATCGAAAGCTTCGAGCGCGCGGTGACGCCGCACACCAAGGCGATCTTCATCGAGTCGATCGCCAATCCTGCGGGCAGCATCACCGATATCGAGGCAATCGCGGCCGTCGCGCGCAAGGCCGGCGTGCCGCTGATCGTCGACAACACGCTGGCCTCGCCCTACCTGATCAAGCCGATCGACCACGGCGCCGACATCGTCGTGCACTCCTTGACCAAATTCCTCGGCGGTCACGGCAACTCGCTCGGCGGCATCATCGTCGACGCCGGCACTTTCGACTGGTCGAAGGACAACAAGTACCCGATGCTGAGCGAGCCGCGCCCCGAATATCACGGCATCCGGATCCAGGAGACGTTCGGCAACTTCGCCTTCGCGATCGCCTGCCGCGTGCTCGGCCTGCGCGACCTCGGTCCGGCGCTGTCACCGTTCAATGCCTTCATGATCCTGACCGGCATCGAGACACTGCCGCTGCGCATGCAGAAGCACTGCGACAACGCCAAGGCGGTGGCGGAATTCCTCTCCACCCACCCTGCCGTGTCGGCGGTGAACTATGCCGGCCTGCCCGGCGACAGGTACAACGCCCTGCAACGCAAATATGCGCCGAAGGGCGCCGGCGCCGTGTTCACCTTCAGCCTCAAGGGCGGCTATGACGCCGGCGTCAATCTGGTGTCGAACCTGAAGCTGTTCTCGCATCTCGCCAATGTCGGCGACACCCGCTCGCTGGTGATCCACCCGGCCTCCACCACCCACAGCCAGCTCGACGACGCCGCCAAGGTGAAGTCCGGCGCGGCACCGGAGGTGGTGCGGCTCTCGATCGGGATCGAGGACAAGGAAGACCTGATCGCAGACCTCGACCAAGCCCTGCGTGCCTGATCCCGGAGCGGTTCCGGAGCGGTGCCCCTGCATCGCTCCGGGCGCTCTCCCACGCGATCGCCCCGCCCGTTAACGCTTAAAGCCGGCGGGCCTCTCGTTAACGTTCAATCCGGCTTAAAGTGGCAGTGATAGGCTCCGGATGATTCGGGAGACCATTGATGCTGCGCTGGATATTTCCGCTCGCGATCGCGCTGCTCGCGATTCCGACCGCTGAGGCTGCCGACGGCCCCATTCCCCCGAAAAGCGCCACCGTGAAGGCTGCGCGCCAGCTGCCGCACGGCCTGCCGCGCCGGCCTTACGCCTACCGCACCACCATCACGGGGCCGACCTATGTGCGGCGCGGCCGCCAGCTCGTGGTCGTCGAGCCCAAGGTGATCCCGCTCAATTCGGAGCCCTATATCCCGGTCGTGCGCGGCGAGCCGCTGCTGCCCGGATCGTCATCGCTGCCGGGTTATTACGGCAATTCCCGCTCCTACAGCTATCTCGGTCCGTATTATGGCGGCGCCTATGTCGACTATTGGGACCGCCTGCCATACGCCTGCGGCGTCTACGGCTACTGCTAGCGCGGACCGATCGTGGCCAGATCGCCGCAAAAATCCAAAGCACCGGCTTCGGGAAACGCCGTCACCGCCGACCTCGTCGCGGTGCTGGTCGCGGTCACCGACGGCACGCCTGACATCATGACCATCGCCGGCGGCTCGGCGCTGCCGAGCGGCCCGTTCGAGTTCACCCACCGCTCGCTGCAAACCGCATTGCGGGCCTGGGTCGAAGCGCAGACCGGCCACCCGCTCGGCTATGTCGAACAGCTCTACACCTTTGCCGACCGCGGCCGGTCCGGCGACGCCAAGGGACCGCATAGCGTCTCGATCAGCTATCTCGGCCTGACCCGTGAGGACCGGGTCGGCGAAGGTTTCGAGGCGCACTGGTCCGGCTGGTACGACTACTTCCCCTGGGAAGATCATCGCGACGGCGCACCGGCCTTCATCGCCAAGACGATCGCCCCGAAACTGAAGGCGTGGGCGAAGGAAGCCTCCTCACCGACATTGCAGCGCGAGCGCTGGCAGCGATGCGCCATCACCTTCGGTCTCGATGAGCGCGACTGGAACGAAGAACTGGTGTTGCAGCGCTACGAACTGCTCTGGGAGGCATCGCTGATCCCGGAAGCCGATCACGCGCGCGGCCGCGAGGCAACAGTCGTCCCCGGAAAGCCGATGACAGCGGATCATCGACGCATTCTCGCGACCGGGATCGCGCGGCTGCGCGCCAAGATCAAATACCGTCCCGTAGTATTCGAGTTGATGCCGGCCGAGTTCACCCTGCTGCAATTGCAACGCAGTGTTGAGGCGCTCGCAGGCCGGCTGGTCCACAAGCAGAACTTCCGCAGGCTGATCGAGCAGCAGGAACTCGTTGAAGAGACTGGCGCAATGGCCGCCGATACCGTCGGGCGGCCGGCCAAGCTGTTCCGCTTCCGCCACGCCGTATTGGCCGAACGGGCCGTCGCCGGCACCAAGCTGCCGCTTTCTCGCACTTGACACGCCTTATGCTCAGGATAAGTATAAACCATCTTATGCTCAAGGAGAGTATAAATGGTTGCACTCGATACCGATCTGCTCACCCGCACTGCACCGCTCTATGAGCGCGTCAAGCGCGTCATCCCGCCCTTCGAATGGGCGACCTTCGCCGAGGACGTCGACGCGATCCTCGCGTTGAAACGCCGCCGCAACGCGGTAGTGCTGGCGCACAACTACCAGACCCCGGAGATCTTCCACGGCGTCGCCGATATCGTTGGCGACAGCCTCCTGCTCGCACGCGAAGCGACCAAGGTCGACGCCGACGTCATCGTGCTCGCGGGCGTGCACTTCATGGCCGAAACCGCGAAGCTGCTCAATCCGGCCAAGACCGTGCTGATCCCCGATCTCAGGGCCGGCTGCTCGCTGGCGGATTCCATCACGGCGGAGGACGTGCGGCTGATGCGCGCGCGCTATCCAGATGCGCCCGTCGTCGCCTATGTCAACACGTCGACCGCGGTGAAGGCGGAGTCCGACATCTGCTGCACCTCGGGCAATGCGCTGAAGATCGTGGAATCGCTCGACAGCGAGCGCGTCATCATGCTGCCCGATGAATATCTGGCGCAGAACATCGCCAAGCAGAGCAGCAAGAAGATCATCGCCTGGAAGGGCCATTGCGAGGTGCACGAGCTGTTCACCGCGGACGACGTGCGCCAGCTGCGCGAGAACCATCCTGATGTCACCGTCCTGGCGCATCCGGAATGCCCGCCCGATGTCGTCGCGGAAGCGGACTTTTCAGGCTCGACGGCCGCGATGCAGACATTCGTCGAGACCAAGCACCCGCCGCGCGTCGTGCTGCTGACGGAGTGCTCGATGAGCGACAACATCGCAGCGCGCAATCCGGATGTCGACTTCGTCCGCCCCTGCAATCTCTGCCCGCACATGAAGCGGATCACGCTGAAGAACATCCGCCACGCGCTGGAGACCAATCAGCACGAAGTCACAATCGACCCGGAGATCGCCGATCGTGCGCGCATGAGCGTCGAAAGGATGCTGGCAATATGAGTACCGATCTGTCTGATCTGAACGGCCGCCCGGTCATCATCGGCGGCGGCGCGGCGGGGCTGATGACCGCGCTTCAGCTCGCACCCGAGCCCGTCGTGCTGGTGTCGAAATCGCCGCTCGGCGCGGAAGCCTCCAGCATGTGGGCACAGGGCGGCTTGGCCGCGCCGGTCGGCGCGGATGACACCCCTGCCCTGCATCTCGCCGACACGCTCGCGGCCGGTGCCGGCCTTTGTGACGCGGCGGCAGCATCCCGGATCGTTCATGCTGCGCCTGCCGCCGTCGAGCATCTGGCCGAACTCGGCGTCGCCTTCGACCGTCGCGCCGACGGCAGCTGGCGCCTCGGGCTCGAGGCCGCGCACGGCCGCAACCGTATCGTGCACGCCACCGGGGACGGCACCGGCCGTGAGATCATGCGCGCACTGATCGCCGCCGTCCGTCAGACGCCGTCGATCACGTTGCTGGAGGGCGTCGAGGCCCGTCGCCTGATCGTCGAGGACAATGCGGTCAGGGGCGTGCTGGCGGCAAGTGACCGCGGCGCGCTGACGATCACGACCAACCGCGTGGTGATCGCGACCGGCGGCATCGGCGGATTGTTCGCCGACAGCACCAATCCCGGTGGATGTTTCGGCCAGGGCCTCGCGCTCGCGGCACATGCCGGCGCAACCTTGTCGGACATCGAATTCGTCCAGTTTCATCCGACCGCCTTCGACGGACCATCGCGGCCGATGCCGCTGCTCACCGAAGCGATCCGCGGCGACGGCGCTGTGCTGATCGACGAGACCGGACAGCGCTTCATGCTCGATCAGCCAGGCGCCGAGCTTGCGCCGCGCGACATCGTCGCGCGCGCGGTCTGGCGCCACCGCGCCGCGGGACACCGCACCTTCCTCGACGCGCGCAAGAATCCTGGCGCGGATTTCGCGCAGCGTTATCCGGTGATCAGCGCATTCTGCAAGATGGCAGGCATCGACCCCGCCCGTGATCCGATCCCGATCCGGCCCGCGGTTCACTATCACATGGGTGGCATCGCGGTTGACGGTTTTGGCCGCAGCTCGGTGCAGGGCCTGTGGGCCTGCGGCGAAGCCGCGCGCACCGGCCTGCACGGCGCCAACCGGCTCGCCAGCAACTCGCTGATGGAGGCAGTCGTCTGCGCGCGCTGGGTTGCCGAGAGCGTCGAAAGCACGAGCGCCGGTCCGCGGGCGATGCTGCGCGACGGTGCCATGCCGCCAGCCACCGATCCCTCCGTGGTGCGGCCGATCCTCACCCAAGGGCTCGGCGTGCTGCGCGACCGTGACGGGATGACGCGTGCGATCCGGAACCTCCATCCGTTCGCAACCGGCCAGAATGCGGCATCCGACGCAGCGTTGGTCGGCTTGATGATCGCGGTCGCCGCGATCAGGCGCGAGGAAAGCCGCGGCGGTCATTTCCGCACCGATTTCCCGCTCACTGCCTTGTCTGCAGCACCATCTTCCCTCACCCGAGCCGAGGCGCTCGCCGCCGCGCGCGACATCGTCGAATCCAGGATCTCAGCCAGGAGTGCCCGCTCATGACCACCCTCAATCCCCTGTTGCCGCTGCTCTATGAACCGATCGTGCAAAATGCGCTGCGCGAGGACCTCGGCCGTGCCGGCGATATCACGGCGGACGCCATCGTGCCGGCCGGCCAGCAGGCCCGGCTGGTGATGCGGGCGCGGCAGCCCGGCGTGATCGCCGGGCTCGACGTCGCACGGTCGGCCTTTCAGCTGGTGTCGCCGGCCGTCGAATTGCGCGTCGAGCGGCCCGACGGCAGTGCGGTCGAGCCCGACCAGGTCATCGCGATCATCGACGGACCGGCCCGCAGCCTGCTCACTGCGGAGCGCACCGCGCTGAACTTCCTCTGCCATCTCAGCGGCGTCGCGACGGCAACTGCAACGCTGGTCAAAGCCGTCAAGGGCACGCGCGCGCAAATCGTTGACATCCGCAAGACCACGCCGGGACTACGGGCGCTGGAGAAATATGCGGTGCGCGCCGGCGGCGGCCGCAATCACCGTTTCGGGCTTGATGATGCTGTGCTGATCAAGGACAACCATATCGCGCTCGCCGGCGGCATCCGCACCGCGATCGAGCGCGCCAAGGCCAATACCGGGCATATGGTCAAGATCGAGGTCGAGGTCGACACGCTGTCGCAACTCGAAGAGGCGCTCGCGCTCGGCGTCGACGCGGTGCTGCTCGACAACATGACGACCGAGCAGCTCACCCGCGCGGTGGAGATGGCGCGCGGCAAGGCGATCACCGAAGCGTCCGGCCGCATCACGGCTGCGACCGCCGCGGCGATTGCCGCCACCGGCGTCGATCTGATCTCGGTCGGCTGGATCACCCACAGCTCGGCCGCGCTCGATATCGGGCTCGACTATTTGTCCTGACCGATCAAAAGGGACTGGCCGACCGCAACGAAGGTCGGCTGGTCCCGTTCGGTGCGGCGCACCGCAAAGCGCTCGGCCTGCAAGACGGCGAGCGTTAGCACGACGATCGCGACCGCCTGGTGGGTCAGCGCGAGATCAATCGGTACCTGATGCAGCAGCGTCAGGATGCCGAGCGTCGCCTGCAGGGTGATCGCCGCAACCAGCCACCAGGCGCCGGCGATCACGCTGCCACCGGCGCGCGACCGCACGGCATCGATCGCGTGCACGATCGCCAGCGCGAACAACAGATACGCGGTCATGCGATGCTCGAACTGCACCGTCAGCGTATTGTCGAACAGATTGCGCCACCACGGCGTCTCGAACCACAGCCGGTCGGCCGACGGGATCAAGCCGCCGTCGATCTCTGGCCAGGTGTTATAAACCCTGCCCGCGCGCAGGCCCGCGACCAGCGCACCCAAATAGAGCTGCACGAAGGTGACCACGAGCAGCACCGCGCTCGTGATCTTCAGCCTGGCGGGCGCGATCACGGGCGGACGGTCCGAAAGCCGGCGCAGCGTCCAGACGATCGCCGCGAAGATCAGCAGCGCCAGCACCAGATGCGTCGCCAGCCGATACTGCGACACCTCGACGCGTTCCGAGAGGCCGGACGCCACCATCCACCAGCCGACGCCGCCCTGCAGCGCGCCGAGGCCGAAGATCACCCATAGCCGCCGGCCGAGTTCACCGCTCACGGTGCCGCGCCACAGGAAATACAGGAACGGCAGCAGATAGGCGGCGCCGATCACCCGGCCGAGCAGCCGGTGGCTCCACTCCCACCAGAAGATCGTCTTGAACTGCTCAAGCGTCATCCCGGCATTGAGCTCGCGATATTGCGGAATCTTCTGGTAGCCCTCGAAGGCCTTGCTCCACTGTGCCTCGG
>CALRXG020000319.1:0-8462 GCA_943372075.1 Bordetella parapertussis | reverse complement strand
GATCGGCGTGCCGCTCGGGCTCGTCGCAGGCTACCGCGGCGGCTTCATCGACGGACTGATCAGCCGCATCACCGATGCGATGCTGGCCTGCCCGTTCCTGATCCTGGCGATCGCGCTCGTGGCCTTCCTCGGCCCGAGCCTCGGCAATGCGATGATCGCGATCGGCGTCTCGGCGACCCCGATCTTCATCCGCCTGACTCGCGGCCAGGTGATGAGCGTCAAGGTCGAGGACTATGTCGAGGCGGCGCGCGCCATGGGCAATCCGCGCTGGCGCATCGCGCTGGTCCATATGTTGCCGAACATCCTGCCGGCGCTGCTGGTGCAGGCGACGCTGTCGATCGCGGCCGCGATCATCGCCGAGGCCGCACTGTCCTTCCTCGGCCTCGGCCAGCAGCCACCGGCGCCGTCCTGGGGCAGCATGCTCAACGCGGCGCAACGCTTCCTGACCAGCGCGCCATGGATGGCGATCTGGCCGGGCCTTGCGATCTTCATGGTCGTGCTGTCGTTCAACCTGGTCGGCGACGGCCTGCGCGACGCGCTTGACCCGAAGGCGCGGTGACCACCGCTGCCAAATTCCACGAAGTCTCATCCGCGTCATTGCGAGCGAAGCGAAGCAATCCATCGGTCCACGCATGCGGAACGATGGATTGCTTCGTCGCTTCGCTCCTCGCAATGACAGCGTTGGCCGTCTTCGGAACTAAATCACCACTTCCCTTAGCACCCTGCGGCAGTCCATCTCGTATTCGAGATCGACCACCGGCGGGCGGCAGAAGTGCCAGGTCAGGCCGCAGCGCGTGGCACCGCGGCGGACCAGTTCGTCGACGATCACGGGATGGATATCGTGCACGGTGTAGGCCTGCACCGCCGTCGTCGCCTCCCAGCCGAAGCTGAACTCGGCGAGACGACGCTCCATCTCGCCGGCGGTGAAGCGGACCTTTTCCCGCCACGCGCCGGGACTGAGATCGCGGTAGCAGACGATGCGCTCGGGGTAGGCGGCGGTGCCGCTGCGTGCCTCGGCGCCGCCCGCGATCACAAAGGACGGCGACGCGCTCGTGCTCGGCCGCGTGAACGAGAACGCGTAAAACGACGGCTCCGCCGGTGGATCGATCTCAGGACAGACATTGCTGCGAGCTACCGGATTGATGGTGCCGTCGAACAGGCCCCATTCGGCGAGCGTCTTGACGTAGTGCTGGTTGAAGGCGCGGAAACCATCCTCGGTGAAGGCGGCCGGCGAGCGCAGTTCGCAGGCGCAGAACGAGGTCAGCGGCCGGCCGGCGTCCTTGATGTAGGCCGCGATCCGCGCAAAGCCTTCGGCAAGCGGCAGCAGGCGATCGAAGCGGACCCGCTCGATTTCATAACCAGCGTTCGCTTGCGCGCCGCTTGAATATTGGAACACAGCCGGAATGAACCGGTAATTGCCCGCCGCAAACTCGCTCGCCATGCCTGTTTCCTCCAGAACCTCTGCCTGCCCAAAGGCTATCACGAGACAAAGAAAAGGCGGCAGTGGCTTTCGCCAGCGCCGCCTTCTCCGCGAGCATGAGCTTGGAGGGCTCAGGTCGGTTTCAATGCGCCGCCACGGCCATCAAGCTCGTAATCGGCGATCTGCTTGGCGCGGTCGGAACGGGCCGCGGCCTGGTGGTCGGTCGCGATCACCGTGTAGACCATCGGCAGCACGAACAACGTGAACAGCGTGCCAATGGTCATGCCGGTGACGACCACGAGGCCGATCGAGAAGCGGCTGGCGGCGCCGGCGCCGGAGGCGGTGAGCAGGGGCAACAGGCCGGTGACCATGGCCGCCGTCGTCATCAGGATCGGGCGCAGCCGGATCCGGGCCGACATCTCGATCGCCGAGCGACGGTCCAGTCCCTCCTTGAGCTGCAGCTCGTTGGCGAACTCCACCATCAGGATGCCGTGCTTGGTGATCAGTCCGACCAGCGTCAACAGGCCCACCTGGGTGTAGATGTTCATGGTGGCGACACCGAAGAACAGCGGGATCAAGGCGCCGACGATCGCCATCGGCACCGAGATCATGATCACGAACGGATCGCGCAGGCTCTCGAACTGCGCCGCCAGCACCAGGAAGATGATGATGATGGCGAACGCGAAGGTGACCAGCAGCTGATTGCCTTCATGGACGTACTGCCGGGAGTCGGCAAGGAAGTCGTAGCTGAAGCCGGACGGCAGCTTCTTGGCTTCGCCTTGCAGAAATTCGACCGCTCGCCCCATCGAGACGCCAGGCATCGGCACGGCTTGGAAAGTCGCCGAGTTGAGCTGATTGTAATGGGTCAGCGCGTTCGGATCGACACCGGTCTCGACTGAAACCACCGTCGACAGCCGCACCAGCTGCCCTGTCGCGGTCGGGACGTAGTAGTTGTCGAACGACTCAGGTGCGAGCCGGTTGACGCGCGGCACCTGCGGAATCACCTGGTAGGAGCGCCCTTCGAGATTGAAACGGTTGACGTAGTTGCCGCCGAGCAGCGTCGCCAGCGCACCACCGATCGATTGCATCGTGATGCCGAGATCGCTTGCCTTGGAACGGTCGACCTTCACCCGGACCACCGGCTGGTTGAAGTCGAGGTCGCTGTCGGTGGCGATGAACAGGCCGCTTTTGCGCGCAGCGTCCTTCAGCTTGTTCATCTGGTCGAACACCTGCTGGAATCCAGCCGTCGAAGAGATCACCATCTGCACCGGCAGACCGCCGGGGCCGCCGGGCAGCGGCGGCAGGCTGAACGCGAACGCGCTGATGCCTTCGATTTTCGACAGCTCATTCTGCACCAACGGCTGCAGCATCTGGGCCGAGCGCTTGCGCTCATCCCACGGCTTCAGCAGCATACCGGCGAAGCCGCCCTGCGGACCGGTGATGCCGTTCAGGATGAACCGCAGGTCGGTCTCGGGAAACTTCTGGAACTCCTTGTCCATCTTGTCGCCGTAGAAATCAATGTAATCGATGTTGGCGTATTTCGGTGCCTTGGTCACCGCGAACACGATGCCCTGGTCTTCCTGCGGCGCAAGCTCCTTCTGGATGTTCATGTAGAGGAAGCCGACCAGGCCGAGGATGGTCACCGCGAACAGCGCCGTGATCGGACGGTAGTCCAGCGACCGGTCGAGCTGGCGGCCATAGGCGCGCGTCACCGCGCCGAACACGCGATTGACCAGCTTGGCGAAACGCCCCTCCTCCGAGTTCTTGAGGAACACCGAGCACATCATCGGCGACAGCGTCAGCGCGATCACGCCCGACACGATCACCGAGCCGGCCAGCGTGAAGGCGAATTCGCGGAACAGCGTGCCGGTGACACCGCCGAGGAAGCCGATCGGCGCGTACACAGCCGCCAGCGTGATGGTCATCGAGATGACCGGGCCGACGATCTCGCGCGCGCCCTTCAGCGATGCCTGCACTGGTGGCAGGCCCTCCTCGAGATGTCGATGGATGTTCTCCACCACCACGATGGCGTCGTCGACCACGAGGCCGATCGCCAGCACCATCGCCAGCAGTGTCAGCAGGTTGAAGCTGAAGCCCGCGGCCAGCATCAGGATGCAGACGCCGATCAACGACAACGGAATGGTGACAACGGGAATGATGACCGAGCGGATCGAGGCCAGGAACAGGAAGATGACGATGACGACGATCAGCACCGCCTCGCTGAGCGTCTTCTCGACCTCGTCGATCGACGATTGGATGAACTTGGTGGAGTCGTAGGCCACCTTCATCTTCATCGACGGCGGCAGGTTGCGCTCGAGGTCGGGGAACAGCGCGCGCACGCCCTTCACCAGGGTCAACGGGTTGCCCTGCGGCGTCGCCTTGATGCCGATGAAGATCGCATGCTCGCCGTTGAAGGCGACGCTGGCGTCGGTCGACTGCGCCGCGAGCTCCACCGTCGCGATGTCCTCGATACGCACGAAGCCGCCGTCCTTCGACTTGACGATCATTCGCTTGAACTGATCGATGTTCTGAAGGTCGGTATTGGCCGAGACGTTGGAGACGATGAAGAAGCCCTTGGTCTGGCCGGCCGCCGCCTGGAAGTTGTTGGCGGCAATCGCCGCAGCGACGTCGTTGGGCGACACGCCGCGCCCGGCCATCCGTGTCGGATCGAGCCAGACGCGCATCGCGAAGGTCTGGCCGCCGAGAATGTCGGCCGATGCGACGCCGTCGACCGTCGAGAGCACCGGCTGCACAACGCGGGTCAGATAGTCGGAGATCGCCGATCCGGTCAGCTCCTCGCTGGAGAAGCCGAGATACATCACGGCGATAGTGTCGCCGGTCGCCTTGGTCACCACCGGATCGAAGGCTTCCTTCGGGATCAGATATTTGACCGAGTTGACCTTGGCGAGCACTTCGGTGAGCGCCTGGTTCGGATCGTGATTGAGCTTGACGTAGACCTGGATCGTCGAGGTGCCGAGCACCGAGTTCGACGTCATGTAGTCGACGCCTTCAGCCGAAGCGACGGCCTGCTCGATCGGCGTGGTGATGAAGCCGTTGATCAGCTCCGGCGATGCACCGGGATATGACGTGGTGATCGTCACGACGGTGTTCGACAGGTTCGGATATTGCCGGATCGGCAGCACCATCGCCGCACGCAGGCCGATCAGCAGGATCAGCAGGCTGACGACGACCGAAAGCACCGGGCGCTTGATGAAAATATCAGTGAAGGCCATCGCCAACTCGATTCGTGTTGTCTGCCGGTTCGCGGCAGCAATGGGCGGAAGGCCAATCGGCCCTCCGAGTTCAGGTGATCGGGGCTAACGCGCGATGAGATCAGGCAAGACCGTCATCGCGCATCAGCTTCTTCTTTGGACACGATCCTTACGGAAGAACGCGTCGCGCTTTTCCGGATCACGCCTTAGTAGCGCGGCGGCTCGGCCGGAACCGACGGCGGCGGATCGGCCGAGATCGCAACCGCCATGCCGGACTGCAGCTTGATCTGGCCGACGGCGACGACCCTGTCCCCGGGCTTCAGGCCCTTGAGGATCTCGACGCGTCCCTCGACGCGGTTGCCGGTCTTCACGAAGGTGCGGACCGCGGTCAGCGTGGTCTTGCCGTCGTCGCCCTTCTTCTCGGTGATCAGGAACACGGAGTCGCCGTACAGCGTGTAGTCGACCGCGGTCTCCGGAATGGTCACGACCGGCGGCTTCTCTGGCAGCACGATGGTTGCGGTCGCGAACATGCCGGGCTTGAGGATGCTGTCCGGATTCTGGATCGTCGCCTGCACCCGGATGTTGCGGGTATCGGTCGCGATCTGCGGCTCGATGGTGGTGATCTTGCCGTCGAAGGTGCGGCCCGGATAGGCGTCGACCGCGATCCGCACGGCCTGGCCGACCTTGATCTGCGAGCTCTGCTTTTCCGTCACGGTCATGTTGGCGTACAGCACCGACAGATCGGTCAGCGACACGATCTGGGTGCCGGCCGTCAGGTACTGGCCGACTTCGACCTGGCGGACGCCGAGATCGCCTTCGAACGGCGCGCGCACCAGCTTCTGCGAGATCAGCGCCTCGGTCTTGGCGATGCCGGCCTTGGCTTGGTCGTAGGTCGCCTGCGCCGTGTCCACGGTCGACTGCGGCCCGAACTGGCGCGACGCCAGCTGCTTGGCGCGGTCGAGCTGCTGCTCACCCACGATGGCCTGCGCCTTGAAGCTCGCGAGGTCGCCCTGCTCCGGCGCATCGAACAGCTGCACCAGCGGTGTGCCTGCCTTCACATGGCTGCCGGCGGTGAACATGATCTGGGTGATGCGGCCCGGCACGTCGGTCGTGACATTGACCTGATGCACCGCGACGAGATCGCCGACCGCGGTCAGCAGGTTCGGAATCACCTCGGACTTCGCCTCGGCGGCCGAGACGTTCGCCGGTGGCGGCTTGTTGTTGGCCAAGAATTGCGCGATCATGTGGCTGCGGAATGAATTGAACCAAACCAGCCCGCCGACCAGCACGGCCAGCAACAAGCCTACAATAATGAACCAGAGTCCCAGACGAACCGGGCGCTTGGCTTGCTTGTCCTTGATCGGTTGCCCCGAGATGTGGCTTTCGGTCTGAATATTCATGTCATGCACTTTCTGCAGTTACCGACGGTCCTGCGCTCGGCGACGGCTGGCGGCCCAAATGAGTTGAGATTGCGGCTTCGGTAAGTCCGATGCCGCGAAGGATGAATTGGCAAAGCTGCCGCTCGGCCGCTGCGGCATCGCCGTAGGGGAGACATGGTGTCGCAGGCAGCTGCGTCAGCGCGCCCATAAGCACGGTATGGTGCGCAAACCAGAACAGGTTGATCGGCTCGTCGCCGATCCGCGTCGCCTCGCCGGCCGCGATCGCCCGTTCGAGTGATGCGGAGAAGGTCGGGCCGATCAGCTTGCCGATCTTGTCGTAGAGCAGGCGCGCAAATTCGCCGTCGTCGAGATGGCTCGTCACCATCAATCGCATCCGCTGCGCCTCTTCCTGGTCCGGCGCGTCGCGCAACTGCATGAAGTGACCGACCATGCCCTGCACCAGTTCGATCAGCGTCGCGGTCGAGGGCTCCTGGCCGAGCAGATGCGCGAAATCGGGATCCGCTTCGCACTCCTCGGCAAGGATTTCAGCGTACAGCGCAGCCTTCGACGGGAAGTGCTTGAACAGCAGCCCTTCCGAAATGGCAGCCGCGGCCGCCACGCTCTTGGTCGTGGTGCCGGCAAAGCCGCTGCGGGCGAAGCATCGCTTTGCAGCGCTCAGGATCAGCTGACGCCGCAAGTCACTTGTCATGCGTAAGGTAGACATTTGGGGTCGTGAGTAATCACTCACTTTACCAAAAGTCAAGGTTCTATTGCACCGCAGAAGTCGTTTTATATCGGAGTGTGTCCGATCGACCCTCTGATGCGGTTGACGATGTAGGTGCCGTCGCGGCTGGACAGCACCCGTTCCAGATTGGCCCCGTCAATCTTCACGCTGGCGAACCGAGGTCCCGCCGTAACATTCTGTAAAGACGAGGCAAAAGCCTCGACCTCGGCCATCGTGCTGATTGCCCGGCTATCTCCGATTCCGCACGCCTTGGCAACACCTACGAGATCGGCGGTTCCACCGGTATGGCTGGCCTGGCCGCCGGTCTCGCCATAGGCCTCGTTGTCCAGCACGATGATCGAGAGGTTTTTGGGCTGCTGCAGCGCGACGGTCGCGAGGCTCCCCATCCCCATCAGCATCTCGCCATCGCCGGTGATGACGACGACCGGTAGCGTCGGCTGCGCCAGCGCGAGGCCAAGCCCGATCATCACGGCACCGCCCATGCCGCCCCAGAGATAGAAATTGCGGTCGTGGTCGCCGGCGGCGGCGATGTCATAGGTCGAGGCGCCGAGGCCGCCGACGGCGAAGGCGCCCTTGCGATCCCTGAGCAGTTCGGAAACCACGGCGCGGCGGTCGAGGAGATTGGCTTTGCTCATTTGATGAAGACCTTGGCCCCGATCAGGCGCTGCGACAGCAGGACGGCGGTCGGCGTGCAGGCGTTGTAGGCTTGCGCCGCGCCGGCTTCGACGACTTCGCGTACTTCATCAGGGCGCGAAGCGCGCAGCACCTTGATCCCCGCCAATTCGAGAATGCCTTGGGTGTTCGAGCCCATCGGCACCTGCCAGGGATTGAACTCGCCCCATTCGCCGCGCATCGTCACCAAAGTGAGGAACGGCAGGCGGAAGATCTGCACCAGAGACAGCATGTTGATGCAATTGCCGACCCCGCTCGATTGCATCAGCAGCACGCCGCGCTGGCCGCCGGCCCAGGCGCCTGCAAGCAGCGCCACGCCCTCCTCCTCCGTGGTCAGCGCAACGCCCCGCATCGAGGACGAACCCAGCACCCGCTCGATCAGCTCCGAATGCCCGGCGTCGGGGACGTAAGGCACCTGACGCACCTCGAAGCGCTGCAATATCGAGAAGATTTCCTCCGGCCAGGAGGCCGCGGTCTCGGCACGGGCATGCATTGGCGTTTCCGGCTCTCTGTTGATTGGCCGCGACTGTAGTGGGACGCACGCGCTTCATCAAAGCGCAAAACCGCATATGGCTCTGCGATATATTCGCACCACGCCGAGGGCGTCGCGCCGATCCCGATACTTTCATATTGTATTGCGCGGCGGCCGCCCGCGGCTTACGATAGTTGCAAATGAAACTAATTAGGTTGGAGTCGCCATGGATGGGCACGCGCGCGAGCTGGCTGATGGTTTCGACCTGGAGAAGCTGACGCCGGACTTCTACGCCGACCCCTACCCGACCTATCGGGCGCTGCGCGAGAACGCACCGGTCAAGCGGCTGCCGAACGGCTGCTATTTCCTCACCCGCTACGACGATCTCATCGCCGCCTACAAGAACACCAAGGCGTTCTCCTCCGACAAGAAGAAGGAATTCTTGCCGAAATACGGCGCCTCCCTGCTCTACGAGCACCACACGACGAGCCTCGTCTTCAACGACCCGCCGGCGCATACCCGCGTGCGTCGATTGATCATGGGCGCCTTGTCACCGCGCGCA
>CALRXG020000318.1:0-8467 GCA_943372075.1 Bordetella parapertussis | reverse complement strand
GCAAGCTCGCCGTCGCGCGCGGCCTGATGGTCTATGAGGGGTTGCGCTAGCCTCGGCCGTCGCCGCCGAGCGCTTGCACAGTGGACGATGGAACTCTATTAGCTGTCTCGCCGCCACGGCGGGGGTGAACCCGCTTATTGCAGCTGCGGCGGGGCTCGGCATGTTTCGCAATTCGATCAGGCAGAAGATCGTCGGCATCGCCGCGGGACTGATTGTCCTCGCGGTCATCACCTCGCTGCTGTCCATGGTGATGGCGGGCCAGGTCGGCCATCTGCTGGACGAGCTCACCAACCGCTATATCCCCGCCTACGGCCACCTCGCCCGCGTCAACATCCGCTCGCTGGAGCGATCGCTGGCGATGCGCCGGATGATGATGGCGAAGATGCAGCCGCCCGGCGAAGACACCGGCTACGCGTCGGCGCGCAAGACCTTCGACGAGGTCGAGCCGCTGATCAAGCGCGAGGCCGACGCCGCGCGCGTGCTGATCGATGCGATCATCGCCGATCCGTCGACGCCGTCCGACAACGCCGCCCTCGGGCGCCTCGACGACCGCATCGACAATGCCGTCAACGACCTGCTGATGCGCCTGAATGGCGAGAACAGGACCTTGCTCGAGCAGCTCGATGCCAAGGACTTCGCCGCCGCGCGACAGACCACGTTGCGCGCCGACGTCCTGCGCGACGAGTTCAACAACAGGATCGAAGCGATCCGCGCCGACATGCTGGCGCAGGTCGGCGCGGCCGCGGCGAAAGTGATGTCGACGCAGCAGCGGGCGATCATCATCTCCGGCGTCGTCACCGCCATCGCCGCGATCCTCGGCTTCGTGTTCGCGATGCTGGTCGGCAGCGGCATCACCCGCCCGGTGATGCGCCTGCTGGAGGGCACCCGCGAGGTCGAGGCAGGCCGGCTCGACGGCACCATCACCATCACCACCCAGGACGAGATCGGCCAGCTTTCCGCCGCCTTCAACCGCATGATCGAGACGCTGCGCCACAACCAGCGCATCCGCGAGACCTTCGGCCGCTACATCAATCCGCGCATCGCCGAGGGCCTGCTCGAGCAGCCGGCGATCGCCGCCACCGAAGGACAGCGCCGCATCATGACGGTGATGTTCTGCGACATGAAGGGCTTCACCAGCCTGAGCGAGGGCGTCACGCCGCGCGGCCTGGTCAAGATCATGAACCTCTATCTGTCGACCATGTCGGCGCCGGTCCACACCCATCGCGGCATCATCGACAAATACATCGGCGATGCCATCATGGCCTATTGGGGCGCCCCCTTCGTCGAGGAAGCCGAGCAGACCCATCTGGCCGCGCTTGCCGCCATCGACATGATCGGCCAGGTCAGCCAGCTGCGCAAGGATCTGCCCGAGTTGCTCGGCGTGCGCGCGATCCCGGCCGACTGCGACATCAGGATCGGGATCGCCACCGGCGAGGCGCTGGTCGGCAGCATCGGCTCCGAATTCATGATGAGCTACACGGTGCTCGGCGACACCGTGAACCTGGCCTCGCGGCTGGAAGGCGCCAACAAGTTCTACGGCAGCCGCAGCCTGATCTCGGAGGCGACCGCTGCGGCCTGCGCTTCGACCATCGAGCTGCGCGAGATCGACCGCCTGGTCGTGGTCGGCCAGACCCACCCGGTCGCCGTGTTCGAGATCATCGGAAAGAAGGACGATCTGACGCCGGCGCAGGCGGAGTTGCGGCAGCACTATGCCCACGGCCTCGCGGCCTATCGCGACCGCCGCTGGGACGACGCCGGGCATGCCTTCGCTGCGGCGCTGGCCGCGGTGCCGGGCGATGGCCCGTCGACCGCCATGACCGCGCGCGTCGCAGCCTTCAGGCAAAATCCACCGGCGACGGATTGGGACGGCGCCTGGCACCTGGAGCATAAATAGCGGCACAAGCCGCTAATCACAGCAGAAACCTTTGGCGCCGGACGCGCCCGCGACATCCCGCCCTCAATTGCGCACGAGACCACCATGCTCGACCTGATCAATCTTGGCGCCCTGCAACTCAAATTCCTACAAAGCAAGGAGACCACCGGCGGCAGCGTCGATCTGTTCGAGATGACCTTGCAGCCGAACGCGCGGATGCCGATCCCGCACTATCACGAGAGCTGGGACGAAACGATCTATGGGCTGTCGGGCATCTCGACGTGGCGCGTCGACGGCAAGGACATCGAGCTCGGCCCCGGCGAGACGGTGTTCATCGCGCGCGGCATCGTGCACGGCTTCACCAACCGCTCCGACGGTCCGGCGACCTGCCTCTGCATGCTGAGCCCCGGCGTCCTCGGACCGCAATACTTCAAGGAGATGGCAACGCTGCTGGCCGGCGGCGCGCCCGATCCCGCGAAGATGAAGGAGACGATGCTGCGCTATGGACTGGTGCCCGTCGTGCCTTGACGCGGTCCCGACGGCTGAGCCTCGATCGCCACCTTGTCGATCACCGACCAGACCTCTGCGATCTTGCCGTCGCGAAATTCGTAGAACACGTTCTCCGCAAACGACACCCGCCTGCCGTCGACATCAAGACCGAGAAATCTTCCCTGCGGTGAACAGTCGAACGCTAGCCGGCTCGCGACATGGGATGCATCCGACATCAACAGCGCGATGTTGAAGCGAAGGTCCGGGATATCGCGAAAATCCCGCTCCAGCATCTCGCGATAGCCGGATAGTCCGAGCCGCCGGCCGTTGTGCGACACATCGTCGCCAACGAACTGACCAAGTTGCGGCCAGTCCTGCCGGTTCAGACAGGCAATGTATTTTCTGTAGATCTCGGAGAGGTCTGTTTTCATCATCGATCGCCCTTCTCTCTCCGCTTCCAGATAGACATCGAGGGTTTGCGCGCCACCTTGCCGCGTCCGTTTTTGCGGGAATTTCGCCATTCCGATCGGCATGCGCGCCAACTAGTTTCCGCGCCGTGCGACCCAAGCGGATACGAGATCGATCATCATGACCTGGCGGCTTTTGACGTGGAGCGGCATCGCCGTTGCTGCGCTGGTTCCAATCATCGGCGGCCTGTGGCTGTTCACCCTTCCCGCCGCATCGGCGTTCCGGGTACCGGCGCCGATCGCAAAGCCGGAACATGACGCAACGCTCGCCGCATTGAAACCGCCGAAGCGGGCGCGCCCGTTGATCGCAATCATCGGCATCAACGACATGACCGAGACCACCGATTACCTGATGCCCTACGGCATCCTGAAGCGCGCCGATATTGCCGACGTCGTCACGCTGGCAACGAAGCCCGGGCCGGTCACGCTGTTCCCGGTGTTGAAGGTCGAGCCTGACGCGACCACCGCGACATTCGACGCTGCGCATCCCGATGGCGCCGACTATGTCATCGTGCCGGCGATGAGCCGCGATGACGATCCCGCGGTCATGGAATGGATCCGGCAGCAAGCGGAGAAAGGCGCGATCATTGTCGGCATCTGCGCCGGCGGCAAGGTCGTTGCCGCGACCGGCCTGCTCGGAGGCAGGCAGGCGACCACGCATTGGTTCTATGTGAAGGACTGGCGCGACCATCATCCGGACATTCGATACGTCCCCGACCGCCGCTTCGTGGTCGACCGCGGCGTCGCGACCACGACGGGCATTTCGGCGTCGATGCCGATGTCGCTCACCTTGATCGAGGCGATCGCCGGCCGCGACAAGGCCGATGCCATCGCCCGCGAAATCGGCCTCCCCGAATGGGATGCGCGGCATGACAGCAACGCCTTCAGCTTCACCCGCCCCTTCGCGCTGACCGCGATCCGGAACACGCTGACGTTCTGGAATCGGGAGCAGCTCGGCGTCGCGCTGGCCCCAGATGTCGACGAGGTTTCACTGGCGCTGGTCGCAGACAGCTGGTCTCGAACCTATCGCTCCAGCGCGGCAACATTCGCCGCGACTGGCGATGCGGTGACCACCCGCAACGGCCTGCGCATCTATCCGCAAGTCGTGGCGGCGAGCTGGCCCGCCGAACGCCTGCTTCCCACGGTCGGCGCGACGCCGCCCGCGCAAGCGCTCGACCGGACGCTCGCCGGGATCGAAGCGCGCTATGGCCGGAGCACGGCGGACTTCGTCGCCGTGCAGCTCGAATATCCACGGCCTCCGCCATCTCACAACGATTAGCGCGCCTCGCTCCCCTAGAACCGCGTCGTACCGAGCGGCAGGCCGAGCTTGAGCCGCCCTGTCAGCGCGTAGCTGTTCGATGTCATCGCGACATGCTTGATCGCGGCTTGCACGTCGCGGATCGATCGTTCGAGCGTACCGGTCTCGAAGATCGCGGCGGTGCCTGCGGGCGCAGCGATCATCTCGACCACGCGCGCGGCGCTTTCGGCGGCGTTGGCGCAGGCGATCCGGTGCAGCAGCCGGGCTTCGACCAGCCGCTCGCCTCCGCTGTCGCAGGCCGCCATCAGCTCGGTCATGCCTTCGACGAGCAGTGCCCGCGCGGAGCGCAGTGTGGTTTCGGCGCGGCCGACCATCGCCTGGACCAGTTCGCCGTCGCGCAGCTGGCCGACGCCTCCCATCCGCGGCTTCCTGGCCGCCAGCGCGATGAAGGCGTCGAGCGCACCGCGGGCGATCCCGAGCGGCACGACGGAGACGGTCCAGGAAAACGCCGATACGCCCGGCAGGCGATATGGGATGCCCGGCTGGGTCGGCTTGAAGTCGACCAGCGGATGGCTGTGGCTATCAGGCACGAAGCAATCCTGCATCTCGAAGTCGCAGCTTCCGGTGGCGCGCAGCCCGGACACGAACCAGGTGTCGTGGAGGCGGACGTCGGCCCGGTCGACGTAGCAGCAGATCGGCGGGCTGTCCTTGCCGTCGGGGTCCTTGACGCTGGCGAGCCCCATGAACTTCGTCGCGTGCGGCGCGCCGCTGCCGAACGGCCAGCGCCCGCTGACGCGATAGCCGCCCTCGACCTCCACCGCCGTCCCGATCGCACCTGTGGCGGCGGCGATGAATGCCAGCGGATCGGCGAACCAGCCCCGTACCATCTCCTCCGGCAGGTAGCCGCCGGCCCGGCTCATGCCGCCGCCATTGCCGACCAGCCAGCCGACCGAGCCGTCCAGCGCCGAGGCGGCTTCCACGATGGTCATGAAGTCGAGCGGCGAGAATTCCGGCCCGCCGAGTGCCTTCGGCAAATACAGCCGAAACAATCCGGCCTCGGCCAGGGCGCGGATCACGGCGTCGGGAAGCCGGCGCTCGCGGTCGAAGTCCGCCCGGTGTTCGGCAATCAACGGGCCAAGCCGCTCGATCGCGGCCAAATAGTCGGCAATACTGGACATGGCAGGGTCTTTGGCAGGCTGGGGCATGGCGCCGTCCTCTCCGAAAGCTGGCAATATCGTGAGTTCAGCGCGGCGACGGGGATTTGACCATCTGGCGTGGCGTCGCAGAACGATTGTCATCTCTTTGTCATGAATTGTGCAGACAGGTTCAGCCGGTACAGTTCGGGGACACGCATGGACTATTTCAAACGCTTCAATTTCCTGTTCGCGGCGCCGGTTTTCGAGGCCGACGACCTCGAAGGCATCCGATTCAACCAGATCGTCGCCGAAATCGAGCGTTCCGGCTTCGAGGTGGTCCGCGCCCGCAAGCTGGAAGACGCCGAGATCGCGGTCCAGACCGATGCTGCGATCGGTTGCATGGTGGTCGACTGGGGCAAGAAGGGCCTCGAGGGCAAGACCGCCGCGCTGATCAACCTGATGCGCCGCCGCGGCCTCGACTTCCCGATCCTGCTGCTGATCCGCCGCAAGCGGTTCGAGGACCTACCCGTCGAGGTGCTGGATTTCATCGACGGCTATGTGTTCCTGTCCGAGGAGACCCCCTCCTTCATCGCCAAGAACCTGATCTCCAGGCTCAAGCAGTATGCCGAGAACCTGAAGACGCCGTTCTTCGGCGCCCTGGTCGACTATGCCGAGGAGGGCAACCAGCTCTGGACCTGCCCGGGCCATAATGGCGGCGTGTTCTACAGCCGCAGCCCGATCGGCCGGGTGTTCGTCGAGCATCTCGGCGAAGCCGTGTTCCGCGACGACCTCGACAATTCAGTGCTCGACCTCGGCGACCTCCTCACCCATGAGGGGCCGGCGCTGCGGGCGCAGAAGGAGGCGGCGCGGATCTTCGGAGCCGAGAAGACCTATTTCGTGCTCAACGGCACCTCGACCTCCAATAAGGTCGCGCTCGGCTCGCTGGTCACCGACGGCGACCTCGTGCTGTTCGACCGCAACAACCACAAGGCCGCCCATCACGGCGCGCTGCTGCTCGGCGGCGGCATCCCGGTCTATGTGCCGACCGTGCGCAACGCCTGGGGCCTGATCGGCCCGATGCGCTGGGACCTGCTCGACGAGGGCACGTTGCGTGACCACATCCGCAAGCACCCGCTGGTCAAGGACGAGAACGCATGGAAGAAGGAGCGCCCGTTCCGCGTCGCGGTGGTGGAGCAGTGCACCTATGACGGCACCATCCACTCGGCCGAGATGATCCTGAAGCGGATCGGCCATCTCTGCGACTACATCCTGTTCGACGAGGCCTGGGCCGGCTTCATGAAATTCCACCCGATCTACGCCGGGCGGTACGCGATGGGGCTTGCCAATCTCGGTCCCGAGGCGCCCGGCATCATCGCCACCCAATCGACCCACAAGCAGCTCGCGAGCTTCTCGCAGGCCTCGCAGATCCACATCCGCGACCGCCACATCAAGGGCCAGAAGCGCCGGGTCGAGCACCGTCGCTTCAACGAAAGCTTCATGCAGCACGCCTCGACCTCGCCGTTCTACCCGATCTTCGCCTCGCTCGACGTCGGCGCGCAGATGATGAAGGGCCGCTCCGGCGAAGTGCTGTGGGACGACACGATCCGGCTCGGCATCGAGTTGCGCAAGAAGATCCGCGCGGTGAAGCGCGAGTTCGAGGAGAAGGAGGCGCGAGCCGAGCGGCGCTGGTTCTTCGAGCCGTTCGTGCCCGATCGTGTGATGATCCCCGACGTCGCGCGCGAGAACGGCGTGCACAACGTCGCCTGGGAGACGATCTCGACCGACCAGCTCGCGACCACGCCGTCCTACTGGCAGCTCAGCCCGGGCGAGACCTGGCACGGCTTCCCCGAGCTGACCGCGGGCTTTGCCATGACCGACCCCAACAAGCTCACCTTGCTGACGCCAGGCTTCGATCACTCCACCGGCGCCTATGCCGATCACGGCATCCCCGCCCCGGTCGTGGCGCAATATCTGCGCGAGAACCAGATCGTCGCCGAGAAGAACGACCTCAACTCCCTGCTCTTCCTGCTGACGCCCGGCGTCGAGGCCAGCAAGGCCGGCACGCTGGTGTCCGGGCTCGTCGCCTTCAAGAAGCTGCATGACGACAACGCGCTGGTCGAGGACGTCATCCCCGAATTCTTCCGCCGCCGTCCGCAACGCTACACCGGGGTGCGGCTGCGCGACCTCTGCGGCGACATGCACCGCTTCTTCCGCGACGCCGGCGTCAGCAAATTGCAGGCCAGCCAGTTCCTGCCCGAACATCTGCCGGAGATCGCGATGTCGCCGCGCCAGGCCGCGCAATATCTGATCCGCAACGACGTCGACTATCTGCCGATCGACCAGATCTTCGGCCGTGTCGCGGCGACGCCGTTCGTGGTCTACCCGCCCGGCATCGCGACCATCGTGCCCGGCGAGCGGCTGACGGAACGAAGCAAGCCGATGATCGATTATCTCAGGACGTTTGAGGCGAGCTTCAACGCCTTCCCGGGCTTCGAGGTCGAGGTCCAGGGCATCTACAAGGAGATCGACGAATCCGGCCGCATCCGCTTCTACACCTATGTCGTGTCCGAATAGGCGAGCGGACGCAGCGCTATGGAGAATGATCACAAGATCACCGTCCGTCCCTCGCGCGACAGCGACGTCGATGCGATGCTGGCGATCTACCGCCATCACATCCGCCACGGCATCGAGGAGAGCGTCGACGACAGCGGCACGCCCGAGCCCGACGATTTGCGCGACCGCCGCAAGAACCTGCGCAACACCCGCCTGCCGCATCTGGTCGCGGTGTGCGATGGCGAGGTGGTCGGCTACGCCTATGTCGTCCAATTCCGCAAGCGCCCGGCCTACCGCTATACGGTGAAGCATTCGATCTACATCCACCATCGCTTCACCGGCAAAGGCGTCGGCGGCCGGCTGTTGCAGGAGCTGGTCGACACCTGTGCCGCGGCCGGCTTCCGCCAGATGATCGGCTACATCGACAGCGACAACGCCGCGTCGCTCGCGCTGCACGAACGCTTCGGCTTCGCCCGCGTCGGCCATCTGCCGGGCGTCGCCTATCGCTACGGCCGCTGGTCGGACACCGTGATGGTGCAGCGCTCGCTCGCCGCCGGCTCCACCGCGCCCCCGCCGCCCGCACCACTGTCGCGCAGGTGATGGGGGCGGCCATCCGCTTCCCGTCATTCCGGGGCATGCGAAGCGAGAGCCCGGAATCCATCTCACCACAAATCATGCGGCCTGATGGATT
>CALRXG020000317.1:0-8506 GCA_943372075.1 Bordetella parapertussis | reverse complement strand
GCGGCCTTGGCGATGGCGTCTTCCATCGCCGCGATCACGATGGAGCGGTCGATCGACTTTTCGCGCGCAACTGCGTCTGCGATCTGCAGCAGTTCGAGTTTGTTGGCGCTGACTGCCATGGCTTAGTCTCCTTCGAATGGATCGATCTCGCCACGGCGCGCGCGCTCGGCGGCCAGGCGGTGCTTCTTGGTGTTGGTCGGCGCCGGCTTCGCGCCGAGCTTGTTACCAGGCTTGTGATCGGGTTTGGGTTTCGGCTTCTGACTCTTCGCCGGATCGCTGTTCTTGGCGTGGGCCGGCTGCTGCGGCGCGAGGCCGAGCTCGCGGCGCATCTCGCGCTCGGCGGCCTTGCCGCGACGCATCGATTCCTCGATCAATTCGTCGGTCAGCACCAGCCGGGCGTCCGAAATGTCTTCCATCACCAGCAGGACCTCGGCGTCCTCGGTGGGACGCGGATCGTCGCGCTTGAGGCGCACCGCATCGCCCTCGACGCCGGCGAGCAGGCCGCGGAACCGCTTGCGGCCCTGATGTGCCACCGCCATCTCGACCTTGACCAGATGCCCGGTGTAGCGCTCGAAATCGGAGCGGCGCACCAGCGGACGGTCGATGCCGGGCGAGGAGATTTCCAGCCGGTAGGCGCGCTCGATCGGGTCGGCGACATCGAGCACCGGCGACAGCGCGCGCGAGATCGCCTCGCAATCCTCGAGCTGCATCGAGCCGTCGGGCCGTTCCGCCATGATCTGCACGGTGCAGCCGGCGTCGCCTGAGACCTTGATGCGCACCAGGCGATAGCCCATGCCCTGCAGCACCGGGACCGCGACCGCGGCAACGCGCGCCGCGACCCCCGGCTCGACGACGAGCCGCGGCTCGGCGAGCAGTTCGGTGTCCACGGACGTGGCGGTCGGATCGGTCATATCCAGTGTCAAAGGCTGTCTGAGGTCTAAAGCTGGTCTGAGGTCTGTTGTGTTGTTCTGGAGGCCTTAAGGGGCCGCTAACGCTACCCAAACTGGACCCGGCCTCGCTGGGTCCCGTCAGGTAATAAAAAAGAGCGGGTCCCGGGGGGCCCACTCTCCTACGCGATCGTATGAGATACCATAAGTTGCGCTGGATATAGCGCTTTTGCCGGGGTCCGGCAAGGCCTCCAGGCCGCGCGCAGGGCGATTTTGCGGCTCCCCGCGTACAGGTTTGACCTAACCCTCCGTTTACGAACCGGACCATAGATTGCCGAAAATCGGCAAAACTGGCCGGTTTGGATAGGCTCATGACGACAGCCCCCGTGCTGATCCCGGAACTCGACGATATCGTTCGCCGCGGCGACCCCAAGCGCCGGGCCGAGGCCGCGCGGCGGCTCGGCGAATTGTTCCTGCAGGGTGCCGCGAGCTTTCGCCCCGACCATATCGACCTGTTCGACGGGGTGCTGACCAGCCTGGTGCCGCATGCCGAGCTTGCGGCGCGGATCGATCTCGCCGAACGGCTGGCGCCGCTGGCCAATGCGCCGCGGCATCTGGTGGGGAAACTCGCCCGCGAGGACGATGTCGCGATCGCGGGGCCGCTGTTGCGCCGATCGCCCGTCATCGACGACCAGGCGCTGGTCGAGATCGCCAATGCCAAGGGCCAGGGCCATTTGCTTGCGATGGCCGAGCGGTCCAGGCTTTCGACCGTGCTGACCGACGTCATCGTTCGTCGCGGTGATCGCGATGTGGTTCGATGCGCGGCCGGCAATGCCGGTGCAGCGTTCTCGGACGATTCGTTTGCAAATTTGGTGCGGCGCGCCGGCCAGGACGGCGTGCTGACGTTGAAGATCGGCCGCCGCGACGATCTGCCGCCGGAGCATTTGAAGAGCCTGCTGGCCGGCTCGATCGACGTGATCCGCCGTCGCCTGTTCGACGTCGCCAAGCCGAATCGGCAGGCCGAGATCAAGCTGGCGATGAACGAGATCGAAGGCGCCATCGTGCAGGTCGAGGGCCGCGATTTCGCCGCCGCGCAGCGCGCCATCCTGGCGCTGCATCAGGCCGGTGAATTGAACGAGGCCGCGGTGGCAGGCTTCGCCAAGGCCTTCAAATATGAGGAATGCGTCGCGGCACTCGCCGCGATGACCGGTGTGAAGATCGTCACGCTCGATCGCCTGATCGCCGGCGATCGTTACGATCCGATCCTGATCGCCAGCAAGACGATCGGTTTCGAATGGCCGACCGTGCGCGCCTTGATCATGATGCGGCTGGGGCCCAACCGCGTGCCGTCGCCGGCCGATATCGAGGGCGCGCGCGTCAACTTCGTCCGCCTGATGCCGTCGACTGCGCAACGCGTCGTGGATTTCTGGAAGTCGCGATAATTACGCGTATCGCCACGGTTGGCGGCAATCTCTCTCGCGGTCACTGCGAGGAGCGAAGCGACGAAGCAATCCATTTCTCCTTTAAGGAAGCATGGATTGCTTCGCTTCGCTCGCAATGACGCGGTGAAGCCGCTGTACAAAAAATCGCTTCCCAAAAATTGAATCAGCCCGCTATGCTTTCCGCAAGGCGCGACACAGCGCCAACGGGGAGATCGCCATGCTGACGGACGCCGACATCCAATCGCACGCCGCGCGGATCCGCGACGACGGATACACCGTGATCGAGCGCGCCGCCTCGCCCGACCTGATCGAGGGACTGAAGGCGGCGGTCGAACGGATCGAGCGCGAGCACAATCTTGGCCTCGCCCGGACCTCGTTCGAGGGCTTCAAGACGCTGCGCATCAACAACCTGCTGACCTATGACGACCTGTTCTGGGAGGTGCCGCTGCATGAGAACGTGCTGCCGGTGGTTGAACGCGTGCTGGACAGAGAATGCCTGCTGTCATCGTTCTGCTCGCTGGTGCTCGGCCCCGGCCAGGAGGCGCAGCCGATCCACGAAGACACCCAGTTGATTCCGCTGCCGCGGCCGCACATTCCGATCACGATCAACGCGATCTGGGCGCTGTCCGATTTCCGCGACGACAATGGCGCGACGCGGATCGTTCCGGCGAGCCACAAATTCGATTCATCGCCGGAATACGGCAAGGAGTACGACGCGGTCACCGCGACGATGCCGGCCGGCAGCGTGATGCTGTTCGACAGCGCGCTGTGGCATGGCGGCGGCGCCAACACTAGCGACGCCAGACGGTTTGCCTTCTCCTGTGCCTATTGCTGGGGCTGGATGCGGCAGCAGGAAAACCTGCAGCTCGGCATTCCGCGCGAGACCGCGGCGCGCTTCCCGCGCCGCCTGCAGGAACTGTGCGGCTACAGCGTCTACAAAGGCCAGTTCGGCCACATCGACAATCACGATCCGATCGAGCTGCTCGGTCGCGAGCGTGGCAAGCGCATGGTGTGGGAGGCGACCGACGTCCGCAAGGCGCGGATGGCGGGACAGTAGTCTCTCGTCATTCCGGGCTCGTGCTTCGTGCGCCCCGGAATGACGACGTCAGGGCAAGCGTTTGAACCTCAGATACGCCGCCTTGCGCCCTTCGCGCTCGGCCTTGGCGCCGTAGCGCGTCATCGTGTAGTTCGGCCATGGCTCGCGCCAGTCGATCGCGCGCTCGGCGAGCCAGGCGAAGTCGGGCGAGCGCATCAGATGCGCCAGCGTCCAGGCGCAGTAATCGTCGATGTCGCTGACGAAGCGGAATTCGCCGCCCGGCGGCAGCAATCGTGTCATGGCCGCGACCGTCGCGTCCTGCACGAAGCGCCGTTTCCAGTGCCGCCGCTTCGGCCAGGGATCGGGATGGATCAGGTCGATGCGCGCCAGCGAGCAGGCCGGCGCCCAGGCCAGCAGCTCGGCCGCGTCGCCCGCGAACAGGCGGATGTTGCCGATATTCTGCGCCTCGATCTGGGTCAGGATCTTCGCCATCCCGTTGACATAAGGCTCGCAGCCGATGAAGCCCGTCGCCGGAAAGGCTAGCGCTTCCGCGATCAGATGCTCGCCGCCGCCGAAGCCGATTTCGAGCCTGACGTTCTCGATGCCGTCATCGAACAATTCGGTCAACGCCTCGGGCGCGGGCATCGAGATGTCGACCGCAAGATGCGGCAGCAGGGTGTCGATCAGGTCGGCCTGGTGCGGGCGCAGCTTGTGGCCCTTGCGCCGTCCGAAGAACGAGCCACGTGAATGGGCCATCGCGCCATCGTCGGCATCGCGATCGTCGGTGTCGGTTGGAGCAGATATCATCGCAGCGTTTGATAGAGGCGGTGGAGCAGTCGCGCGCGCGGCTCGATCGACGAGATGTAGAGCTGCTCGTAATGGGTGTGCGCACCCTTGCCGTCGACGCCGAGGCCGTCGAGGGTCGCGGTATGCGGCGCAGTGAAATTGCCGTCGGAGCCGCCGCCGGTGAACACGTCCAACAGCTCGAAGCCGAGTTCGGCGGCAAGCTCCTTGGCGTGTTCGTAGAGCGCGGCGCCGGCGTTGCTCTTCTCATAGGGCGGCCGGTTCAATTCGCCCGTGACGTTCACCGTGACGCCGTCGGTGCGTGAGGTGATGCCGAGGATCTTCGGCACCAGCTCGTCGGCGTCGGCCATGGACGGCACGCGCATGTCGACTTCCGCATAGGCCTCTTCGGCGATCACATTCGGCTTGGTGCCGCCGCGAACCACGCCGACATTGACGGTGATGCCGCGCTTGAGATCGTTCATTCCCTCCAGGGTCTGGATCACATTGCCGAGTTCCCGGATCGCGCTGCGACCGTCTTCGGGTCGCGTGCCGGCATGCGCCGGCGCGCCCTTGATGTGGACGTCGAAGCGCGCAACGCCCTTGCGTCCGGTGACGATCTTGCCGCCGTCGCGCGCGGGCTCGGTCACCAGCACGTATTTCGCCTTGCGACCTTCGGCCTCGATCAGCGCGCGCGAGGTCGGGCTGCCGATCTCTTCGTCCGAGACGTACATCTGGGTGATCCCGAGCGGCGGCCGCGCGTCATCGGCGCAGATCTGCCGGAACGCGTGATAGGCGAGATAGGCGCCGCCCTTCATGTCGTAGATGCCCGGGCCGAACGCGCTGTCGCCTTCGATCTTGAATGGTAACCGTTCGATGAATCCCATCGGATGAACTGTATCGAGATGGCTCAACACCAGGATGCCCGGCGCGGCCTGCCCCCAGGACGAACGGGCGACGAGATGATCGCCGCAGCCGTCGCGTCCGGCGATCCGCTCCACGGTCGCAGGCAGGTCGCGATACTCGGCGGCGACGAGATCGGCCAGTTTGTTGACCTGATCCGGCCGCTCCGTCGGAGACTCGATCTCGACCCAGCGGCGAATGCCGTCGAGGATCGCAGCAGTTTCAAACGGGTTGCTGGACGTCATGTTGTTGCCGCCTGTCGATTCGCTTTATCACTCAGCGCACGCACCAGATCATCATCCGGAAACGCATGCAGCGGTTTCGCGGAAAGATCATGCGCAAACAAGGCGCTAAAGCGCGGCAAGGCATCAGCCTCAACTGGTCGCGCTCCAGCCTGTGCCGGAATGACATATTCCAGATTTGACGATCTCTCAAACGGATATGGCGCGCGATCACGCCTGTTCGGAGGCCTCGCGTGCCGCGATCTGCTCGACCAGTTCGACGATGCTGCGGCGGAGTTTGGCGTCCGCGATGCGGGTGAAGGCGCGGGTCAGGGCCAGGCCTTCGGCGGTTGCCAGAAAATCGGAGACGTAGGCCGGTGAGGAGCCCTCGCTGAAGCCGTCGGCGGTTTTGACGCCGCTTGGGCCGCCGTCAAACAGGAAGGACACCGGCACCTGCAGAATCTCGGAGATCTGCTGCAGCCGGCTGGCGCCGACACGGTTGGTGCCCTTCTCGTATTTCTGCACTTGCTGGAACGTCAGGCCTAATGCCTCGCCCAGTTTTTCCTGGCTCATGCCGAGCATGATGCGTCGCATACGGACGCGGCTGCCGACATATTTGTCAACAGGATTGGGCGCTTTGGTGGACATCTCCAACTCTCCTAAGGGATTGCGCGCCCGTGGCTGAGGCAAGTTGGAAGTGGAGTATGCCTCAGGCGCCGGTGCCGTCAAATCCTGCAAGGAGGATCGGGACGAAATGCGGACAATTTGCGCAAAGGGGCTGACGGGACTTGTGATTTCGCGTGGAGCCGTACAATGCGAAGCGCACGGTCGATCTGTCAACTGGTGGAATCGCACTGAGGCGAATTTCGACGTTTTTTCGGGTTCGGCGACAACCGGCGATATGCGTGATCAAGCTTTTCGCCTGACAAAACGTCTCCGCAATACGATTGCGAGGGCAACTAACACAATTACGGCGGCGGGGATGTTCCCGACACGCGCGTAGATCGTCGGCGGCAGCGCTGCCGGCAGGCCGGCATCGAGCACGCCTTCGATTCCGAGCCCGAGTCGTGCGATGATCCGCCCGAGCGGGTCGATGACCGCCGAGACGCCCGTGTTTGCGGCGCGCACCAGCGGCAGGCCTTCCTCGATCGAGCGCAGCCGGGCCTGTTGCAGATGCTGATAGGGGCCGGTCGAGATTCCGAACCAGCCGTCATTGGTGACGTTGATGATCCAGCCAGGTCGATCGTCGCGGCTCACCAAATTGCCGGGAAAGATCGCCTCATAGCAGATCAAGGGCAATGCGCGCGGCGCATTCGGAATATCGAGCGTGCGGCGGATCGTGCCGGGAATGAAGCCGCCCTGCACCTTGGTGAGCTGCACGAAGCCGAGCTTCTCCATCCAGTCCTGGAACGGCAGATATTCTCCAAATGGGACAAGATGCAGCTTGTCGTAGACCGCGAGCACGCTGCCGTCATGGTCGATGACGTAGATTGAATTATAGGCGCGCGTGACGCGCACATTGGGCGGCAGATCCGGCGCGCGCACCGAGCCGGTGATCAGCACGGTTCCCTTCGGCAGGAGCGCGGCGATCTGCGCCATCGCGTCGGCTTCCCGCGTCAGGAAGAAAGGAAACGCGGATTCCGGCCAGATCAGGATGGTTGAGTCGCTCACACCGGTGGAGTGCGGACCCGAGGCCCGGTCCGACAACGTGAGATATTTCTGTATCACCGCCGCCTTGGCGGAGTAATTGAACTTGGCGTCCTGCTGCAGATCGGGCTGCATGATGCGCAGCTTGACGCCATCGACCATCCTGGTCGGCGCCTGCGACAGGCGGACCGCGCCAAACGCCAGCATTGCTGCCAGAACCAGCACCGCAGCCACCGGTGCGCGCCACGGCTTGCGGCCGCGCGATGCGCCGTCGATCAGCACGGCCGGGCTTGCGAAGATCGCGACGGCGAGGAACGTCATGCCCCACAGCCCGACCAGTGATGCAGTTTGCGCCAACGCCAGCGGTTCGGTCAGCGCGTAGCCGAACGCATTCCACGGGAAACCGCTCAAGAGATGGCCGCGCAGCCATTCTGAAATCGTGAGGCTGACCGCAAGCGCCAGCACGCGCGAGGCGTCGCGCGGCCAGATCAGCCGCGCCAGCGCGAAGCCGAAGGCAGTGAACAAAGCGAGATAGGCGGGCAGGCCGAGCACAGCGAACGGCGTCAGCCAGGCGAAGGTGTCGGCATCGACGAAGAAGGCGTAGCCGATCCAGTAGAGTCCCGGCACGAAATAGCCGAGGCCGAACCAGAAGCCGGACAGCGCCGCCGCGGGTACGCCGCGCCAGCGCCCGGCCGCAGCGCCGTCGATCAGCCAGATCGCGATGGAGAAGGTGAGGAACAGCACCGGCCACGCGTTGAACGGCGCCATCGCCAGCGAAGACAATGCGCCGGCCGCGAGCGCGAGCACCGCGCGCTTCCATCCCCAGGTGAGGATGACTGCAAGACCGATCGATCGGAGCTTGTCGGAGAGCCTCACTGCGGACCGGCTCCTTCGCCGGGCGGCGGTGAATTGTCATTGGCCTGCGGGTTGCCGGAGTCCGGCGTCTGCTCGCGGCGCCGTTCGCGGTCCTTGCGCGGCGCCGGGCGTTCCTTGCGCGCGCTGATTCGCACACGCTTGACCCGTCGCGGATCGGCGTCGAGCACCTCGACCTCGTAATTTCCTGGCCCCGAAATCACCTCGCCGCGCACCGGCAGGCGGCCGACGAACGACACCAGGTAGCCGCCCAGCGTCTCGACCTCCTCGCCGGCTTCGCCGATCACGAAATCATCGCCGATCACCGAACGGACATCGTCGAGGCTGGCGCGGGCGTCGGCGAGAAAGGAGTTGTCCGCCTGGCGAACGATCGACGGCGGCTCGTCGGAATCGTGCTCGTCGTCGATCTCGCCGACGATCTGCTCGACGATATCCTCGATCGACACCAGCCCGTCGGTGCCGCCATATTCATCGACCACCAGCGCGAGATGGATGCGCGAGGCCTGCATCTGCGCCAAGAGGTCGATCGCGCGCATCGACGGTGGGATGTAGAGCAGCTTGCGGATGATGTTGGCGTCGGCCAGCGGCAGCGCGAGATCGACGCTGCGCAGGTCGAGGCCCGCGGGAAAAGGCTTCTTGCGCTTCGTCTTGGTCGTGTCGGTGATGCGCGCCTTCGCGGTCATGAACGCGAGCAGGTCGCGGATGTGCACCATG
>CALRXG020000316.1:0-8523 GCA_943372075.1 Bordetella parapertussis | reverse complement strand
ACTTCCAACGTACAACGACACGCCGTTGCTGCAATCACACACCAGCAACGGATTGACACAGTGTGTCTGAACCACCGTTGACATCGCGGCCTGCCTCCGATGTTATAATGTAACATCGGGCGGCTGGGGTGATGAAAGCCGTTCCGATCGATGGGGCTCAGACGGCATGAAATGGTTCCGGCGACACATCAGGACTGGCTCGCGGCTGGCGCTGTTCGCGCTCGCCGTCCAGTTCGTGCTGTCGTTCGGGCATTTCCATCCGATCGCGGCTGCGCAAGCAGCCCCCGCGATCCAGAACGGCCTGACGCTGACCGATCTCGCCTATATCGGGACTTCGGCGACGCCGGACCTCGCAGTCCAGGTCACCGGGACACAGCCGCCCACCGAACAGGACCGCGAACGGCATCCGGCCGACCATTGCGCGATCTGCGCCGTCGTCTCGCTCGCGAGCAGCGTGCTGTTCACGGCACCGCCGGTCCTGCTGCTCCCCGAAGCCGTCGAGCTTCTGTTTCGCACCACCAGCGCCGAATTCCTCCATCTGAAGTCGGCGCCCGCGGCCTTCCACTCCCGCGCACCGCCTTTGTCCTGACATCCAACTGATCGCTGCACGCCCCTGAGCTGACTGACGAGCGTCGCGTCGCATACGCGGTCCGTTGCAGCGGGGCACATCGGAATCGATCCGTCATGTCGACGGACCTGGATCGGGACAATGACATTTCAGAAGAGACGAGCACTCCACATCGGAGGCGTGAGCTGGCTATTGCTTGGCGCAATGCATGGCGGCGCGCTGGCCGACGACACACCGACGCAACTCCCTGACATCACGGTGACGGCGCCAAGCCCGATCCAGCGGCATCGGACCGCGCCAACGCGCACGCCGATCCGCGCGGTCCGGACCGCTCCGAGCCGCAACAGCGAACGCGCCGCAGCGGCACAACCGGCACCCGCGGCACCGGCGCCGCAGCAGGGTGTGCTGCCCGTCGTCACTGACCAGTTCGCGACCGTCACCGTGGTGCCCAACGAGGAGTTGCGGCGCTCCGGCGGCGCCACGCTCGGCGATCTCCTGTTCTCGAAGCCCGGCATCACCGGGTCGAGCTTCGCGCCCGGCGCATCGAGCCGTCCGATCATCCGCGGCCTCGACGTCAACCGCGTCGGCATCGTCGAGAACGGTCTCGGCGGCGGTGGCGTGTCCGATCTCGGCGAAGATCATTTCGTGCCGATCGATCCGTTCTCGACCAATCAGATCGAGGTGGTGCGGGGACCTGCTGCGCTGCGCTACGGCTCGACCTCGATCGGCGGCGTGGTCAGCGCCACCAACAACCGCATTCCCGACGCGATGCCGACCTGCGCGGCAGCGCCGTTCCAGAGCTATGGGCTGCCGGTCAAAGCGCCGCTGGCAGATGCCGGCGGTGCCGGTTGCCTCAATGTCGAGACCCGCACGTCGGTCAGTTCGGTCAATCGCGGCGTCGAAGGCGGCATGCTGCTCGACGCCGGTGGCAACAACGTCGCCGTGCATGCCGACGTCTATGGCCGCAGCACCAGCGACTACGGCATTCCGAGCTATCCATATCTGTTCAACCAGACCCGGTCGGTGAACGGCCGCCAGCCGAACTCCGCGACGCAGACGGACGGCGCTTCGGTCGGCGCGTCGTATTTCTTCCAGGGCGGCTATATCGGCGCAGCGATCACCCAGAACGACTCGCTGTACCACATCCCCGGCATCGACGGCTCCGATCACCGCACCCGGATCGATGCGCATCAGACCAAGGTCGCGGTCAAGGGTGAGTACCGCCCCGACGCTACCGCGATCGACGCCGTGCGGTTCTGGCTCGGCGCGACCGACTACCGCCACAACGAGCTCGGCCTTGCCGATCCGACCGACCTGTTCAGCGACGGCGTGCGCCAGACCTTCACCAACAAGGAGCAGGAGGCTCGCGTCGAGGTGCAGATGATGCCGTTCAACGCGCGGTTCGCCACCGTCACCACGGCGTTCGGCCTGCAGGCCGGGCACCAGGAGCTGACCGCGCCAAGCCCGGACGATCCCGGCGCGCTGTTCAACGGCCTGTGGAGCCCGAACAACAACAACCGCGTCGCGGGTTACGTGTTCAACGAGTTCAAGTTCACGGACCAGACCAAGGCCCAGGTCGCCGGCCGCATCGAGCATATCGAACTGCACGGCGCGACGCCGGATTTCCCGGCCGACTTCCTCCCCGATGGCGCGGCGCAAAGCTCGATCACGCGCAACCCGTCCTACACGCCGGTCAGCGGCAGCATCGGACTGATCCAGAACCTGCCCGGCGATCTCGTCGGCAGCGTCACCGCGCAATATGTCGAGCGTGCGCCGAAGCCCGCCGAGCTGTTCTCACGCGGTGCGCATGATGCGACCGCGACCTTCGACATCGGCAATCCGAACCTGACCATCGAGACCGCGAAATCGGTCGAGATCGGCCTGCGCAAGGCGACCGGCCCGTTCCGCTTCGAGGCCACCGCCTACTACACCCGCTTCAGCAACTTCATCTATCGTCGCCTGACCGGGGTGATGTGCGGTGAGGACTTCGATTCCTGCGGCAATGGCGATCCCGGCAACGAAGGACGTCAGGCGGTCTATTCGCAGCGCGACGCGATCTTCCGTGGCGCCGAATTCCAGAGCCAGTTCGACATCGGCGCGCTCAATGGCGGCATCTGGGGCATCGAGAACCAGTTCGACGTGGTGCGGGCCACCTTCACCGACGGCAGCAACGTGCCGCGGATTCCGCCGGTACGGCTCGGCGGCGGCGTCTACTGGCGCGACAGCAACTGGTTCACCCGGGTCAATCTGGTGCACGCCTTCGCGCAGAGCAACATCGCCGACATCGGCGAGACCCCGACCGCGGGCTACAATCTGTTGAACGCGGAGATCACCTACAACACCAAGCTCAATCAGTCATGGATCGGCGCACGTGAAATGACGCTTGGTCTGGTCGGCAACAACCTGCTCAACCAGAACATCCGCAGCTCCGTCTCCTACACCAAGGACGAGGTGCTGATGCCGGGCCTCGGCGTGCGGGCGTTTGCGAACCTGAAGTTCTGAGACGAGCCGATCCCTCTGCCGCATGCGGCAGAGGGATCACAATCCAACGTCCGGCCTCAATGCCCGACGACGACTTCGCTGATCTGAATCACTGGCTGCAGATCGGTGTAGTTCGGGATGTCGCCCATGATCTCCTGGGCGTGCTTGCCCATGCCGGCGGCGAAGGCCTCAACCGAGTCGCAGAAGATGTGACACATGCCGACATAGGTTGCGGGTTGCCCCGGAGCGCCACCGGCGAGGCCCTTGTCGACGGTGTAGTATTTGCAGGCATCGCCCAGCCGCGCCTTCACCAGCGGCATGTGCTTGTCGCGGTAATAGTCGTGATCAAAGCGCGCGCCGGGGTTGTTCGGATACATCACACTGACCTTGATCATGACGCGCACTCTCCCTGTTGATATGACATGCGCCGGTCTCGTCCGACGCTTGCCTCAACTGTGCTTCAGTTTCCGAGAGCGCGCAACCGGTCCGGCGACACTCGCGGGAATGTCAGATCGCCTTGCTCCAGTCCGGCTGGATCGGCCCGGATACGCCCTCGGATGCTCCGTCGACCAGTTCCATGACGAGCAGGCGACTGTAGTCGACAGGGCCCGGCATCGTCATCCGTCCCTTCGGGACCGGCTTGAAGCCGATCCGCGCATAATACGGCGCGTCGCCGACCAGCACGATGATCCGATGGCCCTTGGCGCGGGCATCATTGATCGCGCGCTCGAGCAGCGCGCGGCCGACGCCGCGGCTACGGAACGGCGGTTCGACCGTCAACGGCCCGAGCATCAAAGCCGGCGTCTCGCCGATGCACACCGGCAACTGCCGCACCGAGCCGACCAGCAGCGTGCCGATCCGCGCCGTGAAGGAGACATCGAGCAGGTGATCGACATGCTCGCGCAGGCGGTAGGCACTGAGCGCGAAGCGGCCGGGTCCGAAGGTACGCTCGTGCAGGCGCTCGATCGCCTGGGCGTCTTTCGGGGTCTCGGGCAGGATGGTCAGGGTCAGTTCGGTCATCGTGGGGCGCGGGATAGCATCTGGCGCGGACGCGGTCCATCACCGCCATGTGGCGATCGGCGGCTTGCCGTCGAGCACCTCCGATATCCGCAGCCGCGTCCCGGGGGTGGTGTCGTCGGGCAGGTCAGCCGGATCGAAGAAGCCGCACGCCACGATCTCGCGATTCGGCTCCGGCAACCGGTCCTGCCGGTAGTTCCTGACCACATAGACCGCGACATGATCGCGCGGCGAGACGTGGCTATTGTGGAAGATACCATGCAACGCCGGCGTGCCGTCGAGCTCGATCCGCCCCTCCTCCTCGAGTTCGCGCCGCAGCGCTTCGATAAAACTTTCGCCAACCTCGACCCCGCCGCCGGGCAGATACCAGCCCTGGACATAGCTGTGCTTGACCAGGAACACCTTGTTGTCGGCGTCGAGCACGACGGCGCGGACCCCGAGCGTCATGCTGCGGACCAACCGCCAGTAGAAATGAAACACCCACCTGATCTGCGGCTCGAAGCGCTTGCGTAAATCCTCAAGGATCGTCACTGAAGCCTCGCCATCCCGGTGTTTGATCCTTGCTTTGATCCTTGCGCACCCGCGCAGCTCTTGCCAATACAAGGCAGCACGTTCGGGATAGCACGACATGACCGATTGCCGGCCAGTTTTCACGGACAATCCTTAAGGGAATCGCATGACGGCGGCAGCATTCCGGCTCGCGCATCTGTCGGATCCACATCTGCCGCCGCTGCCGACGGCGCGGCTGCGCGATCTCGCCGGCAAGCGCGCGCTCGGTTATCTGAACTGGACGCGCAACCGTCACAAATATCATCGCCGCGACGTGCTCGACGCGCTGGTGTCAGACATGCAGGCGCAGCAGCCGGACCATATCGCCGTCACCGGCGACCTCGTCAACCTTGCGCTCGACGCCGAGTTCAAGCCGGCCCGGCAATGGCTGGAGGGCGTCGGCGCGCCCTCCGATGTGACCGTGGTTCCCGGCAATCACGACGCCTATGTGCGCGCGACCAAGCATCGCTTCGTCAGTCACTTCGGCGACTATCTGCGCGGCGACGCCGACGGCGCCACGCACTTTCCGTTCGTGCGCCGGCGCGGCCCCGTTGCGCTGATCGGCGTCTCCTCGGCGGTGCCGACGCCGCCGCTGATGGCGACCGGCTGGCTCGGCCATGCCCAGCTCGATGCACTGGATGCAATCCTCGCGCAGCTGTCGCGAGAAGATGCCTTCCGTGTTCTCCTGGTGCATCACCCGCTGCACTCCGACGGCCGCGCCAAGCGGCTGACGGATTCGCAGCAGTTGCTGGCGTTGCTCAAGCGGCACGGCGTCGAGCTGGTGCTGCACGGCCATGATCACATCCATTCGACGATGTGGTTCGACGGCCCGGAGCGGAAGATTCCTGCGATCGGCGTGCCGTCGGCATCGGCGCTGGCGCGCAAGCACTATCCGGCGGCGGCCTACAATTTGTTCTCGATCGAGCGGGACGGCAATGCCTGGCGCTGCGAGCAGACCGTGCGCGGCCTCGGCGATCACGACGGCATTCGCGAGCTCAAGCAGGTGCGGCTGTCCTAATCGCCTCCACCGCCGCCGCCACAACCACCGCCGCAGCCGCCTCCGCTGTCGCCGCCTCCTCCGCCATCACCGCCACCCCCGCCATCGCCACCGTGACCACCGCCGTCGCCACCGTGGCCGCTGGCATCCCCACTGTGGCTACTGTCGCTGCCGGCATCGCCAAAACCCGCTGACGAGCCGTCGATCGATGAGTCCGAGAAATCCCCGCCGCAATACGGACTGCTGCCGCCAATGCCGCTGCGGCGCAGCGCCTCGCAGTCGGTGTGGTAGATGAAGCCGCCCGCGATGTTCAGCTTGGCGTCGAGCGCGAACAGCAGCGGCAGCCGCGTCGGCCTGACCGGATCGATGTTCTCGTATTTGCAGCAGTACCACCAGACCCGCCGCAAGCCCTCATTGCTCCGCCGTCGCTCCTTCACCAGCACGACCGCAGGCGTGTGATGCAGGAAGCCGCCGAAGGCGCGGCGGCAGAATGCATCGTATTCGCGAGTGTAGAGAATGAACTCGTGCCAGAGGTCGTCGGCGGCCTGCGACGGCATCGCGACGTAGCGCTTGCCGCTCATCAGATAGGCGAGGAAGAACTGCCGCAGGCCGCGCGAGACCAGCGCGCTGTCCTTGCGGGTGAAGCCGGGATGCCGCTTCTCGAGCCGGGCCAGCAGGCCGCGCGGGAGAGCGAAGGTACGGATGTATTCGGCACGCCGCAGCGCCTGCCATTTGCCGAACAGCACGGCACTGCCGACCACCGCGGCCGCCGCCAGGATGCCGAAGAATGCCGAGGCGGGAGTTATGACCACGATGCGCCTCGCCGGTCTCTGAGCATGATCTTTTCGGAAAACCGCTTCGCACTTTTCCGGATCATGCTTCAGAAATTCTGCCAGCTCGCGAGCAGCGCGAGGCCGAACAGCGCCAGCCCGCCGACGACGAAGCCGAACACGAACATGCCGATCCCGCCGCGGCGCTTCGGCACGACCACGGGCGCGGGCGGCGGCGCCGCCGGCGGTTCTGCGATCGGAAGCGGCGTCGCCACCATCGCATGCTCGCGCTCGATCATGCGGCGCGCGACATAGTCGGTGACGGCGTCGACGATGACCGCCACGTCGTGCGATTCGGCGAGCACGATGCGGCCGAACCTGGTGTCCTGCACGAAGCGGTAGATGCGCTTGTCGCGCCCCATCAGCACATGGGCGACGACGTCGATCCACAGCCGCGGGGTCTCGCCCTGACTGATGCCACGGTCGAACAGGTCGACCTTCTCGGGCACCTGCGCGAACAGGGGGTCGAGCGCCTCGTTGAGGATCTCGAGCCGCGCCACCTCGGCGTCGCGCAGTTCGACCACCACGCCGGTGCGGTCGGCGGCCTCGATCCGAGCCCGCCGCAGCGCCTCACGCAGCGTCGGCCGCATATCGCGCGCCTCGCTGCCGGTGTTCTGCGGATCGGACATGCCTTGCGGTCTCGTACTGACGGGTTTCCGGGACATTAACCTATCAGCAACCATGACGCCCGCAAAGGGCGTTGGTTCCCAAGCACTTAGGCCACCACTTATCCCCAGATCAAATGCCTGGAGCGGGTTCCGAAAACGGTCGACCCCACCCGGATGAACCGGATGGGGCCGCCGTCCTTGGACGTCTTCTTAGCTCTGATGATCTTGGCGGTTACGCCGAAACGCGCGACGGCTCCTCGACGATGGAGAAGCGCACGCCAGCCTTGTGGCGGCTCTCTTCGGAGACTTCCTTCCAGCACTCTTCGGCTTCCTTGCGGGTCTTGAACGGACCACGGACCTGAGCCGAGCCTTCGACGAGCTTGTGGAAGTTCATCGAGCCGAACTCGCCGCCGATCACCCAGAAATTGCTGCCCTTGCTCATCGTCAGTCTCCTCTAAAAATTCGGGCCGCCTCTGCTCGGCCGCCTGAAACCTGATCCTCGCCGCCTGCTCGCCGGAGCGACATTCTTGACAGAGCATCGCGAAGCGCGTGTCAGGAGATAAACGCGAAAAGGCGAAGTTCGTATAGATAGCTTGTTTCCTATTGGTGATGTCATGTAACATCTGAACTTGTAATAAATGTCGATTTGTAAACTTTGTCACAAAATAGGTCAGGAAGACTGCCATGCCCGGCGAGTCAGGAAAGAAGCTGTTCGTCGGGCCGCGGTTCCGGCGGATCCGCCAGCAATTGGGGCTGTCGCAGACCCAGATCGCCGAGGGGCTCGGCATCTCGCCCTCCTACATCAATCTGATCGAGCGCAACCAGCGCCCGGTGACGGCGCAGATCCTGCTTCGTCTCGCCGAGACCTATGATCTCGACCTGCGCGACCTCGCCACCGCTGACGAGGACCGCTTCTTTGCGGAACTCAACGAAATCTTCTCCGATCCGCTGTTCCGCCAGATCGACCTGCCGAAGCAGGAGCTGCGCGACCTCGCCGAGCTCTGTCCCGGCGTGACGCACGCACTGCAACGGCTCTATGCCGCATACACCGAGGCGCGCCGCGGCGAGACGCTGGTGGCGGCGCAGATGGCCGACCGCCGCGAGGGCTCGCAATTCGACGCCAACCCGATCGAGCGGGTGCGCGACCTGATCGAGGCCAACCGCAACTATTTCCCGGAGCTTGAGACCGCTGCGGAAAATCTGCGCGACGAGCTCAACGTGCCGACCGAAGGCCTGTTCACGGCGCTCGCCGCGCGCTTGCGCGAAAAGCATTCGATCGTCTGCCGCGTGATGCCGGTCGACGTGATGCGCGAGACGCTGCGCCGTTTCGACCGGCACCGCCGGCAGCTCCTGATCTCCGAACTGGTCGACAGCTCCGGCCGCAACTTCCAGCTCGCGCTGCAGATCGGCTTTGTCGAATGCGGCGCCGCGATCGACGCCATCGTCAGCCGCGCCGGCGCGCTCGACGACACC
>CALRXG020000315.1:0-8550 GCA_943372075.1 Bordetella parapertussis | reverse complement strand
GGTCAAACACGGGCAGCGTCGCACCGGCCGCGATGACCTGCACGTCGTCGAACTGCGCCAGCAACGGCCGCAATTCGCCTTGAACCTCGCAGATGACGTTGGCGCCAAGCCGGGCCAGCAGCGGCGCGTAGCGGATGAACTGGATGGTGTCGCCAAAACCCTGCTCGGCGTGCAGCAGGATGGTCTTGCCGGCGACCGGCCGGTCGCCCAGCCACAACGGGGCCGGCAACGACCGGCGCTGCCGGGCGAACGCGCCGGTCTTCCAGCGCCATTCATAGGCCTTCCAGCCGGCGTCGAAATCGCCAAGCGTGATATGCGCCATCGCGGCTTCGAAATGCGCTTCGGCGAAATCTGGCGCGGACTTGATCGCCGCGCTGAATTCCGCAAGCGCCTCGGCGGGCCGGTCGAGCCGGCGAAGGGTATGTCCGCGATTGGTCAGGATCTGCGGATGGCGCGGCATCAGCCCGCGCGCGGCATCGTAGTTCGCAAGCGCCGCGAGCGGCGCATTCAATCTCAGCTGGGTGTTACCCCGGTTGACCAGCGCGCCGACATGATCGGGCTTGGCTGCGAGCGCAGCGTCATAGCTCGCCACCGCCTCGTCGTAACGGCCGAGCTCCAGATAGCTGTTGCCGAGATTGTAGAGAAACTCGGGTTGGTCGGGCTCGAGCTGCAATGCGTTGCGATAGCGCGAGATGGCTTCGTCGTAGTGTCCGGCGGTGTGCAGCGCGAGCCCGAGATTCGACATCGCCTCCGACGAAACCGGATTGGCCTTCAGCGCAGCGCCGAGCAGGCGCAGCGCCTCTGCCAGCCGATGACGCCGGAAATTGACCATCCCCAGGAGATGCAGGGTGTCGAAATCGTCGGGCATGTGTTCGAGCAGCCCGGTGCAGAGCCGCTCGGTCTTGGCGAGATCACCCTGCTGGAACGACTCGAAGGCCTTGCGCTGCATGCGCGCCAGGTTCGGCATCCGTCCGGATGTGCTGGTCCAACTTGCCGGCATGCAGGCGCCTTCGAATCGTCTGACGCGGTGACGGTAGCATTTTTCGCCGACGGCCGGCCCGTCACGCCGGTGTCAGCGCGACAGCACCAGCACGTTACCGACCAGGATCGCGGCGGCGCCGGCGAGCACCGGCCAGCCCAATGCGAGATGCTCGAACAGCGCCGACAGCACGAGGGCGACCAGCGGCACCAGCGCGAGCGTGTAGGCGGCACGGCCGGGGCCGAGCCGGCGCACCAGCTCGAAATAGAGCATGAAAGTGACGCAGGACGCGGCGACGGCGAGATAGAGGAAGCTCGCCGCATAGGAGAGCGAGAGGTCGGCCGCGAAATGCGTGCCTGTCGCGACCGCCCAGAGCGCGCTCGCCGCGGAGCCGACGAAGGCCGCCCAGGCAAGCACGGACACGACCGGCAATCCCGCGCGCTGGTTGCGGGCGCCGACGCTGGTTCCGGCGCCGGTCGCCATCGCCGCGATCAGCGCCCAGGCGAAGCCGGCAAGCGGCGCGGTGCCATGCGCGCCGGCGCCCGGCAGGAAGATGATCGCGAGTCCGAGAATGCCGCACAGCGCGCCCCAGACGAAGCCGGCGGAGATCGGCACGCCGAGCGTGGCACGCGCGATCACGGCCGCGAACAGCGAGGAGGTCGACAGCACCAGCGCCGCAAGCCCGCTCGGCATCCGCGCGGTCGCCTCATAGAAGGCGATGAAGGCGATGGCAAAGAACAGCAGGCCCTGCAATGCGACCGCCGGCCGGTCCTTGCGCGGGATCGCCAACGGCACGCCGCGCAACCGCGCATAGCCGACGAGGATGATGCCGGCCAGCGCCATGCGCAGCGCGACCGACCACGGCGCGGGCGTGACGCCGGCCTGCATCGCGGTCGCCAATGCGCCGCCGCCCCAGAGCAGTGCGGTCAGCGCGAACAATGCGGCCGTCATGGCGTGTCGGCGCCGTCAAGCAGTGTCCGCCAGCCGCCGGCATCGATCCGCGCGCTTTCTGCCTCAAGCCGGGCGAGGGCGGAATCGAGCGTCGTTCGCTCGCCCGGCGAAAGCCTGCCGAGCAGCCGCGCCTCGATCGCACTGCCGAGGGCTGCGATCCGGTTGAAGGCGGCGCGGCCGCTGCGCGTGATGCTCACGGCCGCAAAGCGCCGATCGGTCTTGCCCGGACGCCGCAGCGCAAAGCCGAGTTCGACCAGCTGGCCGATGCCGCGGCTGACCGCGAACGGATCGAGCGCGCAGGCGCGGCCGATCTCGGAGGCATTGGCGGCATCGCGCTCGGCGATGACGGCGAGGATGCGCCAGCCGGCCTGGCTCAGTCCGAATGTCTCGCCGTAGAAACTCTCCAGCGGGCGCGCGACCTGCGCCGCGACCAGGAACAGGCGGTAAGGCAGCCAGGCGCTGAGCTTCAAGCCGTCATCGGATGCGAAAGCAGGCTGTTTCATGCGCGGAGGGTTTCATATGTACTTGCACAATGCAAGCATATCGCAATCAGTATTCGGCTCGCCTGCGCGGAAATCCCGACACACTTGTCACTCCCGCTTGCGGTCGCTGCCGCGCCAGATTGCGGCATGGCCAATGACGACCGGCGGCGCGTGGTGGAACCGCGCGGATGTCGCCGAGTTCGTCCAAATCGGAGACGGAGACCATCATGAGCAAATCAGCCGACAATGACCGCAGCGCCGAACTGGCTGCGATGCAAACGCCGCCGGTGCTGTCGCGCGAGGCGTGGGAGGCGGCGCGCCTGGAGTTGCTGGTCAAGGAGAAGGCGCATGTACGGGCGCGCGACGCGCTCGCCGCCGAGCGGCGGCGGATGCCGTGGATGGCGGTCGATAAGGCCTATGTGTTCGAGGGACCGAACGGCAGCGTGAGCCTGCTCGACCTGTTCGAGGGCCGCCGGCAATTGATCGTCTACCGCGCCTTCTTCGAGCCCGGCGTGTTCGGCTGGCCGGATCATGGCTGCCGCGGCTGCTCACTCGGCGCCGACCAGGTCGGCCATCTCGCGCATCTCAACCAGCGCGACACCACGCTGGCTTACGCCTCGCGCGCGCCGCAGGCGGACATCGCGCGGCTGAAGGCGCGGATGGAGTGGGAGATGCCGTGGTACACCATCACCGACAGCTTCGATGCGGATTTCGGTGTCGCCGAGTGGCACGGCCACAACGTGTTCATTCGCGACGGCGAGCGGATCTTCCGCAGCTATCTCGTCAACAGTCGCGGCGACGAGGCGATGGGCACGGTGTGGAGCTATCTCGACATCACGCCGCTCGGCCGCCAGGAACTGTGGGAGGATTCACCGAACGGCTATCCGCAGGGCCCGACCTACAAATGGTGGAACTGGCATGACAATTACGACGCTGAGGCCGCGCCGAATACGAAATGGGCCGCGGTGACCGATGCCGGCGAGGCCGCGTTCCGCAAGATCGCGGAGCAGGAACGCAAGGCCACGTAACGAATTCTGCGGCGGCGGCGAGGGCCCGCCGCGCCGTGCCGAGAGCTTCGGTCCTGATGCAATCAGAGCCGGAGCTCTCGCTGTTTGTTCGGCGCGCGTGAAACCGCGCTCGATCGCCTCAGGCCGCGTTCAGGCTGCCCGCGGCCTGCAGCGCGCCGGCGACCGCCTTCTCGCGATGCTCGGGGCCGACCTGGATGCCGTCGGCCGGGATGAATTCCAGATTCCTGACGCCGATGAAGCCGAACACCCCGCGCAGATAGGTCTCGAGATGCTCGAGCGCGGCCATCGGCGTGTCCGCGCCGTAATAGCCGCCGCGCGAGATCGCGATGATGACGCGCTTGTTGCCGGCCAGTCCCTCGACGCCGGCGGCGCCATACTTGAAGGTCTTGCCCGCGACCACGATGCGGTCGATCCAGGCCTTGAGCTGGCTCGGGATCGTGAAATTGTACATCGGCGCGCCGATCACCACGATGTCGGCGGCGAGAAACTCGTCGAGCACCGCTTGGCCGGCCGCGATGTCGTCGCGCACCGACGGGTCCGGCGCCGCGCCCTGGCTCGCGGCGAGGTGCAGGCCGGAGAGGTGGGCCAGCGGGGTCTGGCTGAGGTCGCGATAGCTCACGACGAGACCAGGATTGGCCTGGCGCAGCCGCTCGACGGCGGCGGCGGAGACCTGGCGGCTGACGGAATGAGGGCCGAGGACCGAGGAGTCGATGTGCAGAAGTTTCATGGCAGAGATTACCTTTGGTATAGGTTTGTAACTGGCGCTATATGAGTGACCGCCCTAAATCTCCGCAAGAACGCACATTTTTGAAACCCGAGCACACCGATGAGACCTGAGCACATCCATGTAACCGGCCCGCCGCCCAACCCGGCGGAGCATCAGGACTGCCGCGGCGTGGCCTCCGTGCTGTCGCGCGTCGGCGACAAATGGAGCGTGCTGGTCATCATGCTGCTGCGCGACGGGCCGCGCCGCTTCAACGAGCTGAAGCGCACGATCAACGGCATCTCACAGCGCATGCTGACACTGACCCTGCGCGGGCTGGAGCGCGACGGGTTGGTGACGCGCACGGTGTTTCCTACCATTCCGCCGCGCGTCGATTACGAGTTGACCGACCTCGGCCGCGGGCTCGCGGTGCCGGTGATGGCGCTGGGCGAATGGGCGTTCGCGCACCTGCCGGAGATCGAGGGCGCGCGGAACGAGTTTGATGCGCGCAATGCGGAGTGATCAGATCGCGCGACTGATTAGATCATCGACACCAACCCGCCGCCGTGACGCTCGAGCCTGCCGGCGAGTTCGAGCTCCAGCAGCACGGCGCGGACGATAGCGGGTGAGACGTCGGCCATCCGGATCAGGTCGTCGAGGCTGATCGGGCTCGGTCCGAGCAGATTGATGATGCGGGTGCGTTCGTCGGCGGCGGTGGCAAAATCCAGCGGCTCGTTGTCTTCGCGCGCGGAAAACATGATCGGCCGCTCCATGATCGGCGTCACCGCGTTGATGACGTCGGCGGCTTCGGTGACCAGCGTGGCGCCTTGCTTGATCAGGTCGTTGGCGCCGGCGGCGCGCGGATCGATCGGCGAGCCCGGCACCGCGAACACCTCACGGCCCTGTTCGGCCGCCATCCGCGCCGTGATCAGCGAGCCTGAGCGGTGCGCGGCCTCTACCACCACAACGCCAAGCGATGCGCCTGAGATCAGCCGGTTGCGGCGAGGGAAGTCGCGCGCCCGCGGCACATGGCCGAGCGGCATCTCCGAGATCGCCGCACCATGTTCGAGCAGCGCGGCGAGCAAGTCCTCGTGCTCCGGCGGGTAGATCCTGTCATGGCCGCCGGCCAGCACCGCGACCGTGCCGCTTGCGACGGTCGCGCGATGCGCCGCCTGGTCGATGCCACGGGCGAGGCCCGAGATCACGACAAAGCCGGCATCGCCGAGGTCGCGCGCCAAGCTGCCGGCAAATTTCAGCCCGGCGCCGGAGGCATTGCGCGAGCCGACGATCGCGATCATCGGCCGCATCAACGTGTCGCGCGCACCGCGCACGGCGAGCAACGGCGGCGCGTCGTCGATGGTGGCGAGCCGCGCCGGATAATGCGCCTCTTCCGGCGCGACGAGATCGATGCCAAATTTGCGACAGGCGGCGAGTTCCGTAGTGGCGTCGGCCTCACTGCAAATCCGCCCTGGTCCCGATGCACCGCCGCGCCGTGCGAGATCGGGCAGGCGCTCCAGCGCGTGCGCCGCATCGCCAAAATGGCGGAGCAGCGATGCAAAGGTGCGCGGGCCGACATTGTCGGAGCGGATCAGCCGCAGGCGGTTGAGCCGTTCGATGTCGGTCAGTTTTGCGGTGCTGGAAGACCGGTCATGCATGCGGGCCGCAGCTTCGCCCAACCTGAGATTGCGATCAACTGCGACATTGGCGCAGCTCCACGCAACGCGCTAGAAGCAGCCGTCAATGTCAGGGAAGCCCCCCATGATCTCTCTTGCCGACCTCACAGCGCATATCGAGCAGGGGGCGCTATCGCCCGACGCAGCCATCGCTCAAACGCTGGAGGCGATCCGCGCACAGGACAATGCGATCGGGGCCTTCGTCCGCCACGACGCGAGGGCGCATGCGCAGACCACCGGGCCGCTGCGCGGTATTGCAGTCGGCATCAAGGACATCATCGATACCGCCGATTTCCCGACCGAGATGGGCGCCGCGATCTACCGCGGCCATCAGCCGCGCGCCGATGCGCCGGTCGTGATGGCACTGAAGCAGGCCGGCGCGACCATCATCGGCAAGACCACGACGACCGCATTCGCGGCGAATGATCCGACCGCGACGGTCAATCCACACAACCATGGGCACACGCCAGGCGGCTCGTCGTCGGGCTCGGCGGCGGCCGTCGCTGCCGGGATGGTTCCGTTGGCGCTCGGCACGCAAACCGGCGGCTCGGTGATCCGGCCGGCCTCGTTCTGCGGTGTCGCCGCGATCAAGCCGAGCTACCGGCTGCTGCCGACGGTCGGCGTGAAGTGTTTTTCGTGGACGCTCGATACGGTGGGGCTGTTCGGCGCCGGTGTGCGCGATGTCGCGTTGGGATTGGCCGCGATGACGAAACGGACTGATCTTATCGTGCCATCGCAGGTGCCGGCGCCGCGTATCGGTGTGGTGACACAGGCATTCGCCGGCGCGCCTGAAACGTCCGGCGCGCAGGCGCTGCAAGTGGCGGCGCGCGCGGCGGAGCAGGCCGGCGCGGCGGTTCGCGAACTCGCAGTGCCCGAAATCATCGCGGAGGCGTGGGGGATCCATCCGGTGGTGCAGGAGTTCGAAGCGCATCAGTCGTTCGCCTGGGAGTATGGGCAGAACTACGAAGCGATGCCGCCGCTGCTGCGTGGCCGGCTCGACGAGAGCAAGGGCGGCACGCCCGCCGAGTACGATGCGGCGATGGACGTCACGCTGCAGGCGCGGCAGGCGCTGGCCGGCATTTTCGGTGAGGTCGACGTGCTGCTGACGTTGTCGGCGCCGGGCGCAGCACCAAAGGGCCTGACGTCGACCGGCGATCCCCGTTACAACCGGCTCTGGACCTTGATGGGCGTGCCCTGCGTCAATGTGCCGACGTTGATTGCCGAGGGTGGTTTGCCGGTGGGAGTGACGGTGATCGCGCCGTTCGGCAACGATGCCCGCGCGCTGGCGGCGGCGAGCTTCATTGAGGGGGCATTGAGGGTTTAACGCTTTGTCATTCCCGGGCTCGCGCCAAGAGGCACGCCCTCAGGTGCGCAATTGCGCACCGGGGAATGACGGCAAGCTACTTCTTCTCGCCGATCTTGCCTTCGGTGCCGGCCTGCAGGCGCTTGATGTTCTCGCGGTGCATGTAGAACAGCAGCAGCGTCAGCACGGCGAACAGCGAGGCGAGCGCGTTGTGGCCGAACCACCACAGGAACAGCGGTGTCACGAAGGCGGCGATCAGCGCCGACAGCGACGAATAGCGTGTGGTGTAGGCAGTGCCGAGCCAGATCACGGCAAAGATCAGCGCCGCCGGCCAGAACAGACCGAGCAGCACGCCGAGATAGGTGGCGACGCCCTTGCCGCCGCGAAATTTGAGCCAAACCGGGAAGAGGTGGCCGAGGAACGCGCCGAGCGCCGCGACCATCGCCGCGTTCGGGCCACCGATCGAGCCCGCGATGATGACGGCGACCGTGCCCTTGAGCATGTCGCCGATCAGGGTCGCCGCGGCGAGGCCCTTGCGGCCGGTGCGCAGGACGTTGGTGGCGCCGATATTGCCGGAGCCGATCGTACGCAGATCCTGCGTTCCGGCGAGCCGGGTCAGGATCATCCCGAACGGGATCGAGCCCAGCAGATAGCCGATCAGGAAGGCGGGCAGCAGCAGCGCATCAGCGGACATCGCGGTGACTCCGTCGACGGGCGGTCCGGTCCATTTTGGCTGATTTCGTCAATAGAAAATTAACCATCGATCTGCACCATGGCCTCGGTATTAGGGGAGCTTATCATGGCTTCTGTTCGCACGCGGCTGGAGCAGCTTTTCTTCGTCGTCTACGTGGCGGCTATCGTCGTTGGCACGACGATGGAAGCGATGTCACAACTCGCAGCGCACTGAGTTCCACACGCAATCACACGTGTTCGTACACGGTGCGTCCGCCGACGATGGTCCGCGTCACGCGGCCAGAGAAGCGGGCGTCGTCGAACGGCGTATTCTTGCACAGCGATTTGAGGTCGTCGCGGTCAAGGATCCAGGGCGTGTCGGCGTCGATCACGATGACGTCGGCCGGAGCGCCCGCGCGCAGCGTGCCGCCGGGTAGCCCCAGCAGCTCCGCCGGCCGCGTCGACATCGCACGGATCAGGGTCTTGAAGTCCATCTCGCCATTGTGGATCAGCCGCAGCGCCGCCGGCAGCATGGTCTGGAGGCCGACTGCGCCGCTCGCCGCTTCCGCGAAGGGCAGCCGCTTGACCTCGACGTCCTGCGGATTGTGATCGCTCATCACGACGTCGATCAGGCCGGAGGCGAGAGCGGCGACCAGCGCCCTGCGATCCTCCTCGGTGCGCAGCGGCGGCGCCAGCTTCAGGAAGGTGCGGTAGGGGCCGATGTCGTTCTCGTTCAAGGTCACGTGGTTGATCGAGACC
>CALRXG020000314.1:0-8573 GCA_943372075.1 Bordetella parapertussis | reverse complement strand
AACGCGATGAGCAGCACCGCGAACAAGGCTGTCCCCGCCAAATAACCCCAATTCAGCGTCATGGTGACGGTATCACCGCCAGTCTCGCCGAGCGTTGTGGCAAGAATTTTGATGATCCAGAAGCCGAGCGTAACTTCAGGGACTTTGCTCAATGCGAATTTCTGGGCTGGGGTCATGATTGCATTTCCGTTATGTAGCCGGCCACCCGGCGCGTGCGAGGACGCACCGGGTTTGTTCGTGGGACATGCTGCGGTCAGTCCGGATGGGGACCTTCTGTCTTGTTTTCGAGTACCTTGCCGCTCGCGGCATCGACGCCGACTTCCTGCGTCCGCGAGCCGTTCTTGATGTCGAACGAATAACGCAGGCCACTGCCTCCGGATTCGCGCTCAAGCTCTTCGTCCGTGATCTTGCCGGGATGGGCCTTGAGAGCGGTTTCCCGGGCCTGCGTGATGGTGACCTTCGCTTGACCGGCAAGCTTTTGACCGGTGTAGGCCAGCGCCGGCACCATGAGCGCCAGCAAGATACCTGCGGCGCCCAAGGCGCCCAGGCGGTACGGGGTAGTCCTGATCATGTGTCTCTCCAATTCGCCCCCGCTTGCGAACGGATGCGCGGCGCGTCGGCGACGGCCCGCTCCGATGAGGTGACCATGGCCCCGGAGACTGAGGACAGAATGAGCATGGGTGCGGCGAGAAGAGAAAAGTGCGCTATGCCGGTAATGTGACGCGCGCGAGAACGCCGGCTGCCCCGTCGGGGCGGTTCTCGACGGTCAGGACAAGACCATTGCGCTCGGCAATTCGCCGCGCGATCGCCAGCCCCAGACCGGTTCCCTCGACGTCCGGCGGCGACGCGCGATAGAACCGATCGAAGATGCGGGAAATGGCGCCGGGCGGCAGACCGGTACCCGTATCCAGAACCTCGACAACGCTTCGCCCGTCGCGCAGAGTCAGGGAAATGTCCACCTGCCCGCCGGATGGCGTGTACCGCACGGCGTTATCGATCAGATTTGCGAACAGAACGCGCAATTCCTCGACCGAACCATGCAGCGTCGCGGACGTCTCCATCCGGGCCCCGAGATCGATGCCCTTGTGTTCGGCCAGCACGACATGATCGCCGACGCAGTCGAGCAGCAGCGGACCCACCTCAACCGTTTCGCTGAGGGGTGCTACGGGCTCGTCGAGGCGCGCCAGCCGCAGCAGTTGACCGACAAGGGCGCTCGCGCGCTTCACGCCCTGCGCAAGTGCCGCCTTGCCAGCCTCGAATTCCGCTCCGACCGAACCGGAGCTGTTGATCTTGAGGTTATCCACCTGGATTTGCATCGCGGCGAGCGGGGTGCGGAGTTCATGCGCCGCGTCGGAGAGAAATCGCTTCTGCGCTTCCACGGCGGCGCGCAGGCGCACGATCAGGCCGTTCATGCTTTCGACCAAGGGCGCCACTTCGACCGGAATTCCGGTGAGGGGAATGGCTGCGGCCGCCACCGCGCTTCGATTCGCAATATCCCGCGCCAGAGTGTCCAGCCGTCCAAGCATCCGGTTCAGCGCCCAACCAACGACGAGCCAGGACAGCGGTATCACGATCAGGATGGGAGCTGCGGCTCCCACGGCGGCGCTTCGAGCAAATTCCTGACGAACCTTGTCGCGCTGCGCGACCTGCACGGTCCAGGTGTCGTTGTCCGTCGAATAGACCCGCCAGGGCTCGCCTACGATGACGACATTTTCAAAGCCGGGCTTGCTCGGCCGCGCGATATCGAGACCGCGAAGCGTGGTGTGGGCAACGACGCCACCCTTCCAGATCGTTACCGCAATCTGATCTTCCGGATCCTGATCGCTGGCCGGCGGCGCGTCAGCATCGGGAAGACCCAAACCGGCGTTGAGTGCAACCTGGCGTAACTGTCCGTCAAGAAAATCAGCGGCTTCGTCACGCGCAAGCTTGTAGGCGAGCAACATCGCGGCGGCGCCGACCAAGGTCAGAAGAACGGTCATCGAGACAAGGGTTGCTCGCCGGAGCGATACCGTCGTCATGATTTTTGTACCATCCAGCCCGCCCCCCTCACATTGAAGATGATGTCCTTCCCGAATTTGCGTCGTATCGAGTAGATCAGGGCATCGACCGCGTTGCTTTCCACCTCTTCTCCCCAGCCGTAAATACGCTCCTCCACCTGTGCGCGGGAAAGAATACGACCCGGGCGCTCCATCAAGGCGTGCATTAAAGCGTACTCGCGGGCGGGCAACACCTGCACGATATCAGCATGCGACAACTCATGCGTCTCGGTATTGAGCTCAATCGCGCCCGCCACCAGGTACGATGTCGCCCTGCCCGCCCGGCGGCGGAGGACTGCGCGCATTCTGGCGAGCAACTCCCGTGTCTCGAAGGGTTTGACGAGATAATCGTCCGCGCCGAGATCGAGCCCGGCCACCCGATGGTCGAGCCCGTCGCGCGCCGTGATGATCAGCACAGGTGTATCGAACCCCCGGCTCCGCGCCGCCTTCAAAAGATCGAAACCTTCAGCGCCAGGCAGCCCGAGGTCGAGCAGCACAATCGCATGTCCGCTATCGGCGAGCGCGGCTTCCGCCTCTCCGCCGGCGCGCACCCAATCCACCGACATGCCTTCCTCCGCAAGCGTCCGGGAAAGGCCCTCGCCGATCATCGCATCATCTTCCAAAAGCAGAACGCGCATCGCTAAACCCCGAACCTACAGGCACCGTACACACGAGAACCAGGTTCTATAGCTGGCGATAAACACAAAATATCACACTCCTCTTTCGCCGAATTCTAGTAACATTTTTCTTGGTTTGATAATGGCGCCGCCCGACCGCTATACCGAACCACTTCTGCACTTAGAATCTCGCGCGTCGCGGGAGACCCTCTCATCCGCCTTTTGCGAGACGGATCTACTCGGAACATGATCAGTCGCGGGGGCCTGAGAATGACAGACTTATTTTGGAGCACCTGGGAAGTTATCTCGCTGATAGAGCAAGCGGTCGACCAAAGCGCCCTTCAAGATTGTCTTATAAGCATCGCCAATAGTTACGGGTTTGCTTCAGTATTTGGTGGAATCGTACCACCAGCTGATATGCAAAATTCAAGGACCGAGATACGAACCCGCTCTATGGTGCAACATTTTCCCAAAGCCTGGGCGACCAGATACGTCGCTCAAAATTATCTTCCGCGCGACCCGATCGTTGGTCGCCTTCAAAAGGATCGAAATGCCTTTTCCTGGGCTGAAAGTTACAAGTCGTGTTCGGAGCCAGACAACGCGCGGATAATCGGAGGGGAAGCTGCCGACTTTGGGTTAGTCGAAGGCTTCGTGATCCCGGTCACGACGCTTGATCAGCGGTCAGCGGCATTGTCCTTCGGCGGAGCAAAGGACGATCTCAGCAGTAACGACCGATCAGCCCTTACGTTTCTTGCAAATTTTGCCATCGGGCATTGGTTGTGTTTACGTCGTCCGAGATCAACGCGCAGCAATAAGCTTTCACCTCGTGAATTTGACTGTCTTCTCTGGGCTGGGGAGGGAAAAACCGATTGGGAAATCTCGGTCATTCTCGGCATTTCTCGACCGACGGTAGCGAAACACATCGCTTCCGCTCGCGAGAAACTTGATGCTGTTAACAAGACACATGCGATCGCAATCGCCATGCGTCTAAAGATTTTGGGCTAGGATCTCCGTAGCAAACTCCAGGAACATTTCAATCACCCTTAGCGAGCGCGTTCAAACGCGTAGCAATCATATTTGCGATTCCTTTTAGAGATCGCTGGTAATATTCCCCCTCAACTGCGCCTTTGGCCTTTGATTGATTGCAAGCTTGTCTTTTCGGCTTCGAGCTCACGCACGATTTTTTCCTGCTCCGCGCGAAGCTTCGCCAAGGCATCGGTCTGGATCAGGGATATTGGCAGCGGCTGCGCCGGATGTTCCGCGATCGCCTGCGCTGCCTCGACCGCCGCGGCCGCCTCTCGAGCTTCACGCGCCGCGGATTGTTGCGAGCCAACAACGATGGCCCTTTCCGCTTTCAATTCCTCTTGCGAAGTAGGATCAATACTCCCTCGCGCCTCCTGCCGCCGCTCGACGTCGATTGCACGATTCGCGAGACGCTCCGCAGATGTCGCTTCCCGTTCTTCCTTGACGCGGATTTCCTGGGCGTTCTCGATGAGCCGATCGGCGTTCGTGCCAACTACAGCCTCGACGTCCGCCGGGCTGAGTTGCTGTACGCCACGCTCCTGCAGGCGTTGCAGATCAATCCGATTGGCGAGCGTTTCCAGGTAGCGCCCCGACGTTTCGCGAAATTGCTGCTTCGTCTCTCCATCTAAGAGATCGCTAGTCCGGGAGACCGCATCATTCATGATGCGTAAATCCTGGACCATCTGCTCCGATGTAATTGGCATCTCGCCCTCCTTAACCAAATACTCCACACGTTTGCCAATCGTGTGCAGGATGCCACCGACGGTCTGCGCCATCAACAGCCGCTCGAGCATATCCTTTGCTACGCCGTTTGAAGGCTGCTCCGCCGCAACGGTCCTCCAGGCGACGATGCCCTCGTTCACGACTTTGCGATCCGGCGCCGACATCGGCAGGCGGATGGGGTTTGTTTTCGCCACCCGGATCCGCTGCCGGGCATTGTCGATAAGACGTTGATTGCCGGGATCGGCGGCATAGGCACGATCGCGGGCTTCTCGCGCAGGACGCGGCCGATCCGCCGCCTCGACGATTGCCTTATCCTTCGGACCATAGCTTTGCGAAGAGGCCCGCTCCTTCGCCGAGGTTGCGACGATCTTCAGGCCTTGCGCCTGGGCATGCTGCGCGTAAGCCTCGCGCCACTCCCGGAAAGTCTCTGGATTAGGATGGATCTTCTGGCCGGATTCATTCTTCACCGTGATGACGGCGTGAGCGTGAATATGCCCGGCCGATTCCTTATCCGTGTGAACGCCAAACATGAATTTGTGATCGGCGAAGCGGTCGTGCAGGAAGGCGCGCGCCGCGTCGGCCAAGGCCGTCACACCGGTTCCGGCCTTCGCCGAAATGATCATGTGCATGGTATCGCGCGCGGATTGCGATCGAAGCGACGGCCCCCATTCGCGGGCGGAAATCCGCGCATCCGCCACGTTGGACAGGCTCTTCCCGCGATCGTCGGTCGCCGGACCCCGCTCAATCAGCTTGTTGAGCCTGTAGGTGACGCCATCGCGGCCATGGCTCGTCGCCCCGGGCCGAATGACCACAGTCTCCGCATCAATGCCTGTGGCCGCTGCGATCCTGGCACGAACCGCGGCATCCGAAACGGAATCGAGACGGCGTGGTCTGGCGTCGTATTCCTGATCGGCGGCCTGAGCCTCTCGAATGCGGAATCGCTCCTTGCCGCTCCCGGCCATGGCCGCGACAACGTGCGCTTCGAGCTGTCCGTTATCGTCGACATCGATGCGGGTCGCGTGACGATGTCCGGAGAACGCGGACGCGATCGCCTTCTCGCAAAACGCTCGGCCTTCGGCGTTATCTGCAACACCTGCAACCTTGAGACGGAATGCGCCGACGTCTTGGCTTTCCGCGCGCTTCGAAAAGTCGGTCGACCAAGCCTTCATCTCCTCGGCCACGGCCTCCCGGTCCGTCAACAGCCGCCCGTCATGGGTCTCAAGCGTAACATCCTCGCGCTGCACATACTGGCCGGTCGCCGTGGCGCGCGCGGCACCGCGCGCATAAGAAACCACCTTGATGACGGCAGGCTGGTAGCCGGCAGCGAGCTGCCGGGCTCGACCAAGAGGACCGCCCTGCCCTCCCCCGGTCGAGTTCACTCCGGCTCCAGCACCGGCGCTGATGCCTCCGGAGATCGAGCCCCGCGCCCCACGCGAAGGTGAGGCCCCAGGGCCTGCGCCGGCACCTCCGCTCGCGGCCGGGATCGCGCGAGCCCGCTCCTCATCACGCTCGCCCGTAATTGTCGCGCCGCGAATGATATCTTGTGCCGGCGGCATCTTGGGAAGCGGCGCGACGTGTACTTGCCGTGCGCGGACGTTATCGCCCGGCCGACGCGGCCGCCGACGTTCCGCGCGCGCCTCCACGACTGCCCGACGCGCCGCCTCGACCTGTTCAAGCCACCAGACGATCTGTGCGGCACGGCTCACGTCAATTCCTCGCCTGAGATCTCCGCCGACAGCGCGAGCTTGGCCTCGCGACGTAGTTTCGACCCGTAGGCGACCGTCATCTCAGTCAGCTCGTCGTTGATCGCCGCGATGACCTCGTGCAGCCCTCGCCATACCGGCTCGGTGTCTTCGATGCGAACGGCTTGGCCGCGATGAATCGCCTTGACGACTTGCGCGAGATTGCGGCCGACCATGCGCACCTGGCTCGCCAACTCCACAACAGCGCGCGTGTTTTCGGCCGACAATGCGGGGCCTGCTTGGACGGAGGCGCGGATCAGCCGACGCACCACCTCGGCTTTCGGCAAGCCAAACAACGCGACGGCCTCCTGCAGACGCTGCTCATCTGTCTCGGAGAGCTCGGTCCGAAGTCTCGGCTTGCGTCTCAGTGATGCAGAGCCAGCCATCCGCGTCCCCACACTCTTTCCGGTTGAGCGGCTCGTCGGTCGTCAGACCGAAGCCGAATACGCCGGGCGTTCCGTCAGGACGCCGGCGTCGCGCGTCAGTGCCCTCGGCTGCGCTCAGCAGCCGTTTCCCGGTTTGGCCCACAAACCGGTATCTTGTCAACCAATATCTAATACACTGAATGTTAGACACTCAGCGCATGAAGGCGCTTGCGTCCAAAAAAGCTGTCCGAATGAACTCTCCAACCTTCTGGCGCGCAGTGCCATCCACAAGCTCCTGATTGCGGCAAGACCGCAATTCGGCAAGACGGTAACGCCGGAGAACGGGAATGCCTCAACACCGTAACAACCTCATCCGACATCCCGGCAACGCGGCATCACCGCATTCGCAAAATCACCGATTAACGAACCAGTGCATTGCGACAAAACCGCAATCACGATCTACCGAAAAGAGATATTGCGTGATTGCCGCAAGTTCATTATGTTGTATGTTGTCATTCCGCCGACGGAGCTCACCGCCTAAGGAGGACCAAGTGCCGAGCATCTTCGCCGTGGCAAACCCGAAAGGCGGAAGCGGCAAGACGACCGTCGCGATCATCCTCGCCGGCGAGTTCGCCAAGCACGGTTACTCGGTCGCCATTGTCGATGCCGATCCGCAGGGATCCTCTTACCAATGGCATGCGTCATCGGTCGCGCGGGGCTTGAGCCCGCAGGGCGTCGACCTCGTGCGCGCGCCTGATGAAAAGGCTCTCGCCCAGGCGATCGATCGGCTGGACGGCTATGACGTCGTCGTCGTCGACACCCCCGGCTATTATGGCGATGTCTTGATCCAGTCGGCGCTCCGCGCCGACCTCGTTGTCCTTCCTTGCAAGGTTCACACCTTCGACGCTTCCCAGGTCGTGCGCACCATCCGCAATCTCGAACAGCATGCTGCCAGCTCAAAGCTGCCGATGAGCCAGCATCGTGTTCTGTTCAACGAATACGACAGCCTCGACCGCAACACCCGGCCCCTGAAGGAGGTCGTCGCCTATCTCGATGCAGAAAAAGTTCCCGTTTGCGCCAACGCGCTGTACCGGCGCGTCACCTATCGCACCATGACAAGCGGACACGGCACGTTGTACCAGATGAGCGACAAGGACGAATCGGTCCGCAAGGCCCGTTACAACGCCGATCAGGTCGTCCGCGAATTGCTCGCTGCAAGCCAAGGTGCCGACCAGGGCGACGCCGCATGACGGATCCCGACTCTGCACAGAAACCGGATCGCCCCGCCCTGCCCCGCGACGCCTTCCGCGCTCATCGCGTGAACACGGCGCCGATCGATACCCCCGCGGCAAAGCCGGTCGTGGTAACACCCGCCTATGAAGATCAGGTCGCTGCGCCAGCAGCACATCCGACCTCGACGGAAAGCGCGTCGACCCGCAAGCCATCACGCCCTCAGAAAGCCCGCGATCGAAATCCATTCGATGTCTACGGCGAACGATCCTCATCTCGGCCTTACGCGTTGCGCTTCCCCGATGCGATCGACCTTGTGGTCCGTCAAATGGCCGCCGAGGAGCGAACACAGCCGCTTCGAATCATCGACCGCATAGTTTACGACCACCTCAAACGGATCGGCCGGCTGCCGCCGTCGCACGAAACCTGACAGAGATGTCCGCGCTGAGGCCGCATGTTCGCGGCCACGCGACGCACCAAATGAGGGAAGCGACACAAGCAGGATCACCTTTACGAAAAGTCGTCCGGGAAGGAAGATGAGGGTGGGTCTCTGTCACGGGCAGCTTGCCCTTGCCGCCGAAGCGCCATCAGCATCGGCCAGACTGAGAATTTGCCCGCTGCGGCGCGCCGGGCCAGGATTCGGAGATAGCCTCCTGGATTCTTGATGGCGTTGCCCCGTTGCAGAATGGCCGAGAGCACTACACTGGCTTGTCCATCGCCCATTGCGATGCGGGCTTCCTCCCAGGCGCTTGGACTAATGCCGAGCATGGAACGAACGGTGGATGCGGTCGTAATGAGATCCTGCGGCGTGCGGATGCCACTGCGCGCATAGTCGAC
>CALRXG020000313.1:0-8590 GCA_943372075.1 Bordetella parapertussis | reverse complement strand
CTTGATCACGGGCTCCTCCCAGAGCTGTCTGCCGGCCAGCCCGTTGCCCGGGCCTGTGCGCCGCCGCCTTCCTCGCTACATCGGCTTCTTGAATTTGAAAAATTGATTATCATGATCCCAGACATTGATAATCTGGATATCAACCCATGCGGTTTGAAGGCCTGGACTTGAACCTGCTGGTGGCGCTCGATGCCATCCTCGAAGAAGGCAGCGTGATACGGGCGAGCCAACGCCTTCACCTCAGCCAGCCGGCGATGAGCGCCGCGATCGCCCGGCTGCGGCAATACTTCAATGATGAGATCTTCACGATATCGCAACGCAAGCTGGTGCCGACGCCGCTAGCGCGCGCGCTCGAACGGCCGACGCGCGACATCCTGCTGCGCGTTCGGGCGAACCTGATCTCGCTTCCACGTTTTGACCCGCAGAGCTCACAGCGGCGTTTTCGGATTGTGGTTTCGGACTATGCCAGCATCGTGCTGATGCATCCGGTGATGAAGCGCGTCTATCGCAGTGCGCCCGACATCTCGCTCGAACTCATTCCATTCAACGATCGGGTGGACGACCAGTTGCAGCGCGGAGACGTCGATTTCGTCATCATGCCGGACAGTTATGCCGTCGATGATCATCCGAGGCAGCATCTGTTCGACGACGAATTCTGCTGCATCGCATGGAGCGGAAACCGCAAGATCGGGCGTTCGCTGTCACTCGGCCGCTATCTCGGGCTTGGCCACGTCACCGCCCAGTTCGGTCCGATCCGCAGGCCTTCCTTCGAGGAAAGCGGGTTGATCAAGCTGGGGCACAAGCGGCGCATCGAGGTCATTGCGCCGAACTTCACCACGATGGCCACGATGGTGATCGGAACAGAGCGGATCGCGACGGTGCACAAGCGCCTCGCGGTCGTCTTTGCCCGCAGCTTCCCGCTCAAACTGCTGCGCTTGCCGGTCCGCATTCCGGCATTTCGCGAAATCCTGCAATGGCCGGTGTCGTTCGATTCCGATCCCGCGCTGATGTGGATGCGCGAGACGATATCCGCCGTCGCGGCCGAAATCGACCGGACGCCGGCCGCGCAGATGAAGTTTGGCTAACGGCCCAAGGGGGCCTAGAGCGCAGCGCGCCCGTCAGCTGGCTAGCTGGATGGTGCGCTCCAGCGCCGCGGCAAAGCCGTTCAGCGGAACCGTGAAAACGACCGCCTGCCCGGTGTTGAGGTTCTGCGCGGCCACCGTCATCGTCTTGGCCCTGCTCATGGCGTCGGTGACCGCCGTCGGGAAGGACACGGGAAGCAGGCAGCCTTGCGTCGTGCATGTCGAGAAGCGTGTCTGCTCCAGGTCCTTGCCGTCGAGTTTGACGACGGCCCCGGCGTCGAGCTTCAGCCCAAACGGCATCAGCATGTTGCCTTCGGCCTTGCCGTCCCTCGGAATCAGTTCAATTGCGAAGATCTGCTGATTGGTGTCCTTGGAGCTCTGGGTCTGACCGAGCGTGCACAGCTTCGTGCCGCCGTCGACCAGGCATTTGACGATCCAGTCGCCATAAGTCTCGCTGATCGCGGACGGGCCCCTGGGAAGCTGGACGGTCCGGACCACGCCATCGACCGCGGAGGTCTGGCTCCGCCGCCCGATCGGAATCGAGACGACGCCGCCGCTGGCATCCGAGAGATCGGGGGTTCGGGCGGCCTGCGCCGAACCAAGGCCGGCGACGACGACGAGCGCGAACACCACCCGAAGATGTCCGCGTGCCGTGCTTGCTCCCACCATGCATTCGCTCCGTCGCATTACCCCGGGGAAACCGATTATCGCTTTACGTGGGCATATTTCCCACGTAGATGGGATACGTGTACTTGGAGAACCGCGGACATGCAAGAGCTTATCGCCGCCAGTGTGATCGTTGCGATCGTTGCATTCTGCGGCGGGTATGTTTGGGCGATTGTCCGCGACGTCAGATCCTCGAACAAGCAGCAGCGGAAATGATCCAGTCGCGCTTCAGTTTCCCGGGCGGCCATGGTCTGCTCGAAAACCGCTTCGCACTTTTCCGGTTCATGCCTTAAGGTCGCCGGATGGACATGCTCGTCAAGCTCTACGCTCTGCCCGACTCCCGGCCCGCCTACGATCGGTTGCAGCAGGCCGGGATTGTCATGCGCCGTGCGCTCGCCCCCGAGAAGCACAAGGTCACGGCCTGGGTGCGGGAGACCTTCAGCGAGGCTTGGGCCAGCGAGACCGAGGTTGCGTTCAGCCGCCAGCCGGTCTCCTGCTTTATCGCGATCCAGCAGAAGAAGGTCATGGGGTTCGCCTGCTACGACGCGGCGTGCCGCAACTTCTTCGGTCCGACCGGTGTCGCGCCGAAGTCGCAGCAGAACGGGATCGGCAAGGCGCTGCTGTTCGCGTGTCTTGAGGACATGAAGCATCATGGCTTCGGCTACGCCATCATCGGCGGTGTCGGACCGGCGGACTTCTACGCGAAGGCCGTCGGCGCGGTGGCCATCGAAGGCTCCGCGCCGGGGATTTATCGCGGACTGCTGTAGTCAACATGAGCTGTGGGGGTCCGTTTCACCCCGCCCATCACGCCAGCCTCTCGAAGTAGACCCGGCTTCGCGAGTTGAGGACGGAACCCGAAATCCGTTCCATCGCAACCGCTTACACACACGCGAAAGTTGCGTGCAGGTCGACGCCCCCAGACCGATGCACACCGGACGCTGCGCTTCGATGATCCCACTCCTCGCATCGCGACCACACAAATATTTGGTGCCCGCTGTCATCGACACGACATCAGGAGCTTGCGCTCAGCATGCTGCCGATGGTCAACTCACTGATCGGAGCGCTTCTGCATCGTTGGGGAAACATGATGTTCAGGATGATTGCGATCGCGGCCGGTCTAGGGCTCGCACTCGTCGCTGCGGCGGCGGCCCAGACACCGCGCAAGGGCGGAACCATTCGCATGACGGCGCCCTACGGTTCCAGCTTCACTAGCATGGACATCCACACGACACCTCGCGCACAGGACGAAATCTACGCCAAAGGCCTGCACCGGTCGCTTTACATCTGGGACTCGACCGAGGGCAAACCGGTCTTGGAACTTGCCAAGGAGGCCGTCGTTTCGGGCGGAGGTCTCGTCCATACCTTCAAGCTGCGCGACGATGCCTATTTCCACAACGGCCGCAAGATGACGGCGGACGACATCATCTGGTCCTACAATCGCATCATGGACGGCACCAAGGCCTATCCCGGCGCCCGCTTCGTTCGCATCATCGAGGGGGCGGCCGAGGTCGAGAAGGGCCAGGCCAAGGAAATTTCCGGCCTGAAGAAGATCGACGATTTCACCCTCGAAATGAAGCTGACCGAGAAGGTCGATCCCGCCTACTATTTCTTCACTGCGCTGACCTCAATCTATCCCGCCGACGAGGGCGGCAAGGAAGGTTTTCTCCAGAAGCCGATCGGGCTCGGCCCGTTCAAGTTCGTCGAGCACGTGCCGGGATCGCGCATCGTGCTGGAACGCTGGGACCGGTTCTACAAGCCCGGCAAGCCATACGCCGACAAGCTCGTGATCTCCCTGATGGGCGAAGCCGCGGCACGCGACGTCGCCTTCCGTAACAAGGAGATCGACACTTCGGTGCTCGGACCCGCGCAGTATGTCGCCTATCAGGCCGACCCGAACCTCAAGGGCACCATCGTCGAGGTTGCCGAGGTCTTCACGCGCTATATGGGGATGAATCCTGCGTTCAAGCCGTTCGCCGACAAGCGGGTCCGGCAGGCCATCAATTACGCGATCGATGCCGATCTGATCATCAGCAAGCTCGTCAAGGGCAAGGCCTATCGCGCCACGAGCTGGCTGCCTTTGACATCGCCCGCCTATGACAAGACGATGAAGCCCTACCCTTATGATCCCGCGAAGGCGAAGCAATTGCTCGCCGACGCCGGTTATCCCACCGGCTTTGAATTCGAATGGACCACCAGCCAGAACGAGAGCTGGGGCCTGCCGATCGTCGAGGCCGCGATCCCGATGCTGGACAAGGTCGGCATCAAGGTGAAGGTCAAGCAGGTCGAGACCGCAGTGCTGACGGAGCTCATTCGCAAGGGCGACTTCCAGGCCTTCATCTATTCGCAGGCGACCGGCCCGGATCCGCAGGCCGCGCTGAAATGCTTCCACTCGGCGACGCCGCAATCGGCCTGCAACTATACGACCTTCAAGAACGCGGAGTTCGACAAGCTGATCGATGACGCCGGGCAGACCGACGACGCCGCAAAGCGCGTCCAGCTGCTACAAAAGGCCAACGCCCTGCTCCGCGAGGAAGCACCGATCTGGTTCTTCAACTACAACAAGGCTGTTATGGCAGTACAACCCTGGCTCAAGGGAATTCAGCTGGATGCGACTGAACTGACCCATCAGAACGTCGAAGACCTTTGGGTCGACGAGACCTCGCCCGCGAAGTGATAGGTGCCATGCTCCTCCATCGCGATAAACGATCGAGGCAGTGAGGAAAGCATCCCATGCTGTCGTTCGCGATCCGACGAGTCCTGCAAACCATTCCGACCGTGCTGGCCGTCGTGCTGCTGATCTTCGTGCTGTTCAGCGTCGTCCCCGGCAGCATCGCGTCGAGCATGGGCGACGACGGCCGGGGCCCGACGGACCCGCAGGTGGTCGAGCGCATGAAGAAGCAGCTCGGCCTCGACGATCCCGTCTATGTGCGGTTCGGCGCCTATATCGCCAAGCTCGCGACCGGTGATTTCGGGACCTCGTTCCGGACGCGCGAGCCGGTCACGACCATGATCGCCAAACGGATGTGGCCGACGCTGCAATTGATCTTCGCGGCGCTGGCGTTTGCGGTCGCGGTCGGCGTACCGCTTGGCTTCATCGCGGCGCTGAGGCCGGGCAGCATGGTCGACACGATTTCGATGGTGCTGGCGGTGTCGGGCCTCTCGATGGCCAAGTTCTGGCTCGGACTATTGCTGATGTATCTGTTCGCATTGAAGCTCGGCTGGCTGCCGAGTTTCGGCTATGGCGATGGCGGGCTCAAATATCTGCTGCTGCCCGCCGTGACCCTCGGCGTCTCGCCGATGGCGTTGCTGGCGCGGACGACGCGGGCCGCCGTGCTCGAGATCATGACCGCGGATTTCGTCCGCACCGCGCGCTCGAAGGGCATGAGCGAGACCCGGGTCGTGACCTGGCACGTGATGCGCAATGCCCTCGTCATCATTCTCACGGCGATCGGCCTGCAATTCGGCGTCGTAATGGGGCAAGCGGTCGTCGTCGAGAAACTGTTCTCGTGGCCGGGTATCGGCTCGCTCTTGGTCGACAGCGTCCTGCAACGCGACATTCCCGCTGTCCAGGGCACCATTCTCGTAGTGGTGCTGTTCTTTCTCGCCGTCAATACGCTGGTTGACCTGCTCTATGGCGTGATCGATCCGAGGATCCGATACGCATGAGCGGCAGCCGGTTCCATCACGCCCTTGCACGATTGCCCGTGCAGCCTGCCACGGCGGAGTGGGCGCGATGAAGCTTGGAACCAGCGCGATCATCGGCGGGGCGCTGTTCGCACTGGCGATTTTCGTCGGTCTGTTCGCGCCGTGGCTGGCGCATACCGATCCGGTCATGGGCGCCAATCTCATGAATGCGGAGGAACCACCAAGCTGGGTCTGGTGGTTCGGCACCGATGCGCAGGGCCGCGACATCTATTCCCGCGTCGTGCACGGCGCGCGCATCTCGCTGACGGTCGGCATCGTTTCGCAGCTCGTCAACAGTATCATCGGCGTGACGCTGGGCTTGACCGCGGGCTATTGGGGCGGCTGGTGGGATGATTTCGTCAACGGGCTGACCAATGTCATGCTCGCGATCCCCTCGCTGATCTTCGCGCTCGCCATCATGGCGGTACTCGGACCCGGCCTGACCAGCCTGCTGATCGCGCTCGGATTGACCAACTGGTCCTTCACCTGCCGGATCGCGCGGGCCTCGACGCTGTCGCTCAAGAGCCAGGGCTATGTGCAGGCAGCAAGGGTGCTCGGCTATGGAGACCTGCGCATCATGATCACGCAGCTGCTGCCGAACATGATCGGCCCCATCATCGTCATCGGCACGCTCGGCATGGGCGGCGCGGTGCTGGCCGAAGCCTCGCTCTCGTTCCTCGGCCTCGGCATCCGTCCGCCCTACCCGAGCTGGGGCAGCATGCTGTCTGAGGCCCGCGACCAGATCACCACGGCGCCATGGCTGTCGGTATTTCCGGGCCTTGCGATCTTCCTGACGGTGCTCGGCCTCAATTTGCTCGGCGACGGCTTGCGTGACGTGCTCGATCCCCAATCGCGGAGCCGGCGCGCATGACGACCGCTCCGCTGATCGAAGTCGAGGACCTGCGCATCGATCTCGATGACGGCGCCAGGCATGTCGCGGCGGTCGAGGGGGTTTCATTCCGTATAGATCGCGGCGAGACATTCGGCCTGGTCGGCGAGTCCGGCTGCGGCAAGAGCATCACGGCACTCGCCGTGATCGGCCTGCTGCGCCGGCCGCTCTCAATCGCCGCCGGCGCCATCCGATTCGACGGCCGCGAGATCCAGCGGCTGTCGGCGGCCGAACAGCGCGCGCTACGCGGCGACCGCATCGCCATGATCTTCCAGGAACCGATGACGGCGCTCAACCCGGTCTCGCCGGTCGGCCGGCAGATCGCGGAAATGTTCGTGCTGCACAAGGGCAAGAGCTGGCGCGAGGCAAACCAACTCGCCGTCGAGGCGCTGGCGAATGTCCGCGTCCCCGCGCCGGAGCGGCGGGTGAAGGATTACCCGCACCAGCTTTCCGGCGGCATGCGTCAACGCGTGATGATCGCGATCGCGCTGGCCTGCGATCCGGATCTTCTGATCGCCGACGAGCCGACCACCGCGCTCGACGTGACCGTGCAGGCCGAGATCATCGAGCTGATGCGCAATCTGTGCGCCGAGCGCGGCACCGCGATCCTGATGATCAGCCACGATCTCGGCCTGGTCGCCAATGTCTGCCGCCGCGTCGGCGTGATGTATGCCGGCCGCATCGTCGAGGAACGCGGCTCGGACGAGATATTCCGCGCCTGCGCGCATCCCTACACGCAGGGCCTGGTCGACTCGCTGCCGCGGCTGGGCAGCCGTGCGGTGCTCGGCCGGTCGCGGCTCCGGGAAATCGCCGGTGTCGTGCCGGCGATCGCGGACTTCCCAGCCGGCTGCCGCTTCAATCCGCGTTGCGCGCAGGCGACCGACATCTGCCGGACCAGCGTGCCGGAGACGACGTGGCTCGGCGCGGGCGGGCTCGTCAGGTGCCACCACCATGCCTGAGCCCGCAGTGAAGCCCAACGACGACGTCATCCTCAGCGTGGAGGATCTCGCGGTTCATTTTCCGCTTGGCGGTGGCCTGCTCGGCGGCGGCCGGCGGCTGCTGCGCGCGGTCGATGGCATCGATCTCGAACTGAAGCGCGGTGAGTGCCTCGGCCTGGTCGGCGAATCCGGCTGCGGCAAGTCGACCGTCGCCCTCTCGCTGCTTGGGCTGCTGACGCCGACGCGGGGCAGGATCATGCTGGACGGACACGTCGTGACGGAGCGGCGGTCAGTCGATCGAAAGCGATTGGCCCGTATCGCCCAGATGGTGTTCCAGGATCCCTATGCCTCGCTCAACCCGCGCCAGACGGTTCGCCGCACGCTTGAAGACCCGCTGCGCCTGCATGGCGTGACGGCGCAGAGCGAGGTCGACGGACGCGTTGCCGAGATGCTCCGGCAGGTCGGCCTGCGGCCGGAACAGGCCGGCCGCTACCCGCATGAATTCTCCGGCGGCCAGCGCCAGCGCATCGGCATCGCCCGCGCGCTGATCCTCAATCCGAAGATCGTCATCTGCGACGAACCGGTCTCGGCGCTCGATGTCTCGATCCGTGCCCAGATCATCAATCTGCTGCTGGAACTGAAGGAAAGCCTCGGCCTGTCCTACATCATGATCAGCCACGACCTCGGCGTGGTCGAGCATATGAGCGACAGAGTCGCGGTGATGTATCTCGGCCGCATCGTGGAGACAGGTGGCTGGCGCGACATCTTCGAACGGCCGGCGCATCCGTACACGCAGACTCTGATCGCCGCGATCCCCGATCCGCTACGCCGCGCACCGCTCGCGACGACAAGAGGCGAGTTGCCCAATCCGCTCGATCCGCCGGACGGCTGTGCATTCAGCCCGCGATGCCGATACGCCGAGGCGGCGTGTCAACACGAGCCACGGCCGTCGCTTGAAACGCGTCCGGACGGACACGCGGTGCGGTGCTGGCGCGCTGACGAGATTGCCGGTCAGGCGCGCTGATCTCGTCTCACTCTGTTTGAGCATGATCTGTTCGGAGACCCGCCTCCCCTTTCATACCCTAGCTAGCTAGCGCAGCTTCCCGAAGAACTCCCGCACCTCGCGAACGAACAGCTCGGGCTGCTCGAACGCCGAGAAATGTCCGCCCTTCGGCATCTCGTTCCAGTGCTGGATGTTGGTGAAGCTCGCCTCCATCCATTTGCGGACCGGCGTGACGATCTCTTTGGGGAACACAGCGACGCCGGTCGGCACGTTCACCTTGTGCGGGGTTCGCTTGCCCGGCCCGAAGCTTTCCCAGTAGAGTCGCGCC
>CALRXG020000312.1:0-8621 GCA_943372075.1 Bordetella parapertussis | reverse complement strand
GGTTGCCGAAGTGCTCAACAGACGCGGACGATCGTGCCGCCGGGCGTGACGACGTCCCGCGTCAGCCTTCCCTGATCATGCGAACGTCGACCTCGCGCTCGACAAAGCTCCATTCCTCGGTGGCGCGCAGCATGCCGACCAGTTCGTCGAACAGGCTGTCGTGTTCGGGGGCGAATTCGAACCAGGTCAGGAAGTCGAACGGCATGCCGAGGTCGCGGGCGTGAAACAGCTGGCGGGCGATCGCGGGGAGGAATTTCAAGGTGCCTGAAATGTGGTGCGACTTGTCCTCGAAGATCTTGCGGCGCTCCTCCTGGGTCAGCTCCCACCACGCCGCGGATTTCCGGATCGGGATCAGCGCCGCATGGGTCGCCTCGCTGCGTCCGAGCGCGGCCTGCACGGCGGCGAGCTTCTCGCGCTCCTCCTTCTCGGTGTAGCGCAGATGGCTGGCGACACCGGCGAGCCGCCAGGAGGTCTGCGACGGCAGCAGTGGCAGCGCGATGGTTTCGCTCGCAACCACCGAGACCGCCGCGACCTTCGGCAGCGTCTCGCCCTTCACCCGCGTGATGGAGGTGACCTGCCAGCCCCCGCTCTGCCCGCCTCTGAATGTCGTGAACATGGCGCTATCCAATCCCGGAAGCGGGGAGGGGGCAAGCTCGCTGCGCGGGCTCTCCACCGTCATTCGGGGCGGCCCCGGGGTGTGGATAGCGGGTGAAGGCCGATAAACTTGATGGGTTGAGGGCTTCGTCACTATATCGATGTCCGATTGACGCCGAATCCGAGCCAGATGCGTTTCACACCTGAATTCCTCGAAGAGTTGCGCGCCCGGCTTCCGGTTTCGGAAGTCGTGGGCCGGCGCGTCAAGCTCAAGAAGGCTGGGCGAGAGTGGAAGGGGTTGTCGCCATTCCAGCAGGAGAAGACGCCGTCGTTCTTCGTCAATGACCAGAAGCAGGCCTGGTTCGACTTCTCGTCCGGGCTGAACGGCAACATCTTCGACTTCCTGATGAAGACCGAGGGCGTGACCTTTCCCGAGGCGGTGGAGCGTCTCGCGGCAATGGCGGGCGTCCCGCTGCCGGCCGCGACGCCCGATGCGGCGCGCAACGAGCAGCGCCGGCGCACCCTGCACGACGTGATGGAACTGGCGACCAAGTTCTTCGCCGACACGCTGGCCTCGCGCCACGGCGCCAAGGCGCGCGGCTATCTCGCCGACCGCGCCATCTCGCCGGCGACCCAGCTCCAGTTCCGGATGGGCTATGCGCCGCCGGATCGCTTTGCGCTGAAGGAGTATCTCGGCGGGCAAGGCATCTCCACCGAGGACATGGTGGAGGCCGGGCTTTTGGTGTCCGGCGAGGACAAGCCGGTGCCGTTCGATCGCTTCCGCGACCGCGTCATGTTCCCGATCACCGATGCCCGCGGCCGCGTCATCGCGTTCGGCGGCCGGGCGCTGGAGAAGGACGTCCCGGCCAAGTATCTGAATTCGCCGGAAACCACGCTGTTTCACAAGGGCGACAATCTCTACAACCTGTTTACCGCGCGCCAGGCCGCGCATGACGGCGCGCAGCTGATCGTGGTCGAGGGCTATGTCGACGTCATCGCGATGGTCACCTCGGGCTTTCCCGGCGCGGTCGCGCCGCTCGGCACCGCGCTGACCGAGAACCAGCTCGCTTTGCTCTGGAAGATGGTCGACGAGCCGATCCTCTGCTTCGACGGCGACCGCGCCGGGCAGAAGGCGGCTTATCGTGCCGCGGACCTGGCATTGCCGCAGCTCAAGCCGGGCAAGAGCCTGCGCATCGCGCTGCTGCCGGAAGGCCAGGACCCCGACGATCTCGCCCGCTCCGGCGGCCGCGGTGCGATCGAGGACGTGATCTCGGCGGCGCGTCCGCTCGCCGACATGATCTGGTCGCGCGAGATCGAGGGCGGCAATTTCGATACGCCGGAGCGCCGCGCCGCGCTGGAGGCCAAGATCGGCGAGCTTACCAACGGCATCCGCGACGAGGTGGTGCGGCGCTATTACCGGCAGGACCTGCAGCAGCGGCTGCAACGCAACTTCGCTCCCGAGGGCGGCCGCGGCGGCTATGGCCGCGGCGGTGGCTTCGGCAGGGGCAGTTTCGGCGGCGGGCGCGGCGGCGAATCACCCCGCCAGTTTGCTCCCCGCGGACCGGCCCAAGGTGGCCAAGCCGGCCGGTTCGGCGGCATCAAGGGCAGCGGCGCCCCCGGGATTCTACGGGGTCCCTACCAGGCGGCCAGCCCGCAGCTCGCCAACAGCCCGATCATGCGCGGCCAGCGCAGCGCGATCTCGCGCCGCGAGGCGCTGATCCTGCAATCCCTGATCAATCACCCCTGGCTGCTGCATGATCATCTCGAGGAGGTGGCGGCGCTCGAACTCGCCCATCCCGAGGCCCACAAGCTCAGGGCAGCCATCATCGCGGCCTTCGCCCACGATCACCACCATTCCCCCGACGTCGAGGAGCAGGCCGAGAAGATGCGGGCCGACCTGGAGGCGGGCGGATTATCGCAGATTCTTCAAAGGGTTGAGCGGGGGATCACGACCCAGGCGGTGTGGGGCGCGCAGGTTGGCGCCGCGCGTGAGGATGTTTTATCGACCTGGCGTCAACTCGTTGCCTTGCATCAGAAAACCCACGCCTTACTTAGGGAAAGAAAAGATGCAGAGGCGGCTTTGGCTGAAGACTCCAGCGAAGCCAATCTGGCATGGTTGCAGGATATCCAGGCCCGGATGGCAGAAGCCGATGGGACCGAAGCCCTGATCGAAGGGTTCGGCGAATTGTCGGGCCGGTTCCAACGTAATGTCTGATAACAAAAATGCTGCGGACGGCGCTCGTCGCACCCGCAAAAAGACTCGCCAAATCCATGGTTTGGCTGCAAAAACAGGGTTAAGCGAAACTTAATAGCCTCGCGGCTATTGCAGATGGAAACCATCGAGACGGATGACAGGGGTGGCGAAATCTTGCGCCGCCCTTTGTGCGTCGAGAGTAATTCTAGATAGCGTGCAAACGTGCGTGCGTGGCACCATTTTGCATGACCGCGTTTCGGGAGCTTAGTGAATGGCCACCAAGGCAAAGACGCTGCAGGTTAAGGACAAGGAAAAAGACGACAAGGCGGCGGATGCTCCTGAGAAGGATTCCGCTGACGCGCCGTCGCCGTTGCTCGACCTGTCGGATGCCGCGGTGAAGAAGATGATCAAGCAGGCCAAGAAGCGCGGCTTCGTGACCTTCGATCAGCTCAACGAAGTCTTGCCTTCCGACACCACGTCGCCCGAACAGATCGAAGACATCATGTCGATGCTCTCCGACATGGGCATCAACGTCACCGAGGCTGACGACAGCGAAGGCGAGGACGAGAAGGACGACGGCGAGGACGAGACCGACAACGAGCTCGTCGAGGTCACGCAGAAGGCCGTCACCGAGGTCAAGAAGTCGGAGCCCGGCGAGCGCACCGACGATCCCGTGCGCATGTATCTGCGCGAGATGGGCACCGTCGAGCTGCTGTCGCGCGAAGGCGAAATTGCGATCGCCAAGCGCATCGAGGCCGGCCGCGAGGCGATGATCGCGGGCCTCTGCGAAAGCCCGCTGACCTTCCAGGCCATCATCATCTGGCGCGACGAGCTCAACGAAGGCAAGATCTTCCTCCGCGACATCATCGATCTCGAAGCGACCTATGCCGGCCCGGAGTCGAAGGGCGGCATCAATCCGAATCTGATCGGCAACAATCCCGAAGGCGCTGCGGCTGAAGCCAATGGCAATGGCGCCGACGCGGCCGCGCCGGCCCATGTCGCGCCGCCTGCTGCGCCGCCGTCGCCGACCCCGTTCCGTGCCGCGCCCGCCGGTGGCGAAGCCGGCACCGAGGAGAAGGATCCCGCCGAGGCCGCCGCCGAAGGCGACATGGACGACGACGAGTTCGAGAACCAGATGTCGCTCGCCGCCATCGAGGCCGAGCTGAAGCCGAAGGTGGTCGAGACCTTCGACAAGATCGCGTCCGAGTACAAGAAGCTGCGCCGTCTTCAAGAACAGGACATCGCCAACCAGTTGCAGAGCGAGTCGCTGTCGCCGTCGCAGGAGCGCAAGTACAAGAAGCTGAAGGACGAGATCATCGTCGAGGTGAAGTCGCTGCGCCTCAACCAGGCCCGCATCGATTCGCTGGTCGAGCAGCTCTACGACATCAACAAGAAGCTGGTCTCGTTCGAGGGCCGCCTGCTGCGCCTCGGCGACAGCCACGGCGTCGCGCGCGAGGACTTCCTGCGCAACTACCAGGGCTCGGAGCTCGACCCGCGCTGGCTCAACCGCGTCTCGAAGCTCTCCGCCAAGGGCTGGAAGAACTTCGTCCATCACGAGAAGGACCGCATCAAGGACCTGCGCCACGAGATCCAGTCGCTGGCGGCACTCACCGGGCTCGAGATCGGCGAATTCCGCAAGATCGTGCACGGCGTGCAGAAGGGCGAGCGCGAGGCCCGTCAGGCCAAGAAGGAGATGGTGGAAGCCAACCTCCGTCTCGTGATCTCGATCGCCAAGAAGTACACCAACCGCGGCCTGCAATTCCTCGACCTGATCCAGGAAGGCAATATCGGCCTGATGAAGGCGGTCGATAAGTTCGAATATCGCCGCGGCTACAAGTTCTCGACCTACGCCACCTGGTGGATCCGGCAGGCGATCACCCGTTCGATCGCCGACCAGGCCCGCACCATCCGCATCCCGGTGCATATGATCGAGACGATCAACAAGATCGTCCGCACCTCGCGCCAGATGCTCAACGAGATCGGCCGCGAGCCGACCCCGGAAGAACTCGCCGAGAAGCTCGGCATGCCCCTGGAGAAGGTCCGCAAGGTCCTCAAGATCGCCAAGGAGCCGCTGTCGCTCGAAACCCCTGTCGGTGACGAGGAAGACTCGCATCTCGGCGATTTCATCGAGGACAAGAACGCGATCCTGCCGATCGACGCGGCGATCCAGTCCAATTTGCGCGAGACCACCACGCGCGTGCTGGCCTCGCTCACCCCGCGCGAAGAGCGTGTGCTGCGCATGCGCTTCGGCATCGGCATGAACACCGACCACACGCTGGAAGAAGTCGGCCAGCAGTTCTCGGTCACGAGAGAGCGCATCCGCCAGATCGAAGCCAAAGCGCTACGCAAGCTCAAGCACCCGTCGCGGTCGCGCAAGCTCAGGTCGTTCCTCGATAACTAGGCCTACGGGCATTCATTCAACGAAAACGGCGGGCTGGTGCCCGCCGTTTTTGTCTGTCGAGTAATCGCTATCCCATCGTCATTCCGGGGCGCGCGAAGCGCGAACCCGGAATCCATCGGGCCACACATTTTGCGGTAGAATGGATTCCGGGCTCGGCGCTGTGCGCCGCCCCGGAATGACGAATGAGGAGATAACGGAGTAAGCGAGGTCGCCGCGCCGCTACTTCTTCTTCGCGCCGACGCGCTCGATGGTCTTGATCTCGAGCGGCGGGCGGCCGCCCTTTTCGGCGATCTCGCGGTCCTGGTCGCGCAGGAAGGCGCGCACCGGCTCGTCGCCGTCGAGCCCGCCCAGCAGTTCCGACGGCACGCGGCGGTTCGAGCGCTGCGAGCCGTCTTCATAGAACACGTTGAAGAAGGCGAATTCGCCTTTGGGATTGGTCCCGGGTTTTTTCGGCATGGGTGGCTTGTCCTCGATCAGGACGCCGCTGTCAAAGCAAATCGCCGCACCCTCTCGCCGGTCTGGCCTGCGGCGCCGGGCCCTTGTGGAGAGCGGCGCGCAATTCGGCCCGCAGGCGCTCGGCGCCTGCCCGGTCACATCGCCGACACATACGCCTCAGCTTTCGAACAGCACGAAGGCCGCCCACACGCTGGGGTCGTTGGCGCCGGCGACCTTGCCGTCGCGCGCATCGTGCCGGGTCTGGCGAAGCGCATCCGAATAGGTCATGCCGTCGGCGAGGTGCTCGTAGAAGCGCACGGTGAAGTTCGCGGTGCCTTCGTCGGCGACCGGCCACAGCGTCAGCAGCGCGCGCCGGGCGCCGGCGATGCCGAGTGCGGTCGGCAGGCCGCGCAAACCGCTGACGAAGCTCTCGTCGCCGCGGCCGGTCTCGCAGGCCGACAGCACCAGGAGATCGAGCCCGGACAGGTCCCAATCCATCAGCTCGAAGGCATAGAGATAGCCGTCCTTGTCATCGCGCAGCGGCCAGCGGCTGTCGCCGGCGCCCGACAGCACGATGCCGCTCTGCCACAGCGTATCCAGGCCGGAGGCCGTGCTGTCGTGATAGAAGCCGTGGGTCGCCAGATGCGCGATGCGGGCCTTGCCGATCTTGTCGCGTAGCGCGCTTTCGGTGACACCGCTGCCGCTCAGCATCTCGACCGGCGCCCCGCGTGCGCGGGCGAGCTTTGCGATCGCCTCGATCTCGGTCTTGGTGCCGGGCAGCGGCGTCGGGCCGGGAACGCCGTATTCGATGCCCCCGGCAAGCAGCATCGCGCCCGTCTTCTCGAGCGTCTCGCGCGCATGGATCGCGATCAGCGCATCGGGGCTGGTCAGCATCCGGATCGCGAACTTGTCTTCCAGCAGCCCGCCATCGGCGCCGGGCAGCAGCGAGAACGGCACCGCGAACAGGAAGCCGTCCGGCACCACGTAGAGCGTGGTCTTGTCCTTCAGGGCCGGCTCCAGCGGCGCGAACAGCCGCTCGCGGAGGTTCTGGAAGCGGCCTTTGCCATCGAGCCCCCTGGCGTCGAGATCGGGCATCGTCGCCCGCGTCGCGCGCAGCCGCGCGATCTCGGTCCGCACGGCGGTGTCGACCATCTTGCCGGGATCGCCGAGATCGACCACGCGCGGCTCGCTCTGCGCGGTCTCGACGATGGCGTAGAGCACGCTGGCGGCAAGCGGCTGCTTCGATTGACGATCCGCCTTCCATTGCCGGGTGATGAAGTAGTTGATGACGGCTTCATTGCCCGCCAGCAGCTGCGACGGGCGGATCGGGTCCTGCGGCAGCTTCACGCCGATCGCATCGAGCCGCTTGTTCAGGGCCTTCTCGGCGGCGTCCTGTCGCCCCCACACCGATCGCGCCCAGTCGTCGATATTGCCCGACGAGAACAACTCCTGCTTCTCGCCGTTCAGCCGCAGCGCCGCGCGCACCAGCGTCGCAGTCTCCTCGTCCTTGCCCGCCACCTGGGTCTCGAGCCGGCGCAGCGCCGTGGCGTCGCCGCCGCCGAGCGTCTTCCAGCGCAGCACCGCGGCGGCAAAGGCCGGCTGTGCCACGGACGATCCGGCGCCAGTGGCGAAGCGGCCGAACGCGAACAGCAGATGGTCGGCGTGGGCGCGGATCGCCTCGGCGACGGCGCGATCGCCTGCGGTGCCGACCTCGCGCTTCATCCACGCGAACATCTCGCGGTCGAGCGCGGTGAAGTTCTGCACCGCGCGGTTCGGATCGGTCGCGATCAGGGCAACCGCGATGCCGAGCTTGATCTCGAAGGAGATCGGATGCTGCGCGGTGAAGGCGCGGGTCGAGATCGCAAGCGCGGTCTCGCGCAGCCGCATGCCGGCATCCGGCTCGCCGCGCTGCTCGCGCTTGCCGGCGGCCAGCACCGCGGCCTTGATGCGCAGGAAGTCGGCGAAATTCTCCTCATTGGCGACGATCGCCTCCAGCCGGGTCAGGTCGGCGGGCGAGATCGCGGCGTCGCCGGCGGCGACCATGTCGGTGTAGAACAGCCAGGCATCCGCCTGTCCGGCGAAGCTCGGATCCTTCGGCGCCATCGCGACCGCGATCGTGCGGTGGCGGCGGAAATAGCGACGGGCGTCGTCGAAGCGGCCGAGATTGAGGAAATCCTGGCCGGCATTGTTGACCGTCACCAGCGTATTGAGATGGTTCTCGCCGTAACGCTTGACGCGTTTCTCGATTGCGAACAGATCGAGCTCGAGCGCTTTGGCCGGCGCGCCGATCTCGCGCAGCATGTCGGCGTAATTGTTGGCGAGCTTCGCGGTGGTGCGATGGTCGGGCCCCAGCGCTTTCTCCGAGCGCTCGAAATTGTGCCGGCCCAGATTGGTCGCCGACGCCGCCGAGCCGTTGGCCGACAGCGCCACCGCAAGCTTGTCGTTGGCGATCAGCGATTCCTCGGAGCCTTCGCCCCAATAGGCGTTGAAGGCCGCGATCCCCTTCATGTAGAGCGGCACCGCTTCCGCGATCCTGGCATGGTCGGACAGCAGGATGGCGTATTCCAGCAGGACGTCGGCGATGCCGGGCGGCGTTTGCGCGGCCGCCTTGCTCTTGAACGCGCGCACGAACAGTTTTTCAGCAAGGTCGTCGCGCTTGACCGCGCGCAGTGTCGCGGTGGCGTCGTAATATTGCTCCATGACGAACTGCGCATCGTCGAGCCTGTCCGCGGCATCGAGCGCGGCATTGAGCTGCGCGGCGCCGGCCTCGATCTTGCCGCTGCGCGTCAGTACGATGGCGTTCTTCATCTGCGCGGCGACGGCCTGCGTGGCGGCAGGGCGTTGCGCCGGCGCACGCTTGTCTTGCGCCGCGGCCGGGGCGATCGTGCCCGTCAGCGCCGTACCGAATGCGAAGATGATGGCAAGCGATGCGGCGGCCTTGCGCTCGCGGGCGAAAGCTTCGGCGGACTTCATCAGTCGGAGTACCTCATCATGGAG
>CALRXG020000311.1:0-8628 GCA_943372075.1 Bordetella parapertussis | reverse complement strand
GGATCTCAGGGCAGGCGGGCAGCCGGAGGAGGCTCCGTCAGAGAGCAGCAACCGGTTCAATAAAAAGAAGCACAAGCTTGCGGGACAAAAACAATGGCGGCAGACCGCGCACAAAATCTACAAGACACCTTCCTTAATCACGTTCGTAAAACAAAAACGCCACTGACGATATTTCTGGTCAACGGAGTAAAGCTGCAGGGCATTGTCACCTGGTTCGACAATTTCTGCTTGCTGTTGCGGCGCGATGGTCATTCGCAGCTGGTCTACAAGCACGCAATCTCGACCATCATGCCTGGGGCTCCGATTCAGCTGTTCGAGGGTGGTGAGGACGCACCGGCTTGAGAGTGAAGTGATTGGAACCCTTCAATCGTGAAGGGGGCGCCGACCGGACCAAGTCTAGGCCCGGGTCGGCGGGGGACGCTAGCACCGGGCGGGTGATCGTCATCGGCCCGTACATGCGCACGCGCCGCGGCGACGGTGATGCGCAAACAGAGTCCTCTGTCCGCGACTATGAAGCGCGAATCGAGGAGGCCGCCGGCCTCGCCGCTGCGATCGAGCTCACCGTGGTGGAATCCGTCGTCGCGCCGATCAGCCAGATCCGGCCCGCCACCTATCTCGGCAAGGGCAAGGTCGAGGAGATCAACGGCCTCGTCGCCAGCAACGAGGTCGAGCTCGTGGTGATGGATTGCGCGCTGTCGCCGATCCAGCAGCGCAACCTCGAGAAGGCCTGGAGCACCAAGGTGCTCGACCGCACCGGCCTGATCCTGGAAATCTTCGGCCGCCGCGCCAAGACCAAGGAGGGCGCGCTGCAGGTCGAGCTTGCCCATCTCAACTACCAGCGCAGCCGTCTGGTGCGGTCCTGGACCCATCTGGAGCGCCAGCGCGGCGGCTTCGGCTTCATGGGTGGTCCCGGCGAGACCCAGATCGAGGCCGACCGCCGCCTGATCAGCGAGCGCATCACCAAGCTCGAAGGCGAGTTGAAGAAGGTGCAGGCGACACGGCGGCTGCACCGCGCCGGCCGTCAGCGCGTGCCGTACCGCGTGGTGGCGCTGGTCGGCTACACCAATGCAGGCAAGTCGACCCTGTTCAACCGCCTGACCCGCGCCGACGTGCAGGCTGCCGACATGCTGTTTGCGACGCTCGATCCGACGCTCCGCGCGCTCAGCCTGCCGCATGGCGGCAAGGCGATGCTGTCGGACACCGTCGGCTTCATCTCCAATCTGCCGACCCAGCTGGTGGCCGCGTTTCGCGCCACGCTCGAAGAGGTGCTGGAGGCCGATATCATCCTGCATGTCCGCGACATCTCGCACGAGGATGCCGAGGCGCAGGAGCGCGATGTCGAGGGCGTGCTGCGCCAGCTCGGCATCGATGCCGACGCCGACGGTGGCCAGCGCATCATCGAGGTCTGGAACAAGATCGACCGTTTCGATCCCGAGGAGCGGGACAACCTCCGCAACATCGCCGCGCGCCGGCCGCCGGAGCGGCCGTGCTTCCTGGTCTCGGCCGTGACCGGCGAGGGGATCGACGCATTGCTGAGCGCGATCGAGGATCGCCTCGCGGCCAAGCGCATCACGCTCAATCTGTCGATCGACGCCGCCGATGGCGCTGGGATCAGCTGGCTGCATCGCAATGCCGAGGTCCTGAGCAAGGAGCTGCACGGCGAACGGTTCGACATGACCGTGCGCGTCGACGAGACGAAGCGCGACATCGTCATGTCACGATTCGATGCTCTGCCGCACGGGACGTAGCGTCCCGGAAGTCCGCTGCGGCAAGGGGATCGATGTTCAATCGTCGGACATTTCTCGGCGGCGGCCTGGCGAGTGCCGCGGTCGCAGGGATTTCAACGCGTGGGGCCGCTGACAACGCGGCGTTCGCCGACGCCCTCGCGCTCCGGCCGGTCCTTGCGCGTCCGGACCGCATGTTCCGCGTCACCGTGTGCCTGCGTCCCTTCCGCGCCGCCGGCCCGCGCATCGAGGCGGGATGGATCGACACGAAATATGTCGTCCACAACTATGGCCACGGCGGAAGCGGTTGGTCGTTGTCCTGGGGCGCCGCGCAGGAGGCGGTGCCGCTCGCTCTGCAGTTGAGCACGCGCAACATCGCCGTTCTCGGCGCCGGCGCGATCGGTCTGACGACCGCGATCACGGCCCAGCGGATGGGCGCCACCGTCACGATCTATGCCAAGGAGCGTTTCCCCCAGGTGCGCTCGGCGCGCGCGACCGGGGACTGGTCGCCGGATTCGCGCATCGCGATGGAGGCCGACGTCGCGCCGGATTTCGCCGACCGCTGGGAGCGGATGGCGCGCACGACCTTTGCCTGCCATCAAAGCTATCTCGGCCTTGCCGGTAATCCGATCGAATGGACGGATCGCTATCTGCTCTCCGACGATGCTCCCGACGCCGACGGCCGTCCGCACCGGCGTCAACATGCCTCGGCCGACGGCCAGAAGAAATTCCTCGAATTGCGCAGTCGCATCCGGTCGCTCACGCCGCGCTGGGACCTGCTGGCTGCCGGATCGAATCCGTTTCCCGCGCCATACGCCTGGAAGAGCGCCTCGCTCACCTACAACGTCACGGATCTCTACCGTGAACTCGAGGCGGAGTTTCAGCGCGCCGGGGGACTGTTCGTGCCGATCGAGCTGCACGCGCCGTCCGATCTTTCGAAGATCCGCGAGACCGTCATTGTCAATTGCACCGGCTACGGCGCCCGGGCGTTGTTTCGTGACGAGAGCATCGTTCCGGTGCGCGGCCAGATCGCCTGGCTGATCCCTCAGCCGGATGTCAGTTACGGCGTCTTCTACCGTAACCTCAGCGTCCTCGGCCGGCGCGACGGCATCGTCGTTCAGCCGGTCGGCGAAAACGACTATTTCGGCTTCAGTGACGACAACGAAACGCCTGACTACGCCGCTGCGCGCCAGGCGGTGGAAGACGCGGCGAAACTGTTCAGCCGGGCCTGACCGGCCCTCCGGCGCGCGACCGGGCACCCCCTGAAATATGACGGGGCCGTGACATGGCCTCACTGCGGTGGGCCTGCGACGTGCCGCCGCACTTTCCGTTTGAAATCTGCTCCGCCTTGGTTCATTGCGCTGCTGGACGCAAAGGCGAGGGCAATCGATGCAGGACTCCAGCGAAATCAACACGAAGGAGATGCTCGCCGGCCAGAACGGGGATCTTGCCCATGTGCGGGCCCCCGAGATCGTCGATGCCCTTAACGCCCGGGAACCGGCGGACGCAGCCAAGCTGCTGCGCTCGCTGCCCGCCGAGAAGGCAATCGAGGTGCTCGACCTGCCCGGGCTAGACAACACCTGTGAAATCCTGGCCGAGCTGCCGCAGGACACCGCCGTTTCCTTGCTATCCGGCGTCTCCGACGACCGCGCCGCCGACATCTTCAAGGAATTGGTCGAGCCGCTGCGCACCACGCTGCTGAACGGCCTCAATCCGGAGACCCGCAACGTCATCTCGGGGCTATTGGCCTATCCCGAACGCAGCGCCGGCAGCATCATGACGACCGAGTTCGTCAGCGTGCCCGCGAACTGGACCATCGCCGAGGTGCTGCATCACATCCGGATGGTCGAGCGTACCCGCGAGACGGTCTATTCGATCTTCGTGGTCGATCCGGTCAAGAAGACCCTGATCCAGGCGGTGCCGCTGCGCCGCCTGATCTCGGCCGACCCGCACGCCAACGTGCTGACCGCGGCGCCGGCGCGGAAGCCGCTGATGATCGCCCCCGAAGCCGACCGCATGGAGGCGGCGCGGCTGATCTCGCGTTACGATCTGCTCGCCGTCGCCGTGGTCGACGGCCCCGGCCATATCCTCGGCATCGTCACGGTCGACGACGTGATCGATGCCATCGTCGAGGAATCGACCGAGGACGCCCAGAAGTTCGGCGGCATGGAAGCGATCGACGAGCCGTACTTGCGGATCGGCTTTGGCGAGATGATCAAGAAGCGCGCGGGCTGGCTGTGCGCGCTGTTCCTGTCGGAAATGCTGACCGCGACCGCGATGCAGTCGTACCAGAGCGAGCTCGAGAAGGCGATCGTGCTGACGCTCTTCATCCCGCTGATCATGAGCTCCGGCGGCAACTCCGGCTCGCAGGCGACCTCGCTTCTGATCCGCTCGCTGGCGCTGCACGAGGTGCGGCTGCGCGACTGGTGGCGCGTCGCGGTGCGCGAACTGCCGACCGGCATCGTGCTCGGCTCCATCCTGGGTCTGATCGGCGTTGTCAGGATCACGCTCTGGCAGACGATGGGCCTGTTCGACTACGGCCCGCATTGGGTGCTGGTGGCCGCCACCGTCGGCGCGGCCCTTGTCGGCATCGTCACCTTCGGCTCGCTGTGCGGATCGATGCTGCCGTTCATCCTCAAGCGCATCGGATTCGATCCGGCAAGCGCATCTGCGCCGTTCGTTGCGACGCTGGTCGACGTGACGGGGCTCGTGATCTATTTCGGCGTTGCTGCCGTGATCCTGCGTGGGACACTGCTATAGGCGGTCTCACGCCGCGAACAGCCTGCTGGCCGCAAAATCGATGAAGGCGCGCAGCCGCGCCGAACCGTAGCGGCCGGCCGGCCAAAGCAGCCAGAATGCGGCTTGGACCGCCTCGGCCGGCAACACGCTACGCAGCCGCCCGGCGTCCACCGCATCGCGCATCAGGAAATCGGGAGCCCAGGCGAGGCCGAGGCCCGCGATCGTCGCCGCGCGCACCGCTTCGATGTTCGAGCAGATGACATGCGGTGGCGCAGCTTCGACCGAAGCATGCGTGCCGCTGGCGAAATGCCATGGTTGCAGCACGTCCGTATCAGGATGGCGAAAGCGGATCAGGCGATGCGCCGACAGCGCGGCGCGATCGCGAGGTTCTCCGTATGCGGCGAGGTATGACGGCGCGGCATAAACCGACAGCAGGAACGGCGGCAGCTTGCGCGACATCATGCCTGAATCAGGCTGGGCGCCGCTGCGGATCGCAAGGTCAAAACCTTCCGTCACCAGGTCCCTGATCCGGTCATCGAAATCCAGATCGAGCCGGATCTTCGGATGCGCCCGTGTGAAATCCTCGAGATGCGGCGACAGGAAACGATAGCCGACGGCCGGAAGGCTAATGCGCAGCAGGCCCTGCGGCTCGCCGGCCGATGCGGACAGCAACTCGGTGGTCTCGCGCCAGTCGTCTTGCAGCCGTCGGGCGCGGGCGAGCAGCAGCTCGCCTTCGGGCGTCAGGCTGACCCGCCGCGTCGTGCGCGTGAACAGGCGCAGGCCGAGCTGCGCCTCGAGCGCGGCGATGGCCTTTCCGGTTGCGGATGGCGACAACCCGAGCTTTCGCGCGGCGGCCGCAAAGCTCAGCGTCTCGGCGACGGTGACGAAGGTGGTGAGTGACGGAGGGTCTTCCATGGCGGCAGATTAGCGAATTCCGGTCGCTGATGTCGCGAGTTTCTGCCCGATGATCGGCGGCCACCGGTTTTCTATGCTCGTTTCCATCGAATTCACCGAGGCGCGAACGATGGCACGAGATTCCCACACCGATCATGCAAGCTACCAACTGAGCGGATTTGTCGACGGCGTATGGCATCCAGAGGACCTGGTCGAGTTGCCGGGAACGTCTTGGATCATTGTCAGCTGCATGCGATCTGCGGACCATGCCGGCGGCCTTTTCAAGGTCGATGCGGCGCGGCCTTCACACGCCACGGAGCTGCGTTGGGCGCCTGCCGCACAGCAGGCGCGGCTCGGACCTGACGTCTTCGATCCGCACGGAATCGCGACGCGGCGCCTGGCCGATGCTGCGTTCGAGCTGTTGGTGGTCGATCACGGTGGCGGCGAAGCAATCGACCGGCTGGTGCTCGAGCTCGGCGAGGAAGGGCCTTTCATCGCAGCGGGGGAGCGGCTGGTGCAGCCGCCGCGGACGTCGGCCAACGCGGTGGCGCCTCTGCCGGATGGCGGCTTCGTCATGACCAGCATGTTCGATCCGACCGACCGCGAGTTGTTGTCGCGGTTTGCCCGCGCCGAGCCGACCGGGCAGGTATGGCGCTGGTCGCTGGCGAATGGCTGGGGCCGCTTCGGCGATCAGCCGATGTCCGGCGCCAACGGCATTGCCGTGTCGCGCGATGGTTTCGTCATCGTCTGCGAATGGGCCGCGCGTCGCATCTGGCGGCTCGATCACGACGGTCGGGTGGTCGCAAGCGCCGCGACGGATTTCCTGCCTGACAATTTGCGCTGGACTGCCGACGGGCGTCTTCTCCTCGCGGGGCAATCCACGCGGCCGGAGGTCCTGTTCGGCTGCGAAGCGCGCGGCGATCGCTGTCCGCTGGCATTCAGGGTCGGTCGGCTCGATCCGGTCAGCCTCACGTTCGAATCCCTGATCACGATGGACGAGGCAGACGCGGCGACCGAGGGCTTCGGCGGCGCGACGGGAGCCATGCTGGTTGGCGAGCAAATCTGGGTCGGAAGCTTCACCGGTCAGCGGATCGGCGTGTTCAGTCCACGATCATCGTGAGGCGTTGTCGGCCGGCCGTGTGGCGGACTTCGCCTCGTTCCACAACGCATCCATCTCCTCCAGCGTCGCGTCGTCGAGCGAACGGCCCTTCGCCGCCAGCGCCTTCTCGATATAGGCAAACCGACGCTCGAATTTGGCGTTGGTCGCGCGCAACGCCGTCTCCGGGTCGGCGTCGACGTGGCGGGCGAGGTTGACCAGCGCGAACATCAGGTCGCCGGTCTCTTCGGCGATCTCCTGCCTGTCGTTGCGGTCGAGCGCGGCTTCGATCTCGTCGGCTTCCTCGCGGATCTTGGCGAGCACGGCGCGCGGATCGTTCCAGTCGAAGCCGACGGTGGACGCCTTGCGCTGCAACTCGATCGCGCGGGTGAGGGGAGGAAGGCCCGCCTTCACGCTGGCCAGCAGCGATTTGTGGGCGGTCTCCTCCGGCGGCCGCCGCGCGGCGCGTTCGGCCTTCTCCTCGGCCTTGATGCGCTCCCAGGCGCTCTTGACGCCGGCGGGCTGGATGTTGCCGTCCTTGTCGGCAAACACATGCGGATGGCGGCGGATCATCTTTTTCGTGATCGCCTCGACGACGTCGCCGAACGCGAACGCGTTCCGCTCCTCGGCCATCTGCGCGTGATAGACCACCTGGAGCAGGAGATCGCCGAGCTCGTCGCGCAGGTCCTCGAAATCGCCGCGCGTGATGGCGTCCGCGACCTCGTAGGCCTCCTCGATCGTGTAGGGCGCAATGGTCTCGAAGTTCTGGATGAGATCCCAGGGGCAGCCGGTCACCGGCGTCCGCAGCGCGGCCATGATCTCGATCAGGCGGGAAATGTCGCGGGAAGGGGTCATGGGACACCGGACTGTGAAGGGTAGACGCGTTATGCCAAATCGGCCCCGCCGATCCCAGAAAAACGCGCCGGAATCACGGCGCTGTCCACCGATTGGCCGTGGCTTCCAGGAGTGGTAAAGCCCGTTCCATGACCCATCAGAACAATTCCGAGACGGCGCTGGTGCTGTTTTCCGGCGGCCAGGATTCCACCACCTGCCTTGCCTGGGCGTTGGACCGCTTCGCGCGTGTCGAAATGCTCGGCTTCACCTATGGCCAGCGCCACGCGATCGAGCTCGACTGCCGCGACCGCCTGCTGGACGGCATCAGGTCTGTGCGGCCGGATTGGGCAGCAAAACTCGGCGACAACCACACACTCGCGATCCCGACGCTGTCGGAGATCTCCGATACCGCGCTGACCCGCGACGTCGCCATCGAAATGGGCGCAGACGGTCTGCCCAACACCTTCGTGCCCGGCCGCAATCTGGTGTTCCTGACCTTCGCCGCGGCGCTGGCCTATCGGCGCGGCATCCGCCACATCATCGGCGGCATGTGCGAGACCGACTATTCCGGCTATCCGGACTGCCGCGACGAGACCATCAAGGCGCTGCGATCGGCGCTCAACCTCGGCATGGCCCGGGATTTCGAGCTGCACACGCCGCTGATGTGGCTCGACAAGGCCGCCACCTGGCGGCTCGCGCACGAGCTCGGCGGGGCAGGGCTGGTCGATCTGATCCGCGAACACTCCCACACCTGCTATCTCGGCGAACGCGGCGCGCAGCACGACTGGGGCTATGGCTGCGGCGAATGCCCGGCCTGCAGCCTGCGCGCCAAGGGCTGGCGCGAATATGTCGCGCAGGGCGGCGGCGCCGATCGCTGATTTGCTCGACGCTACAGGTCCCAGCACTGCCTACAGCGCCGCGTCGCAGGGGCACGCCGCGAATATATTGAAAACAACCCCATGCAAAGCAGCCGTCAGCTGTCGGCGCTCGACAGGGATCGCTTGACACGTCGGGCAAATCAGCCTTATTTTTCGATTATTCAGAAGTCGCGCAGTTGATAGCCATATGCTTTCGCCGCGCCGACAGCTGTGAATGCTACGCGAAATCCCCGGCCGTCAGCTCGATCGGCTTGCCGTGCGGGGTGCGGTCGGCGGCGCGGTCCCAGGCGTCGCGGTAGCGATGCAGCGTGTCCTTCGTCGTCACGCCCTTGGCGGCCACCAGGTGTTCGAGTGTCGCCAGCCAATGCTGGTAGTAGGTCTCGCCGGTGTCGGGATCGCCGGCCGCCTGCGCGCGCTTGATCTGGTCGGCAAGCGCTGCGGCCCACTCGGTCCAGGTGAATAC
>CALRXG020000310.1:0-8642 GCA_943372075.1 Bordetella parapertussis | reverse complement strand
CGTCGTTCCGTTCAACGAAGTATCGTAACGAACTTCGGGCCTGACAACCAGGCCGTCGAATTCTTTGGGTACCGGGGGCCTGATCGCAAGTCCGACCGTCAGGGCGCCGTAGGTGGTCGCGCCGCCGCCGATCGCCGTACCCAACGGATTGCCATGCTCGACCCTGACAAAGTCTAGGTTGCCGGGGAATGCGGCAACGAAGAAACCACTGTTGTCGCGCCAGACTTCTCCGCGTCCGGTGATCTTGAGCCAATCGTTGAGGGCATAGGTGACGTATTGCGCGACGCCGCTTCCGACCGCGTTGAAGCCGTCCTCACGAATATAGTTCAGGTCGGTGGTGAGCGTGAGCTTGTCGGTTGCCTTCCAGACGATCGTCACATCGTTGAGATAACGCAGAGCCCTATTCGGATTGACACCCGCAAGCACGGCCGACGAGACATTGGGATTTTCCGGGCCGATGTGGGTCGTCGCCAGCACGGTCAGCGCGCCGTCCATCAAATTGAGTCCGATCCCACCGTGGAACGCCGCAGCCGTGTTGTTGTCGCCGCCATTGAAGCGGTCGAACCTGTTGCCGAAGGTTGTATTCACACCGGTGTCGATGCCAGCATAAACATCGAGGAGGTGCGTTAGATGGGTGGTCGTCATGATCCCGGTGTGCTTGAACGGAATGCCGAAATTGAAGATGTAGGAGTGCGAGTAGAGCGCATTGTCCGGCGCGTAAATAACTTCGGCGCCTTCCAGGGTTACGTATTGTCCGACCTTCACATCCACGCCACCCGACGTGAGCCACGGCAAATGAAACAGAGCGTGGGCCTCGACGATGTCAAACTGATTGCGGCCGCTGATCGATTGATCGAACTCACCCAGAAAATGCGTGTACCGGGCATCCGAGCCGTACATCGCCTGGAACTTGAATCCGAAATCGTATCCGCTCGCTTTGGGATCGAGCGGACGCTGAACCGTCAGCAGCGCCTGGTTCATCAACAGGGAATTGGCCTTATCGGTGAAGAGGTGGCCAAAATTAATGCCGCCGGAAGGCCCCTCATTGAAGGTGATCCCCGCTTGCACATGGCCGGTTATGGTGACGGTATCCCACCAGGACGGCAACGCGGGTACGGAAGTGCGCGCCTTCGTCGTCAAATCTGCACCCGCCGCGCCGCCGACCGAAAACACCAAAACGACCAGTCCGAGCAGTACACCCTTCCGCATTGTAGGCTCCCCCGCGCGACTACTTGCAATTTCGTCCTGTCTTGGAATTCAACAAAGCTTATCACGCTCCTTTTCCGCGGGGCGGTGATGGATCACCCAGAGCTCGACCGCGCCAATGGCTGCGACGACGATCCCCACCACGAGATGCACCTGCATCGCCATGGTATCGTCGTTGAAGTTGAGGACCCACGGGCATATTGCCAACCACGATCCGATCGTCAGATTGATCCATTCTTCCGATTCGAAAAACGCCGGAATTGAAACGGTGTCAAAAAGGTCGGCAATCGAAAAGATTGCGACGACGCCAATGGCGGCGCCGGCCATCCATGATGTGTGCCATCCGAGTTGCGATTTGAATCCGAGTAACCACGGCGACAAGATCAGAAAGCCGCCCAATGCGAGATTGATGAAATCGACGAAAGCTTCGGTTTTCCGGTTTCGCTGGAACATGGCGACCTCGCTTCGTGAAGGCCACACCACACTATTGTAACGACAGTATAGTCTCGTTCGACGGAAATGTGCCAGCGGTTTCCGCTTGGGAGCCCAGAGGACAACGCCATAGCATGCTCCATGGCCTAATCGTTCGCGGGGCTGGAGAGGCCGGCATGAGCCAAGCCGGCGCGGGGCGTTCCTGCGATGACGGGTTTGAAGCCGATGTTCAAAGAATCCGACGACGGCCTGTAACCATGCGTTCGCTCTGTTCGAACTAACTTAATAACAGGCGCGCGAGGAGCGATCGAGGTTCGCGAAAAGACGGGCCGCGAGCGGTGAGGACGCATAGCTTTGTCGTTTCGGGCGGGAGCCGAGAAAAGAAACGATATGCACTGCTTCTATTGTTCCGACTCATTGATTAAAACGCGGGGTCGGGCATCGCGTTGAGGCCATCGGATGGCCGTCCATAAACGCGGCGATTGCAGAGACAAACGCGCGCGTCAGGAGACGGGGCGTTTTGGCCGATCAAGAATCGGTACGAGGCAGATAAATGAACGAAAATATACTCTGGGGAGGAGCCACGATTTCAATCGTTGTCGTATCGTGGTGTTTCTACCGCCTTGTCGTGCCGAAGGGCTGGCGGGAGTGGACTCGCGCTGGAATCGTGCAGGCATTCGTCATCGCATTTTATGCCGAGATGTATGGATTTCCCCTCACGATTTACCTATTAGCCCGAGTCTTCAATCTGGACGTCGCGGGAAATCTTTGGGATGGCAATCTCTGGGTTTATCTGACGGGCAGTTGGTGGGTAATGCCAGCTTCCATGGCTCTCGGTTACACTGTTGTCTTTTTTGGAGCCGCTCTGATCATCGCCGGCTGGCGTGAAGTGTATCGAGCGAGAGCGAGAGGGCGGCTCGCCAGGGGTGGCCCTTACAGCTTGATGCGCCATCCACAATACGCTGGCATCTTTCTGGCGCTGTTTGGCGAAAGTGTTGTGCATTGGCCAACGCTATTCTCACTGACGGCCTTCCCTATCATCGTCGGCGCGTACTGGCTCCTGGCCAGAATGGAGGAGAAGCAGATGATCCAACAGTACGGTGATAAATATCGGAGCTACCAAAGACGGGTGCCGATGTTCTGGCCGGATCACCGCGGTTGGCGCGTAGCCTTTAGAAACTACTCGTTTCGACGGATGCTTTGAAGGCGGCAAAGGACCGCTCAATCTGACCAGTGTTTGGAGTGGGCCCCTGGTGCCGGACAGGTAAGCAGAGTTGAATTGACTGGGTGGCCGGGCTTTTGGAGAAAAGCCCATGCCGAGACACCGATCCCACAGCGTTGAGTTTAAGCGCCAGGTCGCCCAGGAATTTCTGAGTGGCGAGACGCTTCACGGCCTGGCCAAGCGCCACGACCTTTCGCGTAACCTGATCCGTATCTGGGTCGAAAAGTACGAGGCCGGCGCGCTGGGCGACGACGCGCGCGCTGCGGATCTGGTCCAGGAATATGAAGCGCGCATCGCCGCGCTCGAGCGGTTGGTCGGCCGTCAGGCGCTCGAACTGGAGTTTTTAAAAGGGGCTCTGAAAAACGTACCCCGGCAGAGAAGCGCGACTACATCCGTGATCACCGGCCCCGCGGCCTGTCCATCGCTGAAGGATGCCGGCTGATGGGCATCGCGCGATCAACCTATTATGATGCGCCTGCGGCGCGCACTGGCGATGTCGAGCTGTTGAACGCGATTACCGCGATCTGCGACGAGTTCGAAGCCTATGGCTGGCGCCGCGTGCAGGCGGCGCTTCGCCATCGAGGCGTGATCGCCAACCACAAGCGGATCAAGCGCCTGATGCGCGAGCACGATCTTCAGCCGCGCCGCCGCAGGCGTTATATCGCCACCACCGACAGCGACCATGATCAGCCCATCTTCCCGGATCGTTCGAAGGATATCATCCTTGATGGCCCGGACCAGCTCTGGGTAGCGGACCTGACCTACGTCGCCATCATCGGCGGCTTTGCCTATGTGGCGATCATCCTCGACGCCTGGTCACGCCGCGTCGTCGGCTATGCGATCGGCAGGTCGATCGACGCGCGGCTCGCGCTCGCGGCGCTGAAGGTGGCGATCGAGCGACGGCGTCCGCGACCAGGATGCATTCATCATTCGGACCGCGGATCGCAATACGCATCTGGTATCTATCAAGCATTGCTGGCGGCCCATAACTTAGTCGGCTCGATGAGCCGGCGCGGAAACCCGTACGATAACGCCAAGGCGGAGAGCTTCATGAAGACACTCAAAGTCGAGGCGGTCTATCCGATGGCATTCGAGACCTTCGACGACATCGCCGAGCAGCTTCCCAGGTTCATCGACGACGTTTACAATCAACGCCGCCTGCATTCCGCGCTCGGCTACATCAGCCCCGTGCAGTTCGAGGAGCAACATACCCGGCCATGGTCAAATCAGTAGTCTGATTTCTGTCCGGCACCAGGGGCCCACTCCAGTTGTCGTCCAATGGAGCGTCGAGGCCGAGAACCAGCACCCTGACCTTCCAATTGTTGGAGAGATTACATTGTCCTCTTGAAAGGAGATGAAACAATGGAACTGAATAGAAATCTGACGACCCGATCTTCTGGCTCTCCGGCGGCCGGCAGAAAGCGAGGTTGGCTCAGTGGATGGAGCGGGCTTGCGGTCTGCGCGGTCGTTTTCGTCGGTGCGATCCTTGTGTTCAGTGGCGCGTTCGGCACGCAGAGCGCTGGAAAACTGCTGCCACTGCTGTTCTTGCTGCCGTGTGCAATCATGATGTTGTGCATGAAAAATATGGGTGGCAATCAGAACGACACGGGCAGTTCAAATGTCAAAACTGGTGTTCACAAAACCGATTCTGACGACAGACATTGACCCTGAGGCTCAGGAAAAACGTTGCCGGGTAAATTGTGGCTGTCGGTCCGGAGAGAAGGCGTCGTGTCTCGTGAACGCGCGATCCTAGTGTCGTTTGCGACATTACCTTTCCACCCGACCGAGTATCAATCATTGCGTAACCAACCTGCGAGAAATTGTTCGCGATTTTATCAGCGCAGAGCATTGAAGCCGCCGTTGCCGGCGATCAGTAGGATATCACGGCCAGCTATTGACACTTCAAGTGAACGTTTTTGCGACTGCCGATCCCCACGTACCCGCCGTTCTTACCTTTCGTAAGAAAAGTCGGGTCGCTCCAGGCAAGTACGGTTTTGGAGCGCACTTCAGCATCATCGCTGTCAGCGGTCTCGATCACATCGCTCCCGGAGTGCCCTAAAAATGCGAGCGATCGTGGCTTATCGAACGTCTTGGACCAAGACGCGAAGTACGCAATTGCCGTCATTATCGAAAGTCCAGCTACACTGACGAGGATTTGTGCCAACACGGTCTGCGAGCCTGACTCCAATACGAAATGGGCCAAGAATGACAGGATAATTCCTGAACAAAAGACATGGAGAGACTGTTCTCCGCATTTGATCAGAGGTTGAAGAATACTGCATTGCAAGCCGCTCCAGTTCACGGGCAGAAGCCGTGTCGCCAACAGTGCAATGAACGCAAAATGGATCACGCGGTAAGGAGCGAGGTCGGTCTTGTCATTTGGATTGAATGCGTCAAAGAGCCATTTTGGAAATTCATTCGCCAGATTCGGGATATGACCGGCCATCGTCATTGCGAATGAAAATAGCAAATAGACGACTCCAACATAAAGAAGACTTCGTGAACGAATGAGACGGCGTGATCGCTTTGCGCCGCCCACAGCAAACCATGCGCCAAGAACGAACAGCAGCTGCCACGTAAAGGGATTGAAATACCATGCTCCTTCGGGGTAGGCGGACAAATTCCAGCCGAAATGTCGCGCAGCGAGGTAGAGATACAATGATCCCAACATCGTAGCATCGGGCAACCGCAACATGAGCCATAAAATTGGCAAGATACCTGCCAAAAGGACAATGTAGAGGGGGAGAACGTCCATGTTAAGGGGCTTGAAACGGAGGAGCAAGCCCTGGGTAAGGACGTCGAAAGGGTTGCTCACCAAACCGGCAATATTGAATTCATTTATGAGCGTAGGATTATCGTAACTTTGTGCGATATGGCCGATCATGGCCGCATACAACACAAACAAGAAAATGTGAGCGACGTAAAGCTGCCAGACGCGCTTCATCAACCAGGACATTCCCGCAACAAAGCCGCGCCGCCGCATAATATTCGTGCAAACCAGCGATGTCATATATCCTGACATAAAGATGAAAAGCTCAGCCGCGTCACTGAAGCCGTAGTTTCTGATCGTGATCCACGCGACAACGTTGTTTGGAATATGATCAAGAAAGATCGCCCAGTTAGCGATGCCGCGAAACAGATCAAGACGATGATCGCGTCCGCTGATTGGAAGAGTGTTGTTTGCCGGCGTGTGTACCATTTTAACTTCCGACTGCTTGCGTGCGGTGGCCCTGTTTGCGCTCGAACGACTATTCGAAGAAGCGGAATGCATTTGGAGAACCGATGTCGGGGATCCGGGCGCGTTGTGGAGGGATCGTTTTGTAAGTAGGTCGGTGTAGCCCGAAAATTGTGTTTGGCTCGATGACGATAGCCCCGTTGTCCAGAGTGATAACCTTATGCACCCGCTGTGAAGGCTAACCCTCACGGCGATCTCGCGATGTAGTCTGTCAGCGCGGTGATTTGACAATCCCCACAAGGAAGTTCGAAGAGATCACCGTGTTGGTTACAAGTTCACGCTGATGTGAGCGGCAGGGCGACTCTCTCAGCGGAAAGTGGTGGTGATAAATTGATGTCCTGGAATTGTCTCGAATGACGGGACACTCGATCAGCGGGCGACCGATCCGCAGCATCTGGTGCCGGGGTAATGAAAAGCCGTTCGACGGCAGCAAGGAGGATGGGTGATCGTGTCGCGGTGATCTTCGCCGAGCCGGGAAAGACCGACAGGCTTATCGAGCAGCATTGCTAGACCAGATGGTGAGGTCGGGCTCCCGTCGATGCCCAGCTTTTTGTCAGGAAGGCACCGCCGTTTTGCAATCGCGCCGGATTGTTCCGCGAAATGATAGAAGAGACGTTGCGCATGACGCCGCGTCACAAGACCGATTCCGACATCAGTCAAGAGGTAGGGCTTCGTCGCGAGACGATCGTAAGCGCCCTCGAGAGGCACACATTGGCGAAAGTTGGATTATGCCGCCCCGGACGTTCAGCGTTTCGGCGCCGAAGGAAAGCCGGCGCTGGTCGTCGCATTCGTCAGATCTTTGACCTCTGCCCGCGCGTCATCGAACACAACGATCGCCGTTTTTTCCTTAAACGAAACGGTGACTTTTGAGACGCCGGAAACCTTCTCGATGGTCTTCTTGACCATGTAAGGACAGGCTTCGCAGTACATGTTGTCCACCGCCAGGGTGACGGTTTGTTGCTCCGCCATTGCCCCGCCGGAGGAAATGATAAGCAACCCGAGCGCAAGCGAAGTGGGGAACTTCGTCATTGATCTCTCCATCATGATGTCAGCACGGGCCAAAGGACGTTGAACGCGATCGCAGCGACAACCAATATCGTCGCGACGACGAGCGTGGGATTTACGAATTTACTCGCCGATCGAGTTGAGCATGCCGCATCTCTTTTTTGGTTCGATGAGCGATGCCACAGCCAGTATCCACACCCAAGACAGGCAACCGCTACGGCAATGAAATAGGGCTGATAAGGGGCGAGCCGAACCAGCGTGCCTATCCATGGAGCGCTGGCTCCCAAGGTAAAAAGAAGCAGCGGCAACATGCTGCACGACGCCGCCGCGACAGCGCCCAAGGCACCACCCGCCGCGGCGGCATTTTGTAGGCGCGTTACGTCGCGAGAACTATCGGCACCTCTGCTCGTCATAACGCCAGCCTGTCAGACCGCCAGTTCGGGAATCCAGATGTACACCGCGTTCAACATGTAGAAGCCCATCGCGATCAGGAGCACGCCACCAGCAATCTCGAAACCTCGCCGGTATCGGGCAAAGTGGCTGAGGTTTTCAAGCCAACTGACGGCGAAGGCGCCGATGGCGATGGGCACGGCGCGGCCGAGAGCGAACGCAAGAAGCAACACCACTCCAAGCCAGACCGACCCGATTCCCGCCGTGACACCGAGCAACACCACCAAGGTTGGCGTGCAGATCGGGCACACCGCGATGGCGAACGGGATTCCGAGAAGGAAAGCTCCCCACGCGGCGGCTGGGCGGCTTGCCCGAAAGCCGAACGACGGCAGCGGTATCCGAAGCCAACCAGCCCACATGAGGCCCAGGATGATCAACAACGGCCCGAGAAAAAGCCCCCAGCCTCGTCCAGCGATATCCGCGACCCATTTCCCGCCCAATCCTGCGATCAGGCCGAGAACCACATGGGTGAGAACCATGCCCAGGATGAACATGGCGCCGAACAGGAATGCCTGGTCCTTGTCCCGACCCTTGGTGACGTAGGCGAGCGAAACCGGGATCGAAGCCAAAGCAACAGGATTGAAGCTGAACACAAGCCCGGTCAGAAACGCGACGCCCGCGGCGGCGCCGCCCGCATGCTCCACTGCCAGCCGTAGCGATTCTGCATCCATCATTCGCGCCCTTTACTTCGCTCGATCAGCGCCGTGCGCAGTTGCGCTACAGTCGGCATTGACGTGAAAATGAGTTTTCCGTCGACCGCGATGGATGGGAGCGTCAGCACGCCGAGTTCGACCGCATAATCGAGTTCATCGAGAACATTCAATTCTCGCCACACCAGATTCTTCACCGCTTCCTGAGCGGTTGTCCGGAGCCTGGCGTGCGCAACGACGCATTCGGAGCAGCCGGGGGTATAGAACATCTCGACTTTCATGGATCAATGCACCGGTGTCTTGACGTTGGCTCGTTCCAGAGCGGCGATAATCGTGCACTCGTTTACTGGCTGGGTTTCGTTCGCGCAGTCGGCTATCAGTTGATCGAGCGCCTTGGACATCGCCTTCATCGCGCGAATCTTGCTTTCGATCTGCAATTTCT
>CALRXG020000309.1:0-8646 GCA_943372075.1 Bordetella parapertussis | reverse complement strand
ACGTGCTGCACGATATCCTCGGCTGCCGCGACGATCCGAAGGATCCCACAAGGGGCGAGGCCAATCTCGGTGGCTATTGCAACAAGGAAGTCGACGCGCTCACCGACAAGGTCTTGGTTGAGAGCGACGCCGCCAAGCGCGACCAGCTGATCAAGCAGGCCTATGAGATCGTCATCAAGGACTACGGCTACATCCCGCTGCATCAGCAACCGCTGGTGTGGGGCGTGTCGAAAAAGGTCAAATTGACCCAGCGCGCGGACAACCAGGTGCTGCTCTACTGGGCGACCAAACAGGGTGAATAGTGGTTTCAGCGAATTGGGTCCCGGAAGCGCAGGCTTCCGGGACCTCTCGTTTTCGGGCAGCGCAAAGCCGCGCGCCGCATGTCAAAGCAGTGAAAGGTAGGGATGCTCGCTTTCACTCTTCGCCGTTTCCTGCAGGCGATCGGCGTGATGCTCGCCGTGGGCGTCATTGCGTTCGCGATGTTCCGCTTCGCCGGCGATCCGGTGAACCAGATGGTCTCGATCGACACCTCGGCCGCGCAACGCGCCGAGATCCGCCGGTCGCTCGGGCTTGACGATCCCGTGCTGGTGCAGTTCGGCCGCTACTTCATCAATGCCGCGCAGTTCAAATTCGGTGTCTCCTACCAGTTCCGGCTGCCGGTCTCGTCGCTGCTGGCGGAGCGCATGCCGGCAACGCTGGAGCTTGCGATCTGTGCAACGCTGTTCGCAATGGTGGCCGGCATCCTGATGGGGGTCTATTCGGCGCTGCGTCGCGACACCATCCTGGCCAGATTATTCCAGGCGATATCGCTGATCGGCATTTCGCTGCCGACCTTCCTGATCGGCATCCTCTTGATCTATCTGTTCGCGGTGACCCTGGGCTGGCTGCCCTCCTTCGGCCGCGGCGAGGTGGTGAAGCTCGGCTGGTGGTCGACCGGGCTCCTCACCGTCTCCGGCTGGAAGGCGATCATCCTGCCGGCGATCACGCTCGGACTGTTCCAGATGACCCTGATCATGCGGCTGGTGCGCGCCGAGATGCTGGAAGTGTTGCGGACCGACTATATCCGCTTCGCCCGCGCCCGCGGCCTGACCACGCGCGCGATCCATTTTGGCCACGCACTGAAGAACACTCTCATTCCGGTGATCACCGTGGCCGGGCTGCAATTTGGCTCGGTTATTGCTTTCTCGATCATCACCGAAACCGTGTTCCAGTGGCCGGGCATGGGACTTCTGTTCGTGCAGGCCGTGCAAAACGTCGATATTCCGATCATGGCCGCGTATCTCCTGATGGTCTCGCTGATCTTCGTCACCATCAATCTCGTGGTCGACATCCTCTACACCGTGGTCGATCCGCGCTTGCGCTCGACCGTCGGCCGCGCGGCGTGAGGCACGGGCCGATGTCAGACGCCGTCGTCCCCAATCGCTCCGAGGATCACCAGGCACCTGCCGGCTGGCTCAAACGCGCGCTCGATAGCGACATCTTCCATTCGTTCCGCCGCTCCAGGCTGACGATGGTCGCCGCCGCGATCACGCTGCTGTTCTTCCTGCTGGCGATCTTCGCGTCGTGGTTCGCGGTGCAGAACCCGTTCGATCCGGCGCAACTGCAGCTGATCAACTCGCGGATCGCGCCGCTGTGGACCGCCGACGGCCAGAGCCCGTTCCTGCTCGGCACCGACGAGCAGGGCCGCGACGTGCTCTCCGCGATCCTGTACGGCCTGCGCATCTCGCTGGCGGTCGGCATCGCCGGGGTGGTGTTCGCCGGCGCGCTCGGCATCGCCCTCGGGCTGGTCGCCGGCTACTTCGACGGCGTGGTCGATACCGTGATCATGCGGATCGCCGACGTCCAGCTCACCTTCCCCGCGATCCTGATCGCGCTGCTGGTCAACGGCGTCGCAAAGTCGCTGCTCGGCAACCGGCTCGACGAGATGAGCACGTTCGGCGTGCTGATCATCGCGATCGGTCTCAGTTTCTGGGTGCAGTATGCCCGCACCGTGCGCGGTTCGGTGATGGTCGAGAAGCACAAGGATTATGTGGCGGCGGCGCAGCTGATCGGCCTGCCGGCGCCGAAGATCATGTTCCGCCACGTGCTGCCGAACACGATGGGCCCGATCCTGGTGATCGCCACCATCAACCTCGCGCTGGCGATCATCACCGAGGCGACGCTGTCGTTCCTCGGCGCCGGCATGCCCGACACCATGCCCTCGCTCGGCACCCTGATCCGGATCGGCAACAACTATCTGTTCGCGGGCGAATGGTGGATCGTCGCCTTTCCCGGCATTGCGCTAGCGGGCCTGATCCTGTCGATCAACCTGCTCGGCGACTGGCTCCGCGACGCCCTCAACCCGAAGCTCCGATGACCAAGCCCGTTCTCTCCGTGCGCAATCTCGAGGTGGAGTTCGTCACCCGCCGCGCCACCCTGCGCGCCATCAACGGCGTGTCGTTCGACATCGCCAAGGGCGAGGTGCTCGGCATGGTCGGCGAGTCCGGTGCCGGCAAGTCGGTCACCGGCCTTGCGGTGATCGGGCTGATCGATCCGCCCGGCCGCATCTCCGCCGGCGAGATCGAGCTGTCGGGCAGTCGGATCGACCATCTTCCGCCGGAAGAGATTCGCCGCATCAGGGGCAAGCGGATCGGGATGATCTTCCAGGACCCGCTGACCAGCCTCAATCCGCTCTACAAGATCGGTGACCAGATCGTCGAGACCATCCGCACCCATACAGAGTTAAGCGAGAGCGCCGCGCGCAAGCGCGCCATCGATCTGCTGGCTGAAGTCGGCATTCCCGCGCCGGAGAAGCGCATCGACGGCTACCCGCACGAATTCTCCGGCGGCATGCGCCAGCGTGTCGTGATCGCGCTCGCGATCTGCGCCGAGCCGGAGCTGATCATCGCCGACGAGCCGACCACCGCACTCGACGTCTCGGTGCAGGCGCAGATCATCGCGCTGATCAAGCGGCTCGGTCGCGACCACGGCACCGCCGTGATGCTGGTGACCCACGACATGGGCGTGATCGCCGAGACCTGCGACCGCGTCGCGGTGATGTATTCCGGCCGTATCGCCGAGATCGGGCCAGTGCAGGAGGTGGTACGCAACCCGTTGCACCCCTACGCCAAGGGTTTGATGGGTGCGATCCCGACGCTTGCGGGCGAGGACAAGCGCCTGGTGCAGATCCCCGGCTCGATGCCGCGGCTGTCGGCGATCCCGCCGGGCTGCCCATTCAATCCACGCTGCGCATTTGCCTTCGATCGCTGCCGTGTCGAACGCCCCGAACCGATCCGACAGGGCAACCAATCCGTCGCCTGCCATCTGTTCGCGCCGGCAAAGGAGACGGCATGAGCGGGACACTGATCGAGGTCAGGAACCTGCGCCGCGTCTTCGACGTCTCGAAACCGTGGCTCAACCGCGTGATCGAGGGCGGCCATCCCGAATTCCTGAAAGCGGTCGACGGCGTCTCTTTCGACATCAAGCGCGGCGAGACGTTTGCGCTGGTCGGGGAATCCGGCTCCGGCAAGACCACGGTCGCCCGCATGGTCGTCGGCCTGTTGCCGCCGAGCTCGGGCGAGGTCGTCATCGACGGCGTCTCGATGACCGATCCGCGGCAGGCCCCGGCGCGCCGCCGGCTACGCCGGCGCATCCAGATGGTGTTTCAGGACCCCTATGCGAGCCTCAACCCGCGCTACCGGGTCGCCACCATCGTCGCCGAGCCGATCCGCGCCTTCGACCTGATCCAGGGCGAGCGCGACATCAAGGGCAGGGTCGGCGAATTGCTTTCGCTGGTCGGCCTGCATCCCGACGACGGCCAGAAATTCCCGCATGAATTTTCCGGCGGCCAGCGCCAGCGCATCGCGATCGCCCGCGCGCTGGCGTCCGAGGCCGAGTTCATCGTCTGCGACGAGCCGACCTCGGCGCTCGACGTCTCCGTGCAAGCGCAGATCCTCAATCTGATGCGCGACCTGCAGGACAAGTTTGGCCTGACCTATCTGTTCATCAGCCACAATCTCGCGGTTGTCCGACACATGGCGAGCCGGATCGGCGTGATGTATCTCGGCCGCATCGTCGAGATCGCCGAGGGCCGGAAATTGTTCGAGAACCCGCGGATGCCCTACACGAAGATGCTGCTCGGCGCGGTTCCAGACCTTGCGATGTCCGGCCGCCAACGCATCCCGGTCAAAGGTGAGATCCCGAACCCGATCAATCCGCCGCCGGGCTGCTCGTTCAACCCGCGCTGCCCCCTCACCTTCGACCTCTGCCGCGAGAGGACGCCGGAACTGATCGATGGCGTCGCCTGCCACGCGGTCAACAATCCCGCCGCCGTTCCGGTGTGATCACGCGGATGGGAGCCGCCATGTGCACCAAGCGGTTGGCATACCAGCCCGGCTGTGATCAAGTGCGCGCGCACAAGAAACCCAACAAGCCGCCCAACGGTCCATCGCCATGAGCAACATCAACCCCGATCCGTTCACCACAAGGCCCGAGATCGAAGGCACCTTCGGGGTCGTCACCTCGACGCACTGGATCGCAACCGCGGTCGGCATGGGCGTGCTGGAGAAGGGCGGCAACGCCTTCGACGCCGGAGTCGCGACCGCGTTCACGCTTCAGGTGGTCGAGCCGCATCTGAACGGCCCTGGTGGTGACGTCCCGATCATCGTGCACGACGTCAAGCGCGGCAAGAGCGAGGTGATCTGCGGCCAGGGTCCGGCGCCCGCGAAGGCAACCATCGCGCACTACCGCAGCGAGGGCCTCGAAATGGTGCCCGGCACCGGCCTGCTCGCCGCCTGCGTGCCCGGCACGTTCGAATCCTGGATGCTGCTGCTGCGCGACTACGGCACCGTCAAGCTGCGCGACGTGCTGGAGCCCGCGATCGGCTATGCCCGTGACGGCTACCCGCTGGTCGAGCGTGCCGCGGCGACCATTCAGACCGTCGAGCAGCTGTTCCGGAAATACTGGACCACGTCGGCGGATGTCTATCTCCCGAACGGCGAGGTGCCGCGGCCCGGCAGCATCTTCACCAACAAGAAGCTCGCGGAGACCTACACGCGCCTCCTCGACGAGGCGGAGAGCGCCGGTCCCGACCGCGTGGCGCAGATCGAGCGCGCGCGGCAGGCCTGGTCGAAGGGCTTTGTCGCCGAGGCGATCGACAAATTCTGCCGCACCCAGGAGGTGATGGACGTCTCCGGATCGCCGCATCGCGGCGTGCTGTCGGCCGACGACATGGCGCGCTGGCAGCCGACCATCGAGGCGCCGCTGACCTATGATTACGGCCATTACACCGTGCAGAAGTGCGGGGTCTGGAGCCAGGGTCCGGTGATGCTGCAGCAGCTCGCGCTGCTCAAGGGCTTTGAGCTCGACGGCCTCGATCCCACGGGCCCCGACTTCATCCATTTGCAGATCGAAGCCGCTAAGCTGGCTTATGCCGATCGCGAGACGTTCTATGGCGATCCCAAATTCACCGACATCCCGATCGAGACGCTGCTGTCCGATGCCTACAACAACGAGCGGCGCAAGCTGATCTCAAAGGACAAGGCTTCGCTCGACTTCCGTCCCGGCTCGGTCGCGGGCTTCGGCGGCGTCGTGAAGCTGCGCCACGCCGAAGGACATCGCGAAGCGGTCGGTGCCATGGGCGCGGGAGAGCCGACCGTCGGCCGGTTCGGCGAGGTGCGTGGCGACACCGTGCATTTCGACATCATCGACAAGGCCGGCAACATGATCTCGGCGACGCCGTCCGGCGGCTGGCTGCAGTCATCACCTGTCATTCCCGAGCTCGGCTTCTGCCTCGGCAGCCGCGCCCAGATGTTCTGGCTGGAGGAGAACCACCCGGCCTCACTGGCACCGGGCAAGCGGCCGCGCACCACGCTGTCGCCGACCATGGCCCTGCGCGACGGCGAGCCGTATCTGTCCTGGGGCTCGCCGGGCGGCGACCAGCAGGACCAGTGGATCACGCAATTCTTCCTCCGCCATGTCCACAGCAAGCTGAACTTGCAGGAGGCGATCGACGCGCCGGCCTGGCACTCCGAGCATTTCCCGATCTCGTTCTGGCCGCGCACCTCGCGTCCCGGCGTGCTGGTGCTGGAAAACCGCGTGCCGAAATCGACCATCGACGAATTGAAACGCCGCGGCCATGTGGTGGAGATTGGCCCCGATTGGTCGGAAGGCCGCCTCACCGCGGCCTCGAAAGTCGGCCCCCGCCGCCGCGCCGCCGCCAATCCGCGCGGCATGCAGGGCTACGCTGCCGGTCGCTAAGACAAGGGTTTGGGATGACCTGGTCGATCGTCGCCCGCGACAGCGCCACCGGCCAGCTCGGCATCGCCGTCGCGACGCGGTTCTTCGCGGTCGGCGCCCTGGTGCCCCACATCGCGCCCGGGATCGGCGCGGTGGCAACCCAGGCGCTGGTCAATCCCTATTACGGCATCGACGGGCTCGCCTTGCTGCGTAGGGGCAACAGCCCGCATGAGGTCATCGCTGCGCTGATCGCGCCCGACAGCGGCCGCGAGAGCCGGCAGCTGCATGTCATGGACGCCAAAGGCCGCATCGCCGCGCATTGCGGCAAGGACTGCATCGACTGGTTCGGCCATATCGCCGGCGACGGTTTTTCGATCGCCGGCAACATGCTGGCCGGGCCCGCGGTGCTCGACGAGACCGCGCGCGCCTATGCCGCGAACGAGAAGCTGCCGTTCGCGGAGCGGCTGATCAAGGCGATGTTCGCCGGCGAAGCGGCCGGCGGCGACAAACGCGGCAAGCAATCGGCGGCCCTTCTGATCCACGGCATCGAGGAATGGCCGTTGCTCGACCTGCGGGTCGACGACCACGCCGATCCCCTGCGCGAGCTGGAACGGCTGGAAGCCGTCAGTCGCGAGCACTGGGTGGCGTTCCGGAACTTCATGCCGACCCGGGACAACCCGGCTGGAATCAGCGACCGCGCGATGATCGACGCCGGCATCGCAGCGGCCGCCGCGAGCCGCAAATGACCGCCGGCCCGCTGATCGAGATCGAGGGCCTGCGCGTTTCTTTCCAGGGTGACGATGGCCGCGTGACGCATGCCGTCGACAGCGTCGATCTCTCCGTCGCCAATGGCGCCACGCTCGGTCTGGTCGGCGAGTCCGGCTGCGGCAAGAGCGTGACCTCGCTTGCGATCATGGGACTTTTGCCGAAGCAATCCGCTGCCGTCTCAGGCACGATCCGCTTCGGCGGCTTCGACCTGCTCGACGTGCCGGATGCGACGCTGCGCGACCTGCGCGGCAACCGCCTGGCAATGATCTTCCAGGAGCCGATGACCTCGCTCAACCCGAGCTTCACCATCGGCGACCAGGTCACCGAGACCATCCTGCGGCACCGCGGTGGCTCACGGCGCGCGGCCCGCGAACGCACCATCGAGCTGCTGCGCCGGGTCCACATCCCCTCGCCCGAGAAGCGTATCGACGAATATCCGCACAAGCTGTCCGGCGGCATGCGCCAGCGCGTGATGATCGCAATGGCGCTGGCCTGCGATCCGCAGCTCCTGATCGCCGACGAACCGACCACCGCGCTCGATGTGACGCTGCAAGCGCAGATCCTCGATCTGATGCGCGAGCTGAAGGCCGCGAGTGGTGCTGCGATCATCCTGATCACCCACGACCTCGGCGTCGTCGCCGAGGTCTGCGACGAGGTCGCGGTGATGTATGCCGGCGAGATCGTCGAGCGCGCGCCGGTCGACGAGCTGTTTGCCAACCCACAGCATCCCTATACGGTCGGCCTGCTCGGCTCGATCCCGCGGCTCGACCGCCGCACCAGCCATCTCGCAACCATCGAGGGCATGGTGCCGAACATGGCAAACCCGCCTTTGGGCTGCCGCTTCGCCGCGCGTTGCCCGTTCGTGGACGATGCCTGCACGAAGTCCCCTCCGCCGCTCGCGATGTTGAGCGCAACCCACGCCTCGCGCTGCATCCGCGCGCCGCTGGAGCGGCTGGTGTCATGACGGCGCTGCTCGAGGTCGACGGACTGGTAAAGCATTTCGTTGCCGAGCGTTCGGTGTTCGGCCGGCCGACGGCGCATGTGAAGGCGGTCGACGGCGTCAGCTTCACGGTCGAGGCCGGCAAGACGCTGGCGCTGGTCGGCGAATCCGGCTGCGGCAAATCCACCGTCAGCCGGCTGGTGCTGCGGCTGATCGAGCCGGACGCCGGTCGCGTCACGTTCGCAGGCCGCGACCTCGGCTCGCTCAATGCCGAGCAGTTGCGCGCATTCCGCCGCGACGCGCAGTTGATCTTCCAGGACCCCTACGCCTCGCTCAACCCGCGCATGACGGTGAGCCAGATCCTGACCGAGCCGCTGACGCTGCACGATCTGGTGCCGTCGGCCCGCCGCCGCGAGCGGGTCGACGAACTGCTGCGCCTGGTCGGCCTCGAGCCGCGCTTTGCACGCCGCTACCCGCACGAATTCTCCGGCGGCCAGCGTCAGCGGATCGCGATTGCCCGCGCGCTCGCGGTCGAGCCGAAGCTGATCATCTGCGACGAGCCGGTGTCGGCGCTCGACGTCTCGATCCGCTCGCAGATCTTGAACCTGCTGCGTGACCTGCAGGACCGCCTGAAGCTCGCCTATATCTTCGTCTCGCACGACCTCGCCGTCGTGAAGCACATCGCCGACCGCGTCGCGGTGATGAATCTCGGCACCATCGTC
>CALRXG020000308.1:0-8683 GCA_943372075.1 Bordetella parapertussis | reverse complement strand
CGAGCGCGAAGCCTTCTTCGAGATTTCGCACCACGCGGGCCTGCACCTTGCCGAGCATCACGAGCGACTTCAGCGGCGGACGGTTCTCCGCGGCGATCGCTGCACCCGACAGGGAGAGGTCGATGATCCGGCAGGTCATCCGCGTGCCGTCCTCCTGGGTGAGCAGGGCGATCGGGTTGCGCGGCACGATGCGGTCGTGGCGGCGATCCTCGGGCAGGTTGAGGATGTCGCGGTTGGCGAGCCAGGTGAGCTGGGCGGCGAGCTTGTCACGCTTGCGGGCGGTGGCCCCGATCGTCATCGCGAAGCCGTTGTCGATGATGCGGGTGATCCGCCCCTCGACGCGGCCGATATGATCGAGATAGGCGATCACGCGGTCGCCGACATTGCCGATGCCGGGCGCCAGCAGCGCGAGGCCGCCCGGGGACATGTTGATAATCTGGCAGGGAAATTCGCGCCGGTCGGGCAGCATGTAGCGGCCGAGCAGGTGAACCTTGACGCGCTGGAAGCGGCGCCGCTCCTCGGCAACGGGGACGACGGTAGTTTTCTTCTGTGCAAACGACATCACGACAACCCGGCCACCGTCCATTCGGAGCCCCGATGACCCTAAAGCTGATAGGGTTAACGGGGCGTTACGGTTGTGAGAGAGGAACCCGGACACGGAGCGGGAGCGATCAACGAAGGTCACATGCGCCGTAGCCAAGGGCGTTAGGTCTCATATGCCGCGTCAGGTTCTCCGAACCATCGCGCCGCGGCTTGGGCAGTCTCCTTCAGATCCGGCCCGATGTCTGTGGCCCAAGCCACAAACCCGTCGGGACGCACCAGCACTGCGGTCAAGCCCAGACGATCCCTGGCGTCGCTTGCGACATAGCTGATCCGGCTTTGCCAGCGATCGGCAAGCGCGCGCAAGGGCGGGCGTCGGTCAAAGTCCAGCAGCAGGCCGCGCCCATCGCTGAGCAATGCGCCGAGTCTCGTCCCGCGGCCGAGCTCGAAATCGGGAGCGCTGCGGCCGACCAGCGGATGGCCGCCGCCAAGATCGTAACGCAGCGAAATGCCCCACAGCCGCTCGGCAAAATAAGTCGCGCCGTCGGGCGTCTCGATGAGATCGCGGATGATGGCCTCGAGCGCGCGTGAGCTCCGGCTTGGCCGCATCAACGCGACCTGGGCGCGCGACCAATCGAGAATCTGCGCTCCAACCGGATGCCGTTCACTGCAATAGCTGTCGAGCAGGTCGGCCGGCGCGTCACCGCGGATCGTGGCGGCCAGCTTCCAGCCGAGGTTGATTGCATCGCCAAGTCCGAGGTTGAGGCCCTGGCCGCCCAGCGGCGAATGGATGTGCGCGGCGTCGCCGGCGAGCAGCACGCGTCCGCGGCGGTAGTCCGTCGCCTGGCAGGCGCGATCCGTCCAGGTGGTCGCAAGCTTGAGGGCCGTCACGGTGACGTCGGTGCCGGAGACGTGGCGCAACACCGCCTGCACATGCTCGCGCGTGATCGGCCGGGTGCGATGGAAAGCGCCGCCGTCGAACGCGACCATCGCGATCGTGCCGGGCCGTGCGTAGGTGTACATGCCTGTCGGCGTGTAGTGGCGGCCGGGACGGAGCGCGTCCGGATCGGCCAGCTCGACGTCGACCGAGTAGCCGGTGAATTCGGGATCGGTGCCGACGAAGGCGAATCCGCCAGCCTTGCGCACCGTGCTGCGGCCGCCATCGCAACCGACCAGCCAGCGTCCGTGGAACGTCTCTCCACCGGCGCGAACGGCCACGCCGTCATCCGACTGATCGAACGCCTCGACGGCAAGGCCGCGCCTGATCTCGACCCCCATTGCGGTTGCGCGTGTGGCCAGGACGGCTTCGAGCGTTTCCATGTCGATCGCCATGCTGGTGCCGGCCGGACCTGGCAGGCGATACCGCCACTTCGCGCTGTCGATGGTGTCGTCGTAGAACTGGATGCCCGCGAAATGGCCTGCCGGTCGGCGCTGCGGTTGCTGATGCGCGTCATTCGACGCGCCCCGGTGCGAGCCGTCTTTGGCACGCCGAAGTGCCGCGATGTCGCCCAGCATACCGCGTCGGTAGAGTGCCTCGATGGTCGGCGCCGAAAGACCGCGCATGCCGAATGGCAGCCGCTTCAATGGCGACCTCGGGTCCGCGGCCTGCTCCAGCACCAACACTGAGACTTTTGGCAGCCGCAGCTCGCAGGCGAGCAACAGGCCGACGGGGCCGCCACCTGCAATCACGACATCATGGGAAACGGGATGAGAGTTGTGCATGAACTGCTCCTCTGTCGGTGTTCGACCGGAGCGGTTCGTCGGGTCGAGAACCACACGGACGAACAATGGACGCACTGAAGGCGTCCGGTGTTCGTCGTGGGGATCTCATGCACGAGGCAGGAGACCAGAGCATTCGTTTCCGAAGGACTGCGCTTCTGAAAGCAGTTCGTCCACGAAAGGACTTGGGCTTACCAAACCAAGTCTGCCTTTTCCGACAGGGAGCCGTATAGCGGCGTGGCGCCAGACTTGCAACCGTCGTGCGGGCAGTTGCGCCGTTGCTATGTCGCGGCGACCGCGTCGGCGTTGCCCACGCCATCGACGCGGCGTGAGCCCTGGCGCGGCGCAAGATCGTACGGCGTCTTGATGTTGGTCGCCAGCCCGGCTGCCTCGAACGCCTTGATCAGCCACCAGCCGAGATCGCGCGCAAGCTGGCACTAGAGCATGATCCGGAAAAGTGCGAAGCGGTTTTCCGAAAAGATCATGCGCAAACAAGGAGCTAAAGCGAAATGGCGATTCGACCTCATCTCATCTCGCTTTAGTTAGCTGGGAACGATGACCGTGTTGTGTCCGATATGACGGCGTGACGGAAGATCGTGCTGAGAGGTGGTTGCGGTTGCAGCGCCGATTGCCTATTCGACAGTCACCGTTTTCAGAACTTTCCTGTTCGCCGCCCGAACCTCGAGCCGCAGCGGCGGCTGGTAGGACCCGCTTGGCGGCACGAACGCAAAGGCATGGTGCCCGTCGCCCTTGTTGAGCTTGAGCAGATCGTTGCGGAACTGGTCGGCAACGACTTCGGCGACAAGGTCGCCATTGATGTAAATCTCGATCCTGACCCGCTTGTCGGGGTGCTGGTCGTACAGCGCCCAGCCGGCAATCCTGTTCTCGTCGAAGGCGTCGACATAGCCGGATATCTCGCCATAGAGACTTTCCATGCCGGCTTCGATCACCTCGAGGTCGCTCTTGTAGGTCGATCTCGTCACATCGAAGCTGAAATGCTCGGTATCGACGCATTGGTCCAGCAAGCTCAGCCGATGCGTCTTCATCCGCTCCAGCGTGTCCAGCTCGCCCAATTTGACGTAGACGCCAACGATCGCTTCGATGCCTGGATTCATGCCGCCGTTCCCCACGATGCTATAAGTCTGTCCGCTCTAAGCCGCCTTCATGACATATCGATCGTCCTGACTTAATGTCGCCGCGGCCGAACCCGGCTCAACGAGAACAACCAGGGAGGACGAACCATGCAGCAGATCCGCGTCTGCACGCACGAGGGACCTGGAGCCAAGCCGGTAATCCGGACGGTGCCATGGCCGGATGTCGGCAAAAAGGCGGCCTTGATCAAGGTCGGCGCCTGCGGCGTTTGCGGAACCGACCTGCACATCCTGAAGGGACACTGGCCGAAGCCGCTGCCGTGGCCGTTCACGCTCGGCCATGAGCTCGGCGGCGTGATCGTCGAATGCGGTCCGAAATTTTCGGAGGACTTCATGAGCAAGCCGCTCAAGGTGGGATCGAAGGTGATGATCCCACCGTTGATGCCGTGCGGCCGCTGCTACTATTGCATCCATTATCCGCAGAGCGCCAACAAGTGCCTGACGCCGGTCTATTACGGCCGCTATCTCGGCTTCGACAAGCCGCCGCACATGTGGGGCGGCTGGGCCGAATATGTCTATGTCGATCTCGACATGCTGCCGGGCACCAAGATCTACAAATTGCCCGACGACATGTCGCTCAGGCTCGGCGCGCTCTCCGAGCCGCTGACCTCCTGCATTCGCGCCTTCAACCGCGCCACCCGCGTCGGCGGCTTCAGCTGGGGCGACACGGTGGTGATCCAGGGATCCGGGCCGATCGGCATTCTCGCGGTTGCCGCGGCGCAGGAGATGGGGGCAGGGCGCGTGATCTGCGTCGGCGCGCCGGAGACGCCGCGGCTGGCACTGGCGCGCAAGTTCGGTGCCGAGGCGACCGTCGATATCGAACAGCTCACGACGCCGGAGGCGCGCATCAAGGCGGTGCGCGACATCGTCGGCGGTTTCGGTGCCGACCTCGTGATGGACTGTTCGGGCCATCCGACCGCAGGGCCCGAGGGCATCGAGATGCTGCGTGACGGCGGCACCTATGTCGAGATGGGCCAGTTCACCGATGCGGGCTCGATCGAGACGTCGTGGCACCGCATCTGCACCAAGGACCTCAACGTGCTCGGCTCCTGGGGCTTTACCGGCAACGACCTGCCGCTCGGTGTCGACATGCTCTACCGCACGCGCGACAAATACCCCTGGCTCGAGATGCAGACGATCTATCCCTTCACCGAGGAGGGCGTCGCGCGCGCCGTCGCCGACGCGATGGCGATGAAGACGGTGAAGTCGACCATCGTGCCGTGGCCGGATCTGGTCGGCTGACCGCAGCGATCCTGTTGCAGTGCGTCCAATGCCGGCGAGCGCAATGCCTGCGCCGACCCTGATATCGCTCGCCGGGACGGCTGCGCGGCGCTAACATCCGGTCATGCAATCGAACCGGGTGCCGCCGACGCAAGCAAAAGGCGCGACGTTCGCGTGGGGAAACGCCTCCGACGACTTCGCGCTGTTCAGGACGCTGAGCGCCGAGCAGCGGGTGATCGCCTTTGCCGCCATGACCCGGCGCGACCTCGTGCGCGGCCAGCTGCTGGTCGAGCAGGGCGGCGCCTCGGACGCCTTGTTCCTGGTGCTGCATGGCGCGCTCGCAGTGTACCGGACCGATCACCCCGATCCGATTGCCGAACTGCGCGCCGGCGAACTGGTCGGCGAGATCGGGTTCTTTGCCAACATCCCGCGCACCGCCAATGTGATCGCGATCCGCGACACCAGCGTGATGGTGCTGACGCGCGCGGCCTACACCAAGCTCGCGCAGGACGCGCCGGCCATCGTCGAGGCCGTACTGGCGGCGCTTGCGCGGCGGTTTGCCACCGAGACCGCGCGGCTGTTGCCGGCCCGCGCGTTGCCGAAGGCGCGCACCGTGGCGTTGGTCACCGGCGGACACCAGCCGGTCCCGCCCGACTTCGAGCAGCGGCTGCGAAACAGCCTCGCTGCCGCCGGTGCCGAGATCGTCGACCTCGCACGGCTCGAGGCGATGTTTCCCGGGCGCGCGCTCGATACCTCCGAGGTCGCCGACTGGCTCAACCGGATCGAGTATGACGCGCCGCTGGTGGTCTATGTCGGCGGCGAGGGCGCGTCGGACTGGGCGCGCAAGGCCATTCGCCAGGCCGACCTCGTGGTGTTCGCCTGCCGCGGCGATGCGCCGGCTCCCGTCCTCACCGAGATCGAGAGCTTCGCCTGCGGCGTGCATCCGGCGTCGGCGCGGCGCCTGGTGCGCGTCCATGACCGGCGGCGAAGCGAGGTCAGCGGCACCGCGGCCTGGCTGGCGCGGCTGCCTTGCTTCATGCACCATCACGTCGCGCTCGAGGACATGATCGATATCGACAGCCTGGTCCGCTTTCTGTGCGGTCGCGCGGTCGGCTTCGTTGCCGGCGGCGGCGGCAGCCTCGGCACCGCGCATGTCGGCGTCTACAAGGCGTTCCGTGAGCGCGGCGTGATGTTCGACATCTTCGTCGGCACCAGCGTCGGCTCGGCGATGGCGGCGGGCTTCGCCAAGAACTACGACGCCGAGCATCTCGAGCGCGGCACCCATGAGATCTTCGTCTCCAGCCGCAGCTTTCGCCGCCCGACCTGGCCGCGCTATGCCTTGCTGGACCACAAGGCGTTCGATGCCGCGCTGGCCGATCAGTACGGCCATGACTGCCGGATCGAGGACTGCTGGCGGCCGTTCGCCGCGGTCGCCACCAATCTGTCGACGCACAGTCTCGAACTGATCAGGACCGGCCTGCTGTGGCAGGCAGTGCGCGCTTCCAGCGCCATCCCGGGCCTGCTGCCGCCGTTCTACACCGGGGATGGCGTGATGCTGGTCGACGGCTGCCTGGTCGACAACGTTCCGCTGGCGCCGATGCATCAGATGAAGAGCGGGCCGAATCTGGTGGTCCATTTCGGCGAGCCGGCGACCGAGATGTTCGACGTCGACTACGCCGCGCTGCCGGGAAGGTTCGAGCTACTCGCATCGCTGCTGATGCCGTTCCGGCGCAAAGCGCTTCCGGCCGCGCCGAGCGCCGTCAACGTGCTGTGGCGCAGCCTCGTCGCGCATCAGCGCTACGACACCCTGCCGACCACGCCGCTCGACATGGTGATGCGCCCGCCGACGCCCGACGGCATCGATGTCACCGATTTCGACCGTCATCAGGAAATCTTCCAGTCGTCGTACCATTGGGCGCGGGAGACCATCTCCGGGCTGGAAGCGGCGCATGACCCCGCCATAGCGGCGATCGTCGCGTCGGCCAGGGGGATCGACAAGGTGACGGACGAGGCGCCGAGCCCCGCTCTTCCCGATGCCGTGCGCGTCGGCTGAGCCGCTTGCGGGCGCCTGCGAAGTCGAGCATCGTTCGTGACGGAAATCCGGAGACGACGATGCCTTTCGATTTGATCCTGCGCGGCGGTCGGGTGATCGACCCGTCGCAGAAACTCGACGCCGTGACTGACGTGGCCTTCGCGGGCGGCAAGGTGGCCGCAATCGGACAACGGCTCACGGCCGATCCCGCGACCGACGTCCGCGACGTCTCCGGCTTGATCGTCTCGCCGGGGATCATCGACCTGCACACCCATGTCTATTGGGGCGGCACTTCGCTCGGCATCGACGCGGAGGAATTCTGTCGCGCCTCCGGCGTCACCACCTCGGTCGATACCGGCAGCGCCGGCCCCGGCAATTTTGCCGGCTTCCGCAAGCACGTGATCGAGCCGAGCCAGGTCCGTATCCTGGCCTACCTGCATGTCTCGCATGCCGGCATCTTCGGCTTCTCGGATCGGGTGATGGTCGGCGAGAGCGAGGAGCTGCGGCTGATGAACCCGGTCGATGCGGTGCGCGTCGCCGACGCCAACCGCGACCTGATCGTCGGCATCAAGGTGCGGGTCGGCCTGTTCGCCTCGGGCACGTCGGGGCTGGTGCCGCTCGAGATCGCCCTCGAGGTCGCGGAGGAGGTCGGCATGCCGCTGATGGCGCATATCGACCATCCGCCGCCGAGCTATGAAGAGGTGCTGGCGCGCCTGCGCCCTGGCGACGTGCTGACCCACGCGTTCCGGCCGTTCCCGAACACGCCCGCGACCGCGCAGGGCACGGTGAAGAAGGTGGTGCTGGAGGCGCGCGAGCGCGGCGTGCTGTTCGACATCGGCCACGGCAAGGGCTCGTTCGCCTTCAAGACCGCGCGCGCGATGCTCGCCAACGGCTTCTCGCCCGACACCATCTCGTCCGACATCCACCAGCTCTGCATCGACGGTCCGGCGTTCGATCAGGTGACGACGATGTCGAAATTCCTGTGCATGGGGATGTCGCTGCCGGACGTGATCGCGGCGTCCACCGTCAATGCCGCGATGGCGTTGCGCCGTCCGGAACTCGGCAGCCTGAAGCCGGGCTGCGTCGGCGACGCCACGCTGATCTCGGTCAAGGAGGGGGCGTTCGACTATGTCGACGTGGTCGGCGAGCACATGACCGGCGATCGCAAGATCATCTCCGAGGCCGTCGTGATCGGCGGCCGCTGGTGGCATCCTAGGTAAACGACCGGAGAATCTGCGGAAAACGCCGCCGTCGTCGCGCAGCGTTAGCGTTTGCAGCAAGACGTAGTCAATGCTACATAATAAAGCGTATGCATTTACATGAGCTGCTGAAGGGCTGGATTCGATGCAATTCCCGATATTCCCGCGCTACCGACTGGGTCAGGCCGGCCGGCCGGCGAAGGTCATTTTCCGCATCTTGGCGCTGGCCGCGCTTGGCCTGATCGGGGCGATCGGGCCGACCTTCGCGCAACAGGGGACCGAGAGCGCGGTGGCGGCGGCGATGCTGCCGCGCGATCTCAGCCCCTGGGGCATGTTCATGCAGGCCGACATCGTCGTGAAGGGTGTCATGGTCGGGCTGGCGTTCGCGACGCTGGTGACCTGCACGGTCTGCCTGTCGAAGACGATCGAACTCGTCGGCGCGCGCCGCAATGTAGGGCGGGCGTTGCGCGCCCTCGCGGCGGCGCGCAGCGTCGACGAGGCGGTGCGTACGGTCCGCGACGGGCCGGTGGCACGCCTGCTCGAGGGCGCCGTCGCCGAACTCGATCTCAGCACCGACCGGATGGAGCGTGAAGGGATCAAGGCGCGGGTCGCATCACGGCTGCAGCAGATCGAGGCCGCGGCGAGCCGGCGCATCGCATTCGGCACCGGCGTGCTTGCCACCATCGGGGCCACCGGTCCGTTCGTCGGCCTGTTCGGCACGGTCTGGGGCATCATGAACAGCTTCATCGGCATCTCCAAGGCGCAGACGACGAACCTTGCAGTCGTCGCGCCGGGCATCGCGGAGGCGCTGCTGGCTACCG
>CALRXG020000307.1:0-8691 GCA_943372075.1 Bordetella parapertussis | reverse complement strand
ACGACCCCATTTGCCTCGGCAGGTCGGTTAAATCCCCGCTCCGTACTTCTTCAGCGTGGCCTGTAGATCGGCGTCGATCTTCTCGGCATCGCCGCCCGCCTTCTTCACCGCCTCGGCCCAGCTGTCGTGCAGCGGCTTGACCGCCTTCTTCCACTCGGCGAGCTGATCAGGGGTCAGCGGATAGACTTCGTGGCCTTGCAGCGCCTTCATCTTGGTGCGGCCATTGGCTTCGAAATCGGTCCAGGGGTCGGTGACCTTGGAGGCCCATTCCGGCGTGCAATGATCGTCGATCACCTTCTTCTGGGCATCCGACATCGAGTTGTATTTGGCGAGGTTGATGTTGTAGGTGAACACCGTAGTGTAGAGCGGCACGTCCATGTGGTACTTCACCACCTTGTCGATGCCGAACAGGAAGATCGAGCCCCAAGGGAAGGTGATCTCGTCGGCCACGCCGCGCTCGATCGCGTCGCGCGATTCCGGCGCCGAGGCCTGCACATTGGTGCCGCCGAACATCTTTACCATCTCGCCGATCGTGCTCTGCGCCGGCCGCACCTTCACGCCGGAGAGGTCGCTCGGCAGCAGGATCTTCTTCTTGCCGTGCAGCGCGCCCGGATCGTGGATGAAGGCGAAGCAGAGCTTGGTGTCCTTCATCTCGGTCGGCGCGTATTTGTGGTACCACTCGTTCAGCGCCAGGGTGCCCTTCTTGCCGTCGGAGAACACGAACGGGAGCTGGCCGGCGGCCGCGATCGGGAAGCGGCCGGGCTGATAGCCGGGATTGACGTAGGTGACGTCGGCAATGCCATCGCGTGCCATGTCGTAATGGTCGAATGCCTTGCCGAGCTGCTCGGACGGGAACACCGTGACCTTGATGGTGCCGCCCGAAGCCTTCTCGATGTCGGCGGCCCAGGCCTGCGTCGCCGGCACCAGCGGATGCGCCGGCGGCACCCACAGCGACACCTTGAGATTGACGGTCTTGTCCTGCGCCAGGGCAGGTCCACCCGCGGCCGGTATGACGGCGGCTGCCGTCAGCAGCGCCAGCACTGTTTTCCTCATCACGCCTCCTCCTCTCCATGACGGCGGGCTTCGTGCCCGGTCTCGTTACTTAACATGTTATCTAATTCGCCCGCATATTCAAGACCGAATATGCGGGGCAGACGCCTGGTCGCACCCGGTCCGCCGGCATCTTGCGCTGCGGCGAAGCCATCTGCCGCGGCAGATCGATCTTGCCAAACCTGTTATATGATATAGTTGCCATGGCAAGTTGACGGTGACCGCCCGGCGCGGGCGCCCGACTCAAGCCTATCCGATCGGGAGGAGCAGGTATTGCGGACAAAAGTAGCAATCATAGGCGCAGGTCCGGCCGGACTGTTGCTTGGGCAACTACTTCATACTTTCGGCGTAGACAACGTCATTCTCGAGCGGCAGACCCCGGATTACGTGCTGGGTCGGATTCGCGCCGGCCTGCTCGAGGAGGGCACGGTGTCGCTGCTCGAGAGCGTCGGCGCCGCCACCCGGCTGCACCAGGAGGGCCTGGTCCATCACGGCGTCGAGCTGGCCTTTGGCGGCGCGCGGCACCGCATCGACATGCACGCGGCGACCGGCAAGACCGTGACCATCTACGGCCAGACCGAGGTCACGCTCGATCTGATGAACGCACGCAAGGCGGCCGGCCTGACCACGGTCTACTCCGCCGCCGACGTCAAGCCGCACGACTTCGACACCGATCATCCGCGCGTCACCTACGTCAAGGACGGCGTCAGCCACGAGATCACCTGCGATTTCATCGCCGGCTGCGATGGTTTCCACGGCATCAGCCGCGCCAGCGTTCCCTCCTCGGCGATCACCAGCTACGAGCGGGTGTACCCGTTCGGCTGGCTCGGCATCCTCTCGGAGACGCCGCCGGTCTCGCCGGAATTGATCTACAACAACCACGAACGCGGCTTCGCGCTGTGCACGATGCGCTCGACCCATCGCAGCCGCTATTACGTGCAGTGCCCGCTCGACGATCATGTCGACCACTGGTCGGACGAGCGGTTCTGGGATGAATTGAAGCGCCGCCTCGACCAGAAGGCCGCCGACGAGATCGTCACCGGCCCCTCGATCGAGAAGAGCATCGCGCCGCTGCGCAGCTTCGTCGCCGAACCGATGCGCTTCGGCCGGATGTTCCTGGCCGGCGACGCCTCGCACATCGTGCCGCCTACCGGCGCCAAGGGGCTCAACCTCGCCGCCAGCGACGTGCATTATCTGTCGCAGGCGCTGCGCGAATATTACGACGAGAAATCCTCTGCCGGTATCGACGGCTATTCGGCCAGAGCGCTGGCGCGGGTCTGGAAAGCGGTGCGCTTCTCCTGGTGGATGACCTCGATGCTGCACAGATTCCCCGACGAGGGCGAATTCGCCGCGCGTATCCAGATCGCCGAGCTCGACTACCTCGTCAGTTCGAAGGCGGCGTCGACCTCGCTGTCGGAGAATTATGTGGGGCTGCCGTTCTAGCGGGCGCCATTTCGTTCGTAGAGCAACCGCGTTGTTGCAACATCAGTCGTCATACCCCGCGCATGCGGGGTATCCAGCCGGAGCGAGCCCTTCGTGCTTTCAAACGCCCACGCAAATCCCGTTTAAAACTTTGTAGGCGGTGAAACCGTCGTCGACATCGCGTTCAATGGCGTCAACACAATCGCCATATGCGAGCTTGAGATGACCACCGACACGCAAATCGCGCCTGACATTCCCCAAGACGTCCCTGAAGGCTTCGAGCCGCTGTTCCGCAAGAGCCCGCTCACCGAGCCATGGGAGCCGCTTTACCAGAAGAAGACCGAGCGGTCCGTCGTCATCGGCCTGTGGCTGGCGCGGGCGCATACCAACGGCCGCGGCCTGATCCATGGCGGGTTGATCGCGGCACTTTCCGACAACGCGATGGGCTACAGCTGCGGCCAGGCGACCGGCTGGACCACCTCGTATGTAACGATCTCGCTCACGGTCGATTTCGTCGGCACCGCCAATGTCGGGCAATGGCTTTCGATCGAGAGCGATGTGATCAAGACCGGCAGCACGATCTGCTTCGCACAGAGCCTGATCAAGGCCGATGGCGTGGCGATCGCGCGCGCCAGCGGCACGTTCCGCGTGGTGCCGAAGAAGGCGGCGGTGAGCCAAGCGGCTTCGAGCTGAACTAGCTGAAATGCCAGTCGGTGATCTCGGTGACGAGATCGATGAAGGTCCGCACCTTCGCCGACAACAGCCGGGACGTCGGGTAGACCACATGGATCGGCACCGGCGGCTGCTCGAACGCGGCGAGCACGATTCGGACCCGTTTCGCCTTCAGCGATTCGGCCGCCTGATAGGCCATCACCCGGGTCAGTCCGCCGTCCTGCTCGGCGAACTGGATGGCGGCATCCGAGCTGTTGCTGGTGAAACGCGGCGTCGGAGTGATGCGGACCTCATGGCCGTCCTCCATGAAACGCCAGTCCGGTGTCGCCGTCATGGCGCCGAACTGGATGGTGTCATGAGAGGCCAAGTCGGCCGGCCGCTTCGGTTCGCCGCGGCGCTTGAGATAGCCATGCGACGCCACCACGATGCGACGCATCTGGCCGACATGCCGTGCCACCAGGGTCGAATCCGGCAAGTGCCCGAGCCTGACAGCGAGGTCGACGCCGTCCTCGACCAGGTTGATCCGGCGATCCGACAGCCGCAGATCGACGCCGACATCGGGATAGCGTTTGAGGTAGGCGGAGACGACCGGGCTGACATGCAGCCGCCCGAAGCCGAACGGCGCCGAGATCGCCAGCCGGCCTTCCGGGCGGGTGCGCTCGCTCTCCACCGCGTCCTCGGCTTCCTCGACATCGGCCAGGATCCGCCGCGCCCGTTCCAGATAGCGCGCGCCGGCATCGGTCAGCGTCACCTGCCGCGTGGTCCGCTGCAACAGCCGCGCCCCGAGCCGCTCCTCCAGCGCCGCGATCAGCCGCGTGATGGCCGATGGCGACAGGCCGAGCTTGCGGGCGGCGGGGGCGAACCCTTGCAGGTCGGCCACCGCGACAAAAGCCTGCATGGCGTCGATCCGGTCCATGGCGTTATTGCATATTCGGCAACAGTGAAGTGTCAATTCACAAGATTGCCTACAAACCGGAAATACCCATGTTACGGTTCGAGGACGGCCGCTTTGTCGCCCGTGGCGGGAGGCTCAGATGTCAGAGGTTCGCAGCTATTCGAGCGATGTCGGGTTCACCCCTGCGGTGAAGGAAATCCAGACCCGCAAGGGTTCGCGCGCAACCTATGCCGAAGTCGAGGCTCATGGCGGCTGGCAGACCGAAGTCGACGAGAACCTCGCCGCGTTCCTCGCCAACACCAACAGTTTCTATTTCGCGACCGCCTCTGCGGACGGGCAGCCCTACATCCAGCATCGTGGCGGGCCGAAGGGGTTCGTCAAGGTGCTCGACAAGCACACCATCGCGTTCGCCGATTACAGCGGCAACCGGCAGTTCATCACCCAGGGCAATCTCTCGGAGAACCCGAAGGCCTATATCTTCGTGATGAATTATGCGTATCGGCAGCGCGTGAAGATCTGGGGCGAGGCGCGCGTTGTGGAGGACGATCCGGCCCTGACGCGCGCGCTGATGCCGCAGGGCTATCGCGCGCGGCCCGAGCAGGTGATCCTGTTCAAGGTCGCGGCATGGGACACCAACTGCCCGCAGCACATCCCGCAGAAGTTCGATGCCGCTGATGTCGCCACCGCGCTCAGCTCGCGCGATCAGCGTATCGCCGAGCTGGAGGCGGAGCTGGCCGCGTTGAAGGGCCAGCCCGTACCGGTTGCGTCGGCTTAAGCCGCCTGCTGCTGCAACGGCTCCCAGGCGAATTCCGGATAGTATTGCTGCATCATCCGGCCGACATAGGCGGTGAGATTGTCGAACTTCTCGGTCCGTTCGCGCAGCGGCGAATCGAAGAACGGGGTCAGGATTCCTGCCAGCGCGCCGAACGCCGTGGCATCGGTACCGCAGGGTGCGTTGCCCATCAGATAGGGCTTGTCGCCGAGCTGCACCGACAGTGCGAACAGCGAACGCATGGCGACATCGACGTCCTCGTCGGGGCCATGACGGCCAAGCCCGCTCAAGAGATAGTTCTCGGCAACCCGGAACTGGGCGTCCTCGCGCATTTTGTCGCGCATGTGATCGGGCGCGCCGTCGAAGAAGTGCGCCGGCCCCTTGGCGAAATTGGTGTCGTCGACCCAGCGCGCGCCGACCAGCGCCCAATAGATGTGATGCTCGATCATGCGCTCGAAGGCCCAGGCCTGGGCGCGCGCCTGCAAGCTCAGCGGCGCATCGAAGTCGAAGCCGTATTTGCCCTCGATATGGGCGCGGATGAAGGTCGAATCGGCGATCGTCTCGCCGTCATCGGAAATGAACGGCAGCTGGCCCTTCGGAGAGGCCGGCGGCATCGCCTTTTCCTTGGTGTAGGCAAGCCCGGCCATCTTGAGCTGGACCTCGGTCTTGGTCACGAAGGGGCTGATTTCCGGCAGACCGAAGCCCGTGCCAAAGCCAAAAAGCGTAATCATATGAAGCTCCCGATCGCCTGTGGTCGTGAATTGAAGCTAGCCGCCCCCTGCTGCCAGCATGGTGTCAGCAGTAATGGCATTCACTGCCGAGCGGGCCTGCGGGTGCGAGGCGGCGAACCGCCCCGCGAACGCGCTTGACCAGCCGTTCCCGCCCGTAGGACCAGGCTGCGCTGATCGACTGTGCGACCAGCGCCACCAGGGCCCAGCGCAGATCGCCGGAGGTGGAGTAGACCGTGACCAGTTGTTCCAGCGCAAAGCTCCGCGCTTGCCGGAAACCGAGTTCATCAAGATTCGTCATGGACAAATTCCCTTCACTTGAGGTGTTGTCCTGATATAGCCCCCACCTGCTGCCAACATGCTGTCAGCAGCAGCGACAGGGGCGCGAAAAGGCGAAGCGTCGGGACATCGCGATATCCGTCAAGACACTCGTCAAGATTGCTGCCAAGAGAGTCGCCAAGAGAGTTGCCGAGAGAACTGCCATGAGACGCGCCGACCGGCTGTTTCAGATCATCCAGGTGCTCCGCCGCACCCGTAAGCCTTTGACTGCGGACGCGATCGCCGCCGAGCTCGAGACATCGAAGCGGACCATCTATCGTGACATCGCGAGCCTGATCGAGCAGCGGGTGCCGATCCGCGGCGAGGCCGGCATGGGTTACATCCTGGAGAAGGGATTCGACCTGCCGCCCTTGATGCTGACACCCGACGAGATCGAGGCCTGCGTGCTCGGCGCGCAATGGGTGATCGGCCACGCCGATCCGGCGCTGGCGCGCGCAGCCGAGGACCTGATGGCCAAGATCGCCGAGACCGTGCCCGACCGGCTGCGGCCGTTCGTGCTGGAGCCGGCGAGCCGCGCCCGCTCCGCCTGGAATCGGGAGCCCGACCGCATCGACATGGTCAGGACCCGCAGCCAGATCCATGAAGGCAAGAAGATCACGCTCAATTATCGCGACGAGCATGGCCGCGACTCTGAACGCACGATCTGGCCGATCGCGGTCGGCTATCACGAGGCGGTGCGGCTGCTCGCTGCGTGGTGCGAGCTACGCAAGGATTTTCGCAGCTTCCGCACCGACCGCGTGGTGACGGCTGTTTATCACGACGAGAAATATCCGGAGCGGCGCGACCTGCTCAGGGCGCGCTGGCGGCGCAGCCTGGTCTGGGAAGCGCCGAGGGACACCTGATGGCCGACAGCGAAATCGACGCGGCGGAGACCAGCCCCTGCCAGTCCTGCGGCGCTTGCTGCAGCTATTCGGAGAACTGGCCGCGCTTCACCATCGAGGACGACGCCGAGCTCGACCTGATCCCAGCGCAATTCGTCAATGCGCGACAATCCGGGATGCGCTGCGACGGCGACCGCTGCTCGGCGCTGTCAGGCCGGGTCGGGGAAGCGACGCGCTGCGAAATCTATCCGGTGCGGCCGGAGGTGTGCCGGACCTGCCAGCCCGGCGACGCGGAATGCGCGATGGCGCGGCGCCGGCACGGGCTGCCGCTCATCCCGAGCGCGCAGCCGAGCTGACTGGACGCTAAGCGATGACCGTGTCGCTGACGTCCTCGTCATCGAGTTCGTCATCGACGACAGGCGCGAAGGTCGACAGCGGCTTGGTCGACAGCGTGATCGGCTTGCGGCCGCCATGCGAAACGGCAGCGACGCGGACCGGCTCACGCGACAGCGCGTAGAGCGTCGCTCCGACACGGCCGCCGGAATTGACCAGCTCCCACTCGCTGCAACTCGAGGCGATCGCCACCGCGAGTGCGTGCAGATGGCTGCGCCGATAGCAGAACAGCGCCAGCATCGCCCGGACATCGGGCGCGACATTGGCAACCAGCAGCGAAAGCCCGTTCGGATTGGCGCGATACATCTGGCCGAGCAGGTCGTCCGCAACTGGGCAGGCATCGTTCTCGAAAGCGTCGCGGCTTGAAAACATTTGCAAATCCCCCTCAATCGGGAAGATGCCGCGCAATTCTCTAATGAAAGGTTAACCACGGCTCCGGGTCGCGTCCAAAGCCCCTTGCCCGTTGCACGCGAATCACATCCGCCCGCCGCGGGCGGGTGGTCGGCTGTTCGCAATGCAGGAAGCGGCGTAGGCCGGCCGCTCAGTTCGCGGCCATGTAGATCGACAGCGCGAAGCCGGTGAGGTGGTGCAGCGCCTGATCGACCCCGATCAGGGTCCAGAACCAGGGATGGCCGGATTCCAGGGTGACGCCGAAATGCGAGGCGCAGATGCCTTTGCAGCGATCAACGATGATGTGAATCACGAAGTCGACGAACGCGACGTACCAGAACCGCGGCGCCACCACCAGGATCAGCGCCAGCGCGACCGCGAGGTGGATCAGGCAATGCGCGAGCAGCGGCATCGCCCAGCCGGTCTTCTGGTCCTTGCCGATCGCCATCCAGGCGTTCTGCAGCATGAAGTCGGCAATGATGTGCTTGGCCGTGAGAAGCAACATCCATCCCACCAGGGCACCAACCGACACCGACGATGACATGGCAGGAAACAACAAGCTGACGCCCTTTACTTCGATGAATGTGATTGCAAGAAATCCGGGTCAGGCCGTCAGCACAATTCCGCAGAACGAAGCGTGTCTCATTTATGACATCTCCGGCGGCGGAATGCACCTGCGGCTCCCTCGAAAATCACATCCCGGTTCGGGCGTCGATAGTGGCGATGGTCATGCGGCATCGCGGCACGGATCGATCGAAGTTAAGGTTACGGCGGTCCGGCCGGTTTGCATTCCGCCCGGGGAGGTATATCGTCGGCACATAGGAAATTTTCTTTCTTTTATAGAGATTTACGGCTTCACCGGGCGGCGCCGATCCGGTTGCGGCGAAGTCCCGGACGGGTGATCAGCCATGAGTGCCGAAGCCCCCTTGCCTTCGCCGATGCTGCCGCGGCCGCGGCCGCGCCCTCCTGTCGTCAAGAGCAACCGCGCGCAGATCATCATCTTCACCCTGCTGACGCTGCTGCTGAGCGCGCTCACCGTGGCCGGCGGCCGGGTCTGGCTGCGCAATTCCGAGACGCTGGTGTTCGCGGTCGGTGATGCCAACGGCCTGGAGGCGAAATTTGCCGCCCGCCTCGCCACCGTGCTGAAGGCCAACTCGTCGCGGCTGCGGCTCAAGATCGCGCCGAACCCCGACAATGCCAAGGCACTGG
>CALRXG020000306.1:0-8713 GCA_943372075.1 Bordetella parapertussis | reverse complement strand
CTCGGATCCGCTGATGCGCCGCCCGGTCCCGGCGCCGCAGGCGTGGTGTTGCTGAAGCTGGTTTCCTTCGCCTTCGGAGAGACGCTCCGGGTCGGCGGACGGATCACCTTCATCTCGTTCGCAAACATCGACTGCAGGACGCTGGCGAGCTCGCCAACCGGCCGGTTCTGAACCTGATAGACATGGAGCTGCGGCTCGGAGCCCGCTGCTCGGGCATCGAGGCGGCGGATCCAGGTCTGGGCGCGGGGCAGATAGCTCGGCTGCGACGTCACGACGAGGATGGCGCCAAGCCGGCTGTTGGCGATGAACCTGACCCGCCCCTTCATCGGGCCTTCCTTGTCGGACGAGAACACGGCCTTCAACTCGTCCACCATCTTGTCGGGCTGGGCCGTCTTGACGGGGACGACGGCGAACGACATCCCGCGCATCACATCGACGTCGAACACCGAGATGGTGTCGAGCATCGAGTCGATCTCGGACGGCGTGCCCTTGAGCGCGACGATATTGCGGGTGTCGTCGGACTGCACGATCGCGCCCTTCGGCACCATCGGCTCGAGCACGCGCGCAAGCTCGCTGGCGGACACATATTTCAGCGACACCACGCGAACGCCGTTACCCGTGGTGGCGCTCTCCACCGAATTGGTACCGGTCGTGATGGCACCGGTCGCGGCCTGGTCGGCCGGCGCGATCCGGTAGATGCCGCGGTTCTGGACCAGGACTGCGCCGATGGGCGCCAATGCCGACTGGAAGAGTTCGAGGGCCTCGGCTTTGCCGACCGGCTGGGTGGTCTGCACCGAGATCACCCCGTCAACGCGGGGATCGACCACATAGTTGACCCCGATCATGTCGGCGAGGACGGTCTTTGCGGCCTGCTGCAACGGGACATTGACGAGATTGAGAACGACGTTGCCGTTGCCGTCGCCGGACCTGCCCTTGGGAGCTGCGCCGCCAATCATGCTGCCGCTGCCGCCATCGACGACCGCCACCGCACGCGACGAAGGCGACGGCAGGGGCAGCGCAGAGGAGGCACCGCCCTCGTAGGCGTATGCGTCCAGCGATGCAGGCTGTCCGCTCGCCAGCTTCGGCTGCACGTTGGGCGTCGGCGCGACGGCGAGCGGAGTGCTGCATCCCGAAACGGCGACAAGGACCAGCCCGCAGGCCGAAAACCTCATTGCAAAGCTTCGAAAAAGCAACAAGGCCGGCCCCCCAAACGACAGCGCGCCACGTCCCACGCGTAAACGTTTGGTAAAACCATATGGTTAACCGTCCGTAAATAAGTTCCACTATCGGGGTTTGGAATTAAATAGACATAAATACCCGCCCCGGCACAGCCTCAGGCGAGATTATCCGGCTATTCCGTGATTTTCGCTGGAACGACGATCGAGCCACGGTCCGCTTCGATCAACAAGCAGATGACGGGCCGTTGCGATCAAGCGCGCAAATACTGTCCGGAAAAATGCGACACTGCCGCAGCGAGCATTTGCCTCGCCGCCGCCCAAAGCCTTACCTGCTTTGGCTTTGGCAACTTTGCCTGCAAGTCTGGGCCTGGCTTTCGCACCCGCTGACACACGGGGTCCTGAGCGTCGTCGGGCAGGTGCGCTGGCATGACGCGCTTTGTGTGGCGCAGTTCGCCAGGCAAGCATCGGACGTGGCATCGGCGAGCCGCAGCCTGGCTCGACTGAAATTCTCGCTGGCCGAGGCTGAAGCCCACGACAGCAAGACGAGCAGAGCGATAGCCAGCGTCCGTTTCATCGTCACCTCGGGAAATCAGTCATCGGTCGCCAAGTGTTAAGCCCGTCGACGATGGGACGGCGTGCGATCGGCTTCGACGTTGCGAATAACGAACTCATCGATCGTATGCCCGGTCTTCAGGGCCGCCGTGAGCCAGCGGGGCTGCTTGCCGCGCCCCGACCAGGTTTCCGACGGCTCATTCGGATTCTGGTACTTCGGAAAGACACGAGGGTATTTGCGGCGCTCGCGTGGTGCCGAATTGATTTCGGCACTTTCCGAGACACGCAGCTCCTTCTCGCGGCGCAACTGCGCCAACCGCTTTTCAAGCTCACGTTTCTCCGACGTCAGACGGATCGACAGAACCTGACTGAGCTTCTCGTAAAGCTGCCAGAGGTCGTCGACGCTCATGGCGTCAAAGTCGAACATTCGGTTGGTCCCCACCATTACCTATCCTCGACGATTCGTGTCGATTATATAATCGTAACACGAAGCTGCCAGCGCAAATTTAGCAATTTTGGATTGCATTGCATGCGCCCGCTCATTGCACTGACCAGCGAGGCGCGTCCCATAAGTCATTGAAAGAAGACGCCAATACACACCAACATTGCAGTGTTGTTCCGTCACGCCGTCCAATGCCATCAAACCGCTTCGACTTCAACAATTTGACATTTTGATGGTGCGCTACAAGAGAAGTCGATTGCGGCGAATAGCCTCTGCACGATCATCCATTCGTTAGACGAATGCCGTCCCCAACCATACGCCCGCTAGCGTGCACAGCCTGTCACCACCGGCATGGAGCATGTTGCACAATCAACCGCGGCAGTGTCAACGCGACGCGACCGCGTCGATCGTAACATCCCACCGATTACGTGCATTCAATATGCGTTGCGCTTCCGCAAAACCTCGAAGAATGTCTTGATCATGATCTGAATGTCGAGCCAAAGGCTCCAATTGTTGATGTACCAGAGATCAAGCTTCACGCGCTCGGCGATATGCTCGACCGTCGGCGTCGCTCCGCGCGCGCCGTTGATCTGAGCCCATCCGGTCATACCCGGTTTCACGTGGTGGCGATACGCATAGTCGCCCAGGACCTTCTCGAAATAGTTGTCGTGAGCCAATGCGTGAGGGCGCGGTCCGATCAAGGACATGTCGCCCATCAGCACGTTCACCAATTGAGGCAGTTCGTCGATGCTCGCCGCCCGCAGCAGGCTTCCGATCGAGGTAACCCTGGGGTCGTCGCGCGTCGCCTGAACGACCGTGTCGCCGTTCTCCTGGACCGTCATGGTCCTGAACTTGAACATCACAAACTGCTTGCCGTTGAAGCCCTTTCGCTTCTGCTTGAAAATGATCGGCCCAGGGCTGTCGAGCTTGATCGCGATCGCCGTCAGCAACATGATCGACGCGAAGAAGATCAACGAGAACGAAGCAAACACGATATCCATCGCTCGCTTGATGAAGCGCTCAAGACCGCTCAACGGCGCACGCTGAATTTCGATCGCAAGGACCCGTTGCCGCCCGGACGAGGTGTAGTTGGTCAACGAACGGACCCTTGCATCGGGCAGCAAGCGCGCAGCGACGGGCAGCGTCTTGATCTGGTCTCGCAAGAAGTCGAGCCGGGCCGTGTCCGTCCACGGCACCGCCAGCACGACCTCCCTGCAATCATTGCGGCGGACAAAGCCGGTGATCGCGTTGAATACGCCGACATCGGAAACGGCACGAGCCGGCATATCCCGCTCGCTGCTCAGCGGAAAACACTTGATCTCGGTGGCGCCGAAGAACGCGACGAGGTCCCGCGTCTCCAGCGCCTCGATCTCTTCGACGTCGCCGACCAGCACGATGTCATTGCGGCCCACGGCGCCGCGCGAGACTGCCCTGGCCAGCACGACCTTCGTGACCTTGCGAACGCTGAGCAGGCCTACCGGGGTCACGAAGTAGAACAGCACGAACGCGCCGCGCGAATAGTCGACGCCGATCTTGAGCAGGAAGGCGAAGAAGGCCAGCATCAACCCGGTAGAGAACCAGCAGATCAGGATTTCGCTGAATTCAACATTCGGCTTGGCGCTGGCGGGAAAATCGTAATAGCCGCCCCCGCTCATCCGCAGGATGTGTATAAAGCTAGCGAGCAGCCCGACCGCGCAGTGCGGAACCAGGTTCGGCGAGGGATTGCCGACAACGCCCTGATAGACGATCCCCGCGACGACGCTGGCGAGCATGATGACAAAGGAATCGCTCATCGACAGCACGTAGGGCACGACATTGCTTGAGAAGCGCGCCCTCTGTCCGACGGGCGACGTATCAAGCTGACCCAGTTTTCCGCGAATATCCGATCCGATCGACATTCAATCCATCCCGCTTCGCGGACGCATCAGCCAACTATCTGATTTTCCGGTGGAAACACGGATCGCGCCAATTCATCAGGATTAAAATAACTCATTTTTAACGGCTGGACGATAGGCTGCTCTGCGGCGCAGCGCAACATTAATTGCAGTGCACGCCGAGCACCTGAGCCGGAGCCTCGATGTTAACCTTACTTGCCTGCGCTGCCGGCCTTTATGTGGGGTTACATTTCAATATCCTGGCCCTGCTGCCGTTCTCGCTGTTTGGCGCGGGCGCTCTGATCGTCTCCTCATGGTCGGCCGGTCAACCGGTGCTGGACAGCATCGGCATGGTCATCCTGCCGCTGCTCGCCGTTCAGGTCGGATATTTCCTTGGCCTGACCGCACGCGAACCATACGCAAATCTCGTCGCCCGCCTGAAGATCGGGCTGTCCAAACAGGCTTGAGCGAACTGGCGTCCAAACCGACCCCGGCCGGCGACGAGCCGACCTGCGGTGGCACGATATTTTGAAAAGTGGACCTCAATCCAGTCCCTTAGCCCGACCAATATCGACAATAGTCGGCCCTCCTGATCGTGCCCGGACGTTGCGTGGATGGGCCGGCAGGCTATAAGTCGTCGGCGCTGCGCCGCCTTTTTTTGTTTATTTCCTGTCCGATTCGAGTGGGGACGATCACGTGGTTCATCGGGAAGCTCCGTCTTCAGCGCTTGTGCGCATCCTCTTCGCGATCCGGAGAATTCTCGGTCTTGGCACCCTCGCCCTGATCGTCCTGCTGCTGGGTTCGAAGGCGTTCGTTCTCTTCGACCACCCCAAGCAGGCGACGCTTCCCACCCTGCTCTCGGAGGGGAGGGAGTACATCCTGAAGAAGGCCTCGCCGCTGCTAGGCCATTACATCCCGACCAATATCGCCGGCAGCGACCGCTCCGACTTCATCCTCATCGCACTCGCCATCCTCGTCACGATCCTCGCCGGATCCCTCGCGCAGCGCGTGCAGACCGCGGAAAACCGCCGCGCGTTGAGAAAGGCCGCGATGGCTTGGCGCAAGAGACAGGGCGTCCGGCCCGGTTCCAAACTCGATACCGATCTGGAAGCGACGTTGCGGATGGCCGAAAGCAGCAAGTCGGTCAATCGACAGGAGCTGCTGCGGGTCTTCGCCGAGACCAAGAAGAAGCTCGATACTTTCGGCAAGGAAGTGGCCTTCCTCGCAGTCGATGTGGTTGAATCAGCCAAGATGAAGGCGGGCGAAGATCATGCGACCGTCCAGTACGACTTCGAAGAGTATCGGAAGCTGGTCGAACGGATATTCCGCGCGAGAGGCGTGCTCAAGGCCGCATGGACTCCGGATGGCGTGATGGCGTGCTTCGCGCATGTCGAAGACGCCTGTCAGGCCGGCAAGGATGTCATCAAGAGCCTCAGGGTCTTCAACCGGGACGTAAAGGTCTCGAAGATGGACTTTGCGGTGCGTTGCGGCGTCAACGCCGGCCTCGTTTATTTCGACGACGGCACTCCGCTTGAAACCATCTCGGACCGGGTCATCGACGTTGCCGGACACATGCAGAAGCACGCTGATCCAAATACCGTCCTGGTCGCACGCAAGATCATCGAGCCGCTACGCCAGCTGGAAGAGTTTACGCACACGTCGCGCGTGATCGATGGGTACGAGGCGAGCGTCTGGAAAGAAACTGCCTGACGGACTCCAGCGCCGAGAGTGGCGAGACAGTTGGTCGCAGCTTTCGAACCAGCGTCCTAAGCCTGCGTCGTTGTTCAGATTTGCGCGCGCATTTCGGGCTGCAGTGTTTCGAACCATCAAGGTCGTTCGCGCGACGAATGATCGATCGAGACAATCCGGCAACTCTTGAGATTAATGTCGCGATTTAAAACAAGGCGCGCGCTGCTCCTATAAATAAGCGGGATTCGGACGCATCGCGCGGCGAAGATTTTCGCAATCCGCGCACGATCGCAAGTCAATGCGACTCTCTACCCCACCACGCTGGCAGCGATGCGTTCATCTCCGCTTCATTTGATTCAGCAGATGATCAAAACGCGCAAAATAATCGGCGCAAAAAAGGTTGATCGCAGCTCACTTGACGAAATAGCTTCAGGCCGTTTACGACCTGCGCATTGGCCTTTAATTGTTGATTTGGTTGGGACGAGCATGCCGTTTAGATCAAGATCATACCAACACGCCTCGGCAGCCAAATCTCGTTCATGGGTGGCAGAGAGACGGGCGATAATTCATTCAGAGTGTAGGGGCGATATCTCAGGTTCCATCGTGATGTGCTCACAGACATTAGTAGCGTAATCTGACTGGCCGATCCCTTTTCAAAAGTTCAAGCGCGAGATTGCCATGCCCCTCGACATTGCTAAGAGCTACTTTGAGGTCCAGCGCCTTCGCCAACTGGTTCGTGACGCCGAGCGCGAATGCATGCGCACATCTCACGAGGTTGCGGTTTGGCAGCCCACGACACGCGATCGGCAAACCTTGCTGGCAACCCATGCGGCGCTGGCGGATGCGTGGAGCACGTCGCTGCCGAAGGTCAGACCGAACTGAACCGCGCGACCGGCCTCGGGTCAAGGAGTTCGGATGGCCTCCTCGGTCGACGAGGGAAACGGACGAAGCTTAACGGCGCATCTCAGGACCGTGTTGCAGAGCGTAGTCTGGACCGCTCCTTCGAGATACCGCCCCTTCGAGATAATGCCCGGACAATGGATCATCGGTTGGCAGGACGGCAGACCAAGGTTTGCTCCGTCCTTTTGGCATTTTCCGACTAGCTGCTGTTGGCCGACGCGGCGGACTCTTGATCAGCTCTGAATCGCGACATGCTTTTCAAATGGCTGACGGATTGGGGTAACCGCGAAAAATGCAGGCCCGACGCAGTTCAACTGATTTACCATTAAGGCAAAATCGGATGATTTCCCCGCCGATCTACGGGAAAATCAAGGAGATTCAATTGTCTATTTTCGCTTGAAAACCTATTATATCGAAAAATTATCATCGAGTTCAAATCGAATACTACGCCGACAGGGGCGTCCGCATCGCCGCAAGCGATGCGCTTTGGAGCATTGAATGCATCACCAGGGTAAAAGGCATTTTGCACACGCCGTTGCCGTGCGTAGCTTTGTATTCGTTATTGGAACCCGTCCCGAGGTTATCAAGGTTGCTCCAATTATTCGACGGTTGTCCGAAACCAACTGGGCGAGCGTACGCATTGTCACCACCGGCCAGCAAAGCGATCTGCTGGAACAGACGCTGAGCGAGTTTGGCCTGCGGGCCGACCTTGCGATCCGCCATCGGCGCAGCTGCCACACGCCTGCGGGCCTCGTCAGCCATCTCCTGCCCCGGCTCGACAGGTTCCTGGAGTTGGCGAACCCGGACTGCGTTCTCGCCCAGGGTGACACCACGACCGCCTATGTCGCCTCGATGGCGGCCTTCTACCGCAAGATTGCCTTTGTCCACGTCGAAGCGGGACTGAGGACCGCGAGCCTCGACGCGCCGTTTCCCGAGGAGTTTCATCGCCGGTCGATCGCAGTGTCGACGACGCTGCACTGTGCGCCCACGTCGGCCGCCGCGGCGAACCTTGCCCGGGAAAACATCGACAAGGACAAGATCATCGTCTCCGGGAATACCGTCATCGACTCGCTGCTCGAGACTGCGGCCAGCAGGCCGGCCCCACCCGCCGATTACCCCAAGCTGAAGACCATTCTGCTGACGGCCCATCGGCGCGAGAATTTCGGCAGCCCGCTGCGGGATGCCTTTACCGCGATCAGGGCTTTCGTCGACCTGACGCCGGACGTTGCGGTCTATTTTCCGGTTCATCCAAATCCGAGCGCGCGCGAGGCGGCCATGGAGGTGCTCTCCAGCCATCCGCGCATCAAGCTGGTCGACCCACTCGGCTACCGCGACATCGTCGCCGCCATCCAGAACGCCTGGTGCGTGGTTACTGACAGTGGTGGCCTGCAGGAGGAGGCGCCGGCGCTCGGCAAGCCCGTGCTCGTGCTTCGGGATGTGACCGAACGGCCGGAAGCGGTGGCCTCAGGCGTCGTCGACCTGGTCGGAACGTCCCGGCAGCGGGTATTCGGCGCGTTGCACGAACTCTACAGCAATACGACGAAATATACCCGGATGGCGCGTCCCGTATTTCCCTACGGCGACGGGCATGCCAGTAAGAGGATCGTCGAGGCACTTCATCGCCACTTCGTGGTGCGTGGCAAGGCGCACTCGGCTGAGATCATCCAACTTCATTTTGCGTCATAGCCCATGACCGAGGCCCACTCGTTTCTCAGCAATTACATCTACTTCGTGGAGATCGTGATGCTGATCGCGGCGGTCATCATCGCGATCTCCAGCTTCGATGATCTCTTCGTCGACCTGGCCTATTGGACCAGCCGCCTGCTCGGAACGGCAGACAGCAAGTCGAAGGAGTTGCCGGCCGTCGACGTCCTGGAGCAGCTGCCGGAGCGCCCGATGGCGATCATGGTCCCGTGCTGGAAGGAGCACGAGGTGATCTTCTCGATGCTGTCGTCGAACTCCAGGCTGTTGCGCTACGAACAGGCCCACTATTTCGTCGGCGTCTACCTGAACGATCCGCTGACTCAGGACGAGGTCCGCAAGGCGCAGGCGCTCTACAAGAACATCCACATGGTCCT
>CALRXG020000305.1:0-8734 GCA_943372075.1 Bordetella parapertussis | reverse complement strand
TCTGGAAGCCGAACTGGAGGAATTGCAGGCCGCGATCACCGCGGGCTGCGTGCCGGCGCGGACCCAGCCGGCGAGCGACGCCGCCTGACCTCTCAGGGAGCACAGCGATGGCCGATGTTACCTACTACGTCGCGTTGCCTTTCATGCAGGATGACGACGGCACCCCGGTCGCGGGCAACGCCGAGGAATGCCAGAGTTCGGCGATCGCGCTGCGCCGCGCCGAGACGATGTCGCGGATGCCCGGTAGCATCGGCGCCGTCGCATTCAGCCGCACCGGCGATCCCGCGATCGGCGAATTCGGCGATGCCAAGCTGCTGCGGGCCTACGGCAACGTGCCGGAGGATTTGAGCGCGCTTTAGCCTTCGGACTGACCGCCAGGCTCGTGGCGCCGCTGTGCCTTGCGTACATACATCGCACGGTCGGCCTCATCGAGGACGTGGCCGATATCGGAATGTGCGGTGATGATCGCGACGCCCGCGGAGGCGCCCGCGGTGACACGGTTGCCACGGAATACGAAGGCGAGTTGATCGATCGCCTCTTCCAGCGCGGCGGCCTTGGCGCCGGCATCGATCTCGCTGAGATTCCACAGCAGCAACGCAAACTCGTCACCGCCGAGCCGGCCGATCACATCGGAAGCGCGCACCTGGTCCGATATCGCTGCAACGATCGTCTTCAGCACCTCGTCACCGGCCGCGTGCCCGAACGCATCGTTGATCGGCTTGAGGCGGTCGACGTCGAGCACGATCAGCGCGCCGGAGGCCTGATAGCGCTTGATGAAGGAGAGCGAGCGGATGAGCTCGCGCTCGAAACCGCGGCGGTTCAGGATGCCGAGCAGGAAGTCGGTCTCGGCGGAGGCCTGCAGTTCCTCGATCCGGGCCTGGGCCCGCGCCAGTTGCGCCCGCAGCCGGCGGATCGTGGATTTGTCTCCGGATGCGACCGCGCCTCGCGAGGTAGCTTCCGCTCCAGCCGCCTTGGTTCCAGTCCGTTTGGTTCCAGCCTTGCCGGGTGTGGATTTGCGCGCGGGAGCTGCGCCTTTCCGTCGTTTTGCGGTCCCGGACGCGGCCGCCGTCGTCTTCTTCTTCATGCGCATCCTTGTTGAGGCCTGCTTATGAAGGCTTGCCGGGATTCACCAAGACAGGATAGTGCATTCTAACTCCCTTGCCACGCCTTGGATGCCGCCCGGGCCGCCCCTATAATCGGCCTATGCTTTTGGATTCCTGCACAGAATTGAAGAGATGACCGCTCCGATCGCCATCATCATGGGAAGCCAGTCCGACTGGGAAACCATGCGCCACGCCGCCGAGACGCTGGCCGCGCTCGGTATTGCCTGCGAAACGCGCATTGTTTCGGCCCACCGCACCCCGGATCGGCTCTATGCCTTTGCCAAGGGCGCCAAGGCGGCCGGCCACAAGGTGATCATTGCCGGCGCCGGTGGTGCCGCACACCTGCCGGGCATGACCGCCGCGCTGACGGAGCTTCCGGTGTTCGGAGTTCCCGTCGAATCCAAGGCGCTGTCCGGCGTCGATTCGCTCTATTCGATCGTGCAGATGCCGGCCGGCATCCCGGTCGGGACGCTGGCGATCGGCAAGGCCGGCGCGATCAATGCCGCATTGCTCGCGGCGAGCGTGCTCGCGCTGAACGATCCCGCTTTGTCGACCCGGCTTGCAGCCTGGCGAAAGCAACAGACCGATGCGGTCAAGGACCAACCGGAGGGCTCGGCGTGACGGCTTCTCATCCAGTGAAGCTGAAGCCGGGCGACACCATCGGAATCCTCGGCGGCGGCCAATTGGGCCGGATGCTGGCGTTGGCCGCGGCGCGCCTTGGGCTGCGCTGCGAGGTGTTCTCACCCGATCCGGATTCGCCGGCCTTCGACGTGGTGCAGCACGCGACCTGCGCCGAATATGCCGATGTCGAGGCGCTCGAACTGTTCGCCAACGACGTCGACGTCGTCACCTATGAGTTCGAGAACGTGCCGGCCGCGACCGCCATGGTGCTCGCCGCACGCCGCCCGGTGCTGCCCGCCTACAAGATCCTCGAGACCACGCAGGACCGGCTGATCGAGAAGGATTTCGTCAGCAAGCTCGGCATCGGCACCGCCGATTACGCCGACGTCTCCTCGGTCGCCACGCTGCGCGCCGCGATCGAACGGATCGGCCTGCCTGCTGTCATCAAGACCCGCCGCTTCGGTTACGACGGCAAGGGCCAGGCCATCATCCGCGCCGGCGACGACCTCGAGCAGGTCTGGGACGACCTCGGCACCAAGTCCGCCATCCTCGAGGCCTTCGTGCCGTTCGAGCGCGAAATCTCGGTGATCGCGGCCCGCTCGGCGTCCGGCGAGGTCGAGTGCTTCGACGTCACCGAGAACGAGCACCGCGACCACATATTGAAGATATCCCGCGCACCGGCGGCGATTCCCGACGAGCTCGCCGCGCAGGCGCGCGCGGTCGCTGAAAAGATCGCGTCCGCGCTCGACTATGTCGGCGTGCTCGCGGTCGAGATGTTCGTGGTGCCCGGCAACGGCACCGCGACGGTGCTGGTCAACGAGATCGCACCACGCGTGCACAATTCCGGTCACTGGACGCTCGACGGCGCCTCGATCTCGCAGTTCGAGCAGCACATCCGCGCGATCGCCGGCTGGCCGCTCGGCAAGCCGGTGCGCCACGGCGAGGTCACCATGACCAACCTGATCGGCGACGACATCCTGGGCTACGAGCAGTGGCTCACCGTTCCCGGCGCCACCGTGCATCTGTACGGCAAGGGCACGCCGCGTCCCGGCCGCAAGATGGGCCACGTCACCGAGGTGACGCCGCCCCGCAAGCCGTAGCTCCAACCGGCAGCCGCCTTCGCTTGATCGATGGAAATGGGATCGTGCGAGCACGATCCCATTCGCCGATCAGGCCGTCTTCACGCCGGCGACGATGCCGGTGGGCTCGTCGCTGAGCCAGCGATAGATCACGCCGCCGAGCACGCCGCCGATCAGGGGCGCAACCCAGAACAGCCAGAGCTGCCCCAACGCCCAGCCGCCGACGAACAGCGCCGGTCCGGTGCTGCGCGCCGGGTTCACCGAGGTGTTGGTGACGGGAATGCTGACGAGATGGATCATCACCAGCGCGAGCCCGATCGCGAGCGGCGCAAAGCCGGCCGGCGCCTTGCCGTGGGTCGATCCCATGATGATGAACAGGAACATCATGGTCATCACGACTTCCATGATGAAGCACACCACCATGCTGTACTGGCCCGGCGAATGCGCATCATAGCCGTTGGAGGCGAAGCCCTTGCTGACGTCGAAGCCGGGTGCGCCGCTGGCGATCACATAGAGCAGCCAGGCCGCGATGATCGCGCCGGCAACCTGCGCGATGATGTAGGGCAGTACCTGGCTTCCCGGAAAACGCCCGCCTGCGGCGAGCCCGACCGTCACGGCCGGATTGAGGTGACATCCCGAGATATGACCGATGGCATAGGCCATGGTGACGACGCTCAGCCCGAACGCCAGTGACACGCCGACCAGGCCGATTCCGACCTGCGGAAAGCCGGCGGCGATGACAGCGCTGCCGCAGCCAGCGAATGTGAGCCAGAACGTACCGATCAGTTCGGCAGCGTATTTCTTCATATCCATGTGGCATCTCCCCTATTTCCAATGTCCGGAGTTGCTCAAAACTCCGGGAACGGCCTCGATCCTGGCGCCAAACCACCCAAATCAGGGCTGTACAAAGGCATTTTCGCCGTATTTCGTGGCTTTACTAGGCCCGAAAGTCACTCGACCGGTGGACATCCGCGCGTTTGTCTGGTACATGCGCGCGCCTAGGGTTTAGAGGCAGGCCTTTTGCCGCCCCTTCACCTCGCCAGAATTCCGAACCGATCAATTCAAAAGAGGATGCCGCGTGCAGGTTCTCGTCCGCGATAACAATGTCGACCAAGCCCTGAAGGCGCTGAAGAAGAAGATGCAGCGCGAGGGCATTTTCCGCGAGATGAAGCTCCGCGGTCACTACGAAAAGCCTTCCGAGAAGAAGGCCCGCGAAAAGGCCGAAGCCGTGCGCCGCGCGCGCAAGCTGGCGCGCAAGAAGCTGCAGCGCGAAGGCCTGCTGCCGATGAAGCCGAAGCCGGTGTTCGGCGCTGGTCCGGGTGGCGATCGCGGTGGCCGTCCCGGTGGTGCGGGCGCTGGTCGCGGCCCTCGCTGAACCGTTTTGCCGATCTGAATTCCTAACAGCGCGGGCCCCGGGCCCGCGTTGTCGTTTTGAAGCAAGCCGCGTTCCGGGATACCCATGCAAGATCACCGGCTGGAGCATTTTGCATGACGGAGGCTCCGGTCCCCCGCGCCTTCGTCCCGGAATCAGCGCAACGCCATCGCGCGGCGCAACTCGTCATCATCGCGGTGGTTCTCGGTCTACCGCTCGGGGGCTGCTCCTTCGACCTGGGATCGTGGGGCTCCGACGACAAGCCGAAGCCCGCTGCCACCGCCGATAAGCCGGCCGCCGATACGGTCACCCCGCAGGACGTCAGCACCGCCAAGGACCATGTCACGCGTGGCCAGGTGCTGGCGCATTCCGGCAAGCTCGATGAGGCGATGACGGAGTTCGAGCAGGCGCTGACGGCCGATCCCTACAACATCCAGGCGCTGTATGGCCGTGCCCTGATCTATCAGGGCCGTGGCCAGCACCAGCAGGCGATCGACGATTTCACGGCGGCGAGCAGGCTGGCGCCGCAGAAGGCCGAACCGCTGGTCGGCCGCGCCACGAGCTACATCGCGCTCGACAAGGGCAAGGAAGCCGCCACCGACCTCGATGAAGCCGTGCAGGCCGATCCCAACAACGTTGCGGCGTGGAGTGCGCGGGGTCAGGCCTATGAGCGGCTCGGCGACAAGGCCAAGGCGGCGGCGTCCTATAATCGCGCGCTCGCGCTGCGGCCGAATGACGGGAACGCGCGCAGCGGGCTGGCCCGCACCGGCGGCTAGAGCATGATCCGGAAAAGTGGAAACCGGCTCTCCGAAAAGATCATGCTCAACACATGATCTGATGCTTCGGATTACTTCGGCAGGACGGCGTGGAACATCGACTTCATGCCGGAGAACATGTCGTCGGTCACCGACGAGCGCTCGCTCTTGGGCGCCGGCATGACGGCGTCGGCGCGCAGGTCGAGCGGCGCCTGCAACACTGGAACCGGAATATCGGCCGGCGGCGTCAGCCGGTTCGAATCCTGGACGTTGGCCTGAACGTCGGCGACGTAGGGCGGCCGCGACTGCGAGGACTGGTCGACGTTCTCACCCGACGGGTTCGACACCATGATCGGGGGCGGCAGCGGCCGGATCGCCGACGTGGCCGCCGGACGCTGCGCCTCGGGCAAACGGGCGAGATCGGTGCGCTGAGCGTCCTGGGAACGCGTCGCGTCCTGGGAACGCGTGGCGTCCTGGGAACGCGCAGCCTCTTGCGGACGCTCCTTGCGCAGCCGCTCGATGGCGGCGCGCGCGAGGTCGTTGGCGTCGCGGTTCTCCTCCGAGATGGCCGCGGCCTCGGCCGGCTGCGGCGCGCCGGTGGGCGTCACTTTCGCGACCGCCTTCGGCGCCGCCTGGTGATGCCGCGAATCAGCCGGGATGCTGGCCGTCTCGGCGGGCGCATCAGCCTTGGGATCAGCTGAAGCCTTAGAGTCAGCTGAAGCTTTGGGGTCAGCTGATTTCTCGGCGGGCTTCTCGGTGACGGTGGCCTTCTCGGATGCCGAACGCTCGATCAGCGTGCGTTCGGACATGCCCTTCGCTTTCACGCCGGCTTCGGGGAGGCTGCTGACGATGGTGGGCTTTTCGGCGGGCTTCTCAACGGTCTTGGCGGCGGTCAAGGCTGCGGCGGCCGGCGCTTCCGGCCTGGCCACGATGTAGTGATTGACGATGTATGCCCCGATGATGGTCGCCGCCACCGAGGGCAAGATGTCCATCACAAATTTCTTCAGGTAACTCAGCATGACCTGCCACTCCCCGCCCCTTTATTTCATGCTGGAACTTTGAGGCACATTCAGGGATCAACTGCGTCGGATCGGTGGCAAACCCCCGTTCCGACGTCACCTTTGGTGTCACTTTGGTTTCAGCCGGAGGCGTCCCCTGCGCAAGGCCGCGTCCGGCTTTTAGATCACCGTGCAGACGTTAACGGCTTATGAATTTCCACAACGGCGCGTGCTCGGAGCTGCCATTCGAACTTTGCAGAGTTCCGGTTCGTCTCACGGCTTGAGTTCGACCTCGAGGAACACGATCTCGCTGGCGGTCTCGTTGAGCACATCGTGCTGGACCCCGGCCTTGCGGAAATACGACTTGCCGGCCCCGAGTTGCGCCTTGGAACGCTCGCCGTTCGGCGCCACGATCGTCATCTCGCCGGCGGTGATCGGGACGATGACATAGTCCATCTCGTGGGTATGCGGACCGGTCGCGCTGCCCGGCGCGAGCCGCCACTCGGTCACACGGACCTCGGCGGTATCGACCTGAACATCCGATTTGGCACTGAGCATCGTCATGTCTCCAAGTTTCTTGTTTGAGCGGATCGCGCGCTACGGCACGAACACCATGAACACGAACACCGCGAACACCACCATGTGAACGAGCCCGAACAGGATGTTGGTGCGACCGGTTCCGAAGGTGAGCATGCTGACCATGAAGGTCAGCAGCAGGATCAGCATATGCTGGTTGCTGAGGCCGAGCACCAGTTCCTTGTCGAGCGCATAGGCGGCCACGGCAACGGCGGGAACCGTGAGCCCGATGGTCGCGATCGAGGAGCCGAGCGCGAGGTTGATGCTCTTCTGCAGGTCGTTCTTGCGCGCGGCCGACACCGCGGCAACGCTCTCCGGCAACAGGATCAGGGCCGCCACCACCAGGCCGGCAAAGGCCGGCGGCGCGCCGATCTTGACCGTGACGACATCGACCACCAGCGAGAATTTCTTGGCCAGCAGCACCACCGCCAGCAGGGACACCAGCAGCAGGACAACGCTGATCGCCGTCTCGCGGTCCGACATCACCTCGCCATGCGCCGCCGCCTCATTGGCGCCGCTGACGAAGTAATCGCGGTGGCGGATGGTCTGGGTGTACAGGAACACCGCATAGAGCAGCAGGGTCACGACGCTGATCACCGCGAGCTGGGCGGTGGAGTACATCGGTCCCGGCGCAGTGAGGGTGAAATTCGGCATGTCCAGCGTGATGGTCGCGAGCACGAACAGCACGCTGAGATAGAGGTTGGCGCCGGTGATCTGGAAATCCTGCTCCCGGTAGCGGATGCCGCCAATGAAGATGCAGAGCCCGACCAGGCCGTTGCAGACGATCATCACCACCGCGAACACGGTGTCGCGCGCCAGCGTCGGCGCCGGGGTGTCGCCCAGCATGATGGTCGAGATCAGCGCCACCTCGATGATCGTCACCGCAAGCGTCAGCAGCAGCGTGCCGAATGGCTCGCCGATCCGCTCGGCGATCATTTCGGCGTGGTGGACCGCCGCAAACACGGTGCCGAACAGGATGACGAGCAACACGGCCGCGAACAGCCAGCCCGCCGCCGATGGCGCGAAGACGTAGCCGGAGGCCGAGACCGCGGCGAACAACAGCAACGCCAGAATGGGATACAGCCAGGCCGACCGTGGCATCGGTCCGTGTGCGCTCATGTTGTCCGACCTCTCAATTCGACTGCCGCGAGTATGCGACAGACAATCGCCCCCGTCAGCCTCCCGCGGCGTCGATAAACCGCCTTGCGATCGCCATCGCACCGAAATCGTCGAGGTTGTCATGCCCGCCACCGGGCAGGCGCACGAACTGCTTGGGCTCATGGGCGAGGCCGAACAGGCGCTCGCCGAACCGGATCGGGATCACCGGATCGTCGGTGCCATGCATGATCAGCAGCGGCGCCTTGACGCCGGTGATCCGCCGGTCGGAATGGAATTGGTCCCGCATCAACAGGCTGACCGGCACATACCAGAACAGCGCGCCTGCGACGTCGACCGTCGACGTGTAAGGCGCCTCCAGGATCAGCCTGCCGACTGGATGCTCGGCGGCGAGCGCCACCGCAACGCCGGTGCCGAGCGAGAAGCCCCAGGCCACGATCTGCCCGGCACGGTAGCGCGCGGTAATGAAGGCGTAAGCCGCCGCGGCGTCCTGCAGCAGTCCCTGCTCGCTCGGAGATCCGCTCGAGCCGGCATAGCCGCGATAGGACAGCGCCACCAGCCCGGTGCCGTCGGCCGTGATTGCCTTGAAGCGCGCCACGCGGCCGGCAAGGAAATCGCCATTGCCGGGAAAGAACAGCACGACCGGCCGGCCCGGCTTCGCCGGCACGTGCCAGACGATGACCTTCTCGCCATCGGCGGTGGTCAGGACATGCTCCTCCGCGTCGGGAAGACCGGCGGCGGCCGGGCGGTCCGTCCGACCGGCGGAGCCGGAAACAGCAATTCACGCTGCTTGAGATACAGCACCGCAAGCCCGCCCAAATAGACGACGGCGGCGGCGACCAGGAGCCATTTCAGGATTGCGAGCGCCAGCGTCATCACCAGTGCCGCAGCTATCTTTTGCCGCGGAGCTTCCGCCGCTTCTCGACGTCAGCCTTGATGCCGTCAGGAACCGGACGGCAGGCGCAGGCCGCCGCATGCGCGACATGCCACTCGATGCGCTGTTCGCGCGTGGCCCGGGTCGGCATGCGATGCGCGCGATGCCAGTCCCGGTTCAGCGCCATCGCGATCCGTCCTACATCGCCTTGACGATGTTCTCGGTGACCTTCTTGGCGTC
>CALRXG020000304.1:0-8747 GCA_943372075.1 Bordetella parapertussis | reverse complement strand
GTAGCCTGTCAACCAAGTGATGACCTGGTCAACCTCCGCCTTTGTGCGTCCCTTTTTCTCGGCCTTGGCAACATAGAGTGGATAAACGCTTGCGAAGCTCGTCGTGTAGATCCGATGCTTTGCCATGTACTGCTCCAGGTAGCCTCAGCTACCGGTGTGAGGATCAGGCCGGCACGCGGCCGCCGAAGAACGGCGTCAGTGCCTTGGTCAACGCATGCGGCCGCTTGGAGGTGAAGATCATCTCGGCGCCGGCCGTATCGCTCGCGGTACCTACCGGGCCGAGCAGGTCGGCGACCCGGCGGGCGATCGCAGGCGCCGGATCGATCCAGTCGACCGGCCAGGGCGCGAGCCGGGCCAACCGCTCCAGCAGCAGCGGATAATGCGTGCACGCCAGCACCACGGTGTCGGTGCGGGCGGGATCGTTGGGGCCGGTGCCGACGAAGCAGGGCGCGAGCTCGGCCGCGATGTCTTCGTCGCGCACGCTCTGGCCGCTGAGGGCGGCTTCCGCCAGCGAGGCGAGCTCGCCGGAACCGACCAGCGTCACCTCGCAGCCCTGGGCAAAATCCGAGATCAGCTTGCGGGTATATTCCCGCTTCACGGTGCCCCGGGTGCCGAGCACCGAGACCCGTCTCGTCTTCGACGTGGCGCAGGCCGGCTTGATCGCCGGCACGGTGCCGACGAAGGGCAGCCGGTATGCGTCGCGCAGATGCGACATCACCAGGGTGGATGCCGTGTTGCAGGCGATCACGACGAGGTCGGGCGTGTGGGCGTCGATCAACTCGCCGACCAGCGGCACCACGCGGGCGATGATCTCGTCCTCGCTATGATGGCCGTAGGGAAAGAACGCGTCATCGGCGACATAGACATAGTGCGCGTCAGGCCGGGCGCGGACGATCTCGCGCAGCACGGTGAGGCCGCCGAGGCCGGAATCGAACACAAGGATGGTCGGGGGAGTGGACACGGTGAAAAGTCTATCCGAAGCAGGGTTACCATTCAGTTGTTTTTGGCTATCGAGCCTCTGAGGCCGACAAAAGGCGGTGAAGGCAGGAATTTCACATGGCCTTGGCCAATACCTGCAAGTATCACGGCAAATGATTGCCGGTATACGCGAAATCCAACCGGGACCGCAGGGGGGGCCAGATCGATCATGATCCGCAATACCACCACGAGCTGGGGCTCGCTTGCCCGGGCGTTCCACTGGGGGCTCGGCATCACCATCATCGGCATGCTGGCCTATGGCTGGTGGATGAACCACATCCCGGCGCGGGCGGACAAGTTCTTCTACCGCTCGATCCACGCCGATATCGGCTATCTGGTGCTGCTCTTCACCGTGCTGAGGCTGCTCTGGCGCGGCGTCAATCCGACGCCGGCGCTGCCGGCCGATACGCCCTCCTGGCAGCGGATTGCCGCCCGCCTCAGCCATGGCGCGCTCTACCTCATCACCATCCTGGTGGCGATGCTGGGCTGGGCGCATTCCGGCGCCCGCGCGCAGGACTATTCGAGCTTCTTCGGCCTGTTCCACGTTCCGCAGATCACCTCGCCCGACAAGGCAGCGGCGGACGCCTATGAGGGGCGCCACATCTTGTTCGCCTATGTGTTGCTGGCGTTGATCGTGCTGCACCTCGCCGCGGTTGCCTTCCACCATTTCGTCAAGCGCGACCAGGTCGCCGCGCGGATGATCGGGGCAGGTGAGGCTGATGCTGCGGGTTAGTTAGTTAGTCTCGAAACGGCCTTGCGAACCGGCTAATTGCGCTATCCTGAGATGAACCGGGGTGGCCATCGCGGCCAGAATGCTCGTGAACGAACTTGCGCGCGATCAAGCGATTTGGCGGATGCCGGACGAGGCCGCTCCGCATGCCGCCACCTGGATGGCGTTTGGCGCCGGCGCGGCAATCTGGGGCGGCAAGCTGCTGCCTGCCGCGCGGGAAAATCTCGCTGACATCGCCAAGGCGATCGCAGCCTATGAGCGCGTGAACATGCTGGTGCGCGAGGAGGACCACGCGATCGCCGCCCGGCTTTGCGGCCCCGCGGTCAGCCTCGTCGTCCAACCGATCGACGATGTGTGGCTGCGTGACACCGGGCCGGTCTTCGTGGTCGATCCCTCCGGGCAGCTCGGTGCCGTCGGTTTCAATTTCAACGGCTGGGGCAATAAGCAGCGCCATGCGCTCGATGCCACGGTCGCGGAGCGTGTTGCCGGACTCGCGAAGGCGACGTTCCTGAAGGCCGGACTGGTGCTGGAGGGCGGCGGGATCGAAGTCGACGGTGAGGGGACGGCGATCATCACCGAGAGCTGCGTGCTCAATCCAAGTCGCAATCCGGGTCTGTCCAAGGACAAATGCGAGGCCGAATTGTCCCGCGTGCTTGGGCTCGACAAGATCGTCTGGCTGCCCGGCATCGCCGGCAAGGATATCACCGATGGACATACCGACTTCTACGCACGGTTTGCCAGTCCCGGCGTTGTCGTCGCAGGTCTCGAGACGGACCCTTCGTCGTTCGACCACGCGGTCACCAAGCGGCACCTCGACATCCTGCGCGGCGCCACGGATGCAAAAGGCCGGCGCCTGGACGTCGTCGTGCTGCAGGGGCCGTCGACGGTGCGTCCAAAATACAGCAGCAAGGATTTTGCCGCCGGCTACATCAATTTCTATGTCTGCAACGGCGCCGTCATCGTGCCGGAATTCGGTGACGCCGCTGCCGATGGCAATGCGCGCGACAAGCTGCGCGACCTGTTCCCGGATCGGGAGATCATTCAGCTCGACATCGACGGCATTGCGGCCGGTGGCGGTGGCATTCATTGCACGACGCAGCAGCAACCGCGTTCGCAAATATGAATGCAGGCCGCGAGGTGATCGCGGCCTGATCCATTTCCAGCTGAACGAAGTTTAGCCCGCCGGCATCTGCTTCTCGACCAGGCGCACCCAGTAGGAGGCGCCATGGCCGAGGATGTTGTCGTTGAACTTGTAGGCGGGGTGGTGGCACATCGGACCATCGCCCATGCCGAGGAAGACGAACGCGCCGGGGCGCGCCTCCAGCATGAACGCGAAATCCTCGGCGCCCATCACAGGCACCAGATTGTCGTTGACGCGGTCGGCGCCGACCACGTCGCGGGCGATCTCGGCGGCAATGCCGGCCTCGCGCGCGTGGTTCAGCGTCACCGGATACATTCGTCCATAGTCGGTCTCGGCTGAGCCGCCATAGGCCTTGGCGATGCTGGACGCGACCTCGCCGATCCGGCGCTCGACCATGTCGCGCACCTTGGGATCGAGCGTGCGCACGGTGCCGCCCAGCGTGACGACCTCGGGGATTACGTTGAATGCGTTGGCGGCCTCGAACATGGTGATCGAGATGACAGCCGATTTCAGCGGATCAAGATTGCGCGATACGATCGACTGCAGTGCATTGATGATCTGGGCACCGATCAGGACGCTGTCGATCGCTTCGTGCGGTGCGGCGCCGGCGTGGCCGCCCTTGCCGCGGATGACGATCTTCAGGGTGTCCGACGAGGCCAGCATCGGGCCCGGCGTGGTTGCGAAGTAACCCTCGGGCAGGCCCGGCATGTTGTGCAGGCCATAGACCTCCTGGATGCCCCAGCGGGTCATCAGGCCGTCGTCGACCATCGCCTTGCCGCCGGCGCCGCCTTCCTCGGCGGGCTGGAAGATCACGACCGCGGTGCCGTCGAAATTGCGGGTCTCGGTGAGGTATTTTGCGGCGCCCAGCAGCATCGCGGTGTGGCCGTCATGGCCGCAGGCGTGCATCTTGCCGGGGACCTTCGAGGCATAGGGCACGTCGGCGGCCTCGGCGATCGGCAGCGCGTCCATGTCGGCGCGAAGTCCGATGGTCTTGCCCGAGCCGTTCTTGCGGCCGCGGATCACGCCAACCACGCCGGTGCGCCCGATTCCCGTTACCACCTCGTCACAGCCGAACTCGCGCAGCTTATCGGCGACGATGCCCGCGGTGCGGTGGACCTCGTAGAGCAGTTCGGGATTCTCGTGGAAGTCATGGCGCCAGGCGGCCATTTCATCCGAGAGGGCGGCAACGCGATTGACGATGGGCATGGGAAGGGTCCGTTTCTTGTGATTGCGGTGGCGGGGAGCCTAGCGCAACCCGCCGCATTGTCACGCGGAATGGCAACGTCACGCGGAATGGTAACAGCCCGTGGCCCGGACAGGTCAGCCCGCTACAAATTCGCCAGTCCGCATTCGACGGCGAGGCGGACCAGTTGGGCGTCGGTCCGCATCCCGGTCTTGGCCTTGATCAGATAATGGTAGTTCTGCACGGTCTTGGTGCTGAGGTTCAGATTGGCCGCGATCTGCTCCTTGGTGTGGCCGGCCGCGAGCTGCCGCAGGATTTCGATCTCCCGCTCGCCGAGCTGGTCGAGCGCCGATTTGGTCGGCACCAGGCTCTCCATCGCCAGCACTCGCGCCACGTCGTCGCTCATCGCATGCTCGCCGCGCGCGACCGCGCGGATCGCCGCGATCAGTTCGGCCGGCTCGCTGCCCTTGGTGACGAAGCCGGAGGCGCCGGCGGCGAAGGCCGCTTTCACCTGCGCCGCCTCGCTGTGCATGCTGAACACCAGGATGCGCGCGTCGGCATCGCGCGCGCGGATGTTGCGGATCGCTTCGAGCCCGCTCGCGCCTGGCATCGAGATGTCCATCACCACCACGTCCGGCTCGTGCGACTTGAACGCGCGATAGGCGTTGGCGGCGTTGTCGGCCTCGGCGACCACGCGGAAATCGTCCTGATGTTCGAGCACACGCCGGTAGCCCTGGCGGACGACGGGATGGTCGTCGACCAACAGGATGGCGATACCCCGGGCCTTCAAGGCTATCGTCTTTGCGGTCGTCATCTCAGGCGGCGAGCGGGATCGTGGCGGCGACGGACAGCCCGCGGCTGGCGCGCGCGATCGAGAGCGAGCCGCCGAGCGCGGCGACGCGCTCGCTGACGCCGGTGAGGCCGAAGCCGGCCGACTGCGCCACCTTGGCGGCATCGCCGCCGCCATCGTCCTCGACACGCACCAGAAGCGCGTTCTCGGCGCCGCTGCGCCGCTCGATCCGCAGCACGATCTCGCGCGCGTCGCTGTGGCGCAACGCATTGGTCAGGCACTCCTGCGCCACGCGATAGGCGGTGGCGGCAACCGTGCCGCTGATGTCGGCCAGGTCGCCCTGCAAATCGAGCTGGATCATCGGCTGGGTCGCGGCGCGCGACCGCCAGCTGTCGACGAGATCGACCAGGCTTGCCTCCAGCCCAAGCTCCTCGGCCGGCGGATGGCGTAAGCGATTCAGCGTATCGCGCAGGCAGGCGATAATGCGGCGCGTCGCCTGCGAGATCATCCGCGCGTCCTGCGCGATCTCGGGGCCGGCGGCGTATTTGTCGCCGGCACTTGCCTCGATGGTGTTGGCGAAGGCCAGGATCGCGGTGAGGTTCTGGCCGAACTCGTCGTGCAGTTCGCGGGCCAGCGTGCGGCGTTCGTCGTTGCGGATCTCGAGCAGCCGCCGCGTCAGCACGGTGCGTTCCTCCTCGGCGAGCGCGAGGCGGTCGCCGAGGTCGCCGACGGCGCGGCCGATCATCGCGAGCTCCATCGAGCGGATGCGCGGCAATGGCGTTCGGTACTCGCCATCGGCCATCCGCCGCAGCGCTGACACGATCGAGTGGGCGGGCGCCAGCGTGTGCGCGATCGCAAGCGAGGCCAGCAGCGCGATCGCGAGCGCCATAAGCAGCGCGACATGGATGTTGTCCAGGATGTGCCGCCAGGCGAGCGCGGTTGCGGCGTCCGGATCGGAGGTCGCGCGAACGGTTCCCGCGGTCTCGGCGCGGGCGCTGATCGGCCGCTCGATGGTCGCGTGTTCGCCGAGCAGCATCTGCACCGTGGCCGCGAACCAGCGCGGCGGCGCCTTGCCGATCCCCTTGCTCTGGCCGCAGAGCGGCTTCTCGAAGGCGCCGGCCGGTTCGAACTGCACGCAGATCCCGGGTGCGATCAGGCCCATCGTCTCGATGGTGCGCCAGTCCGGGGCCGGCAGCAATTGCTCGCGCATCCGGTTGCTGCGCAGCAGCAATTCGCGCCAGTACAGCGCCTCGAGCGCCTGCGACACCCGCTCGGCGGAGGCCGCCGTGGCGCGATCGACGCTGCGATAGGCGTCGATCGTGGCCCAGACGGTGGCGGCGCCGAGACACAGCGCGACGATCACGAGCAGGCGGGCGACAAGTTGAAGCACGAGGGGCATGCGATCACTCCACGGCCGGAGCACGATCCGGAAAGGCGCGATCATGCTCAAACGAGAGAAGCGAACGGTAGCAGCAACGCAGTTCAGAGCCAATGAGAGCGAACCGCCGGACGTCAGCTTGGGAAATTTGCCCAACGATACCTGGGCAGATGTCTTTGGACGACGCCAATCGCCTCTGCTCTAACGGCAGGCGAGGCTTTCGCGAGACCTCATGGAACTTGCGACGACAGGGAGCAAACGCAGCATGAGTGCCAAGGTCGGCGCCGCGGCCGCATCGGCCGGCACGGATGCGGCAGAGCGCAGCGTGCTGCTGCTCTGGATGATCTTCACCGGCCTGTCGGTGTTCGCCGCCTTCCTGCTGTGGCGCTACGGGCTGATCCGCCTGATGGTCAGTTCCGACCGCACCTACATTTCCAGCGTCATCGCCGTTCTCTACATCATCACCTGCATCCATTGCTTCTGGCGGACAAGGGCGATCGCGCGGGAAGGCGAGGTCGCGCGTGGCTGTCGCGCGATCCTCGCCGCGCCCGACGGCGCCCGCGAACTCGTGTCGGAGCCACGCGGCCTGCCCGGCGGGCTCGTCACCGATCATATCCGCAGCCTGGTGCAGAAGGCGGAGGCGCAGGCGAAAGGCCCGGTCGACCAGACCCTGCTGCTGCGGACGCTGGCGGACCGGCTGCGCGGCTCCAACGGCTTCGGCGCCTTCGTGTCCGACACGCTGATGAAGCTCGGCCTGCTCGGCACCATCATCGGCTTCATCATCATGCTGGCGCCGATCGCCTCGCTCGATGCCGCCGACAAGGTCGCGATGAAATCCTCGATGGGCCTGATGAGCGACGGCATGGCGGTCGCGATGTACACGACGCTCGCCGGGCTGATCGGATCGATCCTGGTCCGGATCCAGTATTACATGCTCGACTCCGCGACCCAGCGGGTGTTCTCCGATGCCGTCGTGCTGACCGAGACGCATGTCACGCCGGCCCTGGAGCGTCGCCTCGATACGCCGCTCGGAGCGTCCCTTGGAACGCCGCCATGATGGATGAGTTCGGGCTCTATCCGCGCGAGGAGCCGTTCGATCCCCTTGGCGTCATGCTGTTCAAGGCGCTGCAGGTGGTCGCCTTCCTGTTCTTCCTGGCGTTGCTCGCGGTGTCGCCGGACTCCAAGGAAGGCAAGATCGAATCCAAGGCGGAGTTCATCATCACGATGGACTGGCCGGACAACCATCCGGACGATCTCGACCTGTTCGTGCAGGACCCCGCCGGCAACATCGCCTGGTACCGGCATCGCGAGGCCGGCTTCCTGACGCTCGATCGCGACGATCGCGGCGGCGCCAACGACTTCATTGTCGTCAACGGCAAGAAGATCGCGTCGCCGATCCGCGAGGAGATCGTCACGCTGCGCGGCATCGTCGCCGGTGAATACACCGTCAACGTCTCGCATTTCCAGGCCACCACCGGTGAGCCGGTGCAGGCCAATGTGAAGGTGCAGAAGCTCAACCCGACGGCGCAGGTGATCTTCGACGACAAGCTGACCGTCGATCACACCGGCGACGAGAAAACCGCGGTCAGGTTCCGCCTCGATGCCGAGGGCAAGGTGATCAACGTGGACCAGCGGCCGAAATCGCTGCTCGAGACCTTCCGCAGCAATTGGCGTAACGGCGCCGACCTCGATCCCAACACCGGCGTCCCCAAATCCGGCGTGAGGGTGCTTGGCCGTGACTAGTCTGCAATCAATCATCCTCACGCTCGCGGTCGCCTATGCGGTGATCGGCGCGCTGCTGCTGATCGTGCTGGTCTATGGGCGGCTGCACTGGTCGCTGAAGGCCGTCGTCATCGTGGTGACCAGTGTTTTCTATTTCATCAGCTTCGGCGGCATGCGCGGCCTGCTCGGCTGGGCGTCCGCGGAGAAGCTGCCGGCGAACTTCAAGCTGCTGTCGACGCGGATCGTGGAGCCGCATTCGCTGGAGGGCGATCCGGGTTCGATCTATCTCTGGGTCGAGGAACTCGACGAGGACAACCGGCCCAGCGCGGTCCCGCGCGCCTTCCGCATTCCGTACAGCGAGGCGCTGGCGGAGCAGACCCATACCGCCGACAGCGAGATCAAGGCCGGGCACCCGCAAGGCGGGCGGGCGGCGGATTTCGGCGGTGGCGACGGCACCATCAGGGACTTCGTCAGGGAGTACATCACGCCGAAGACGATCGTGGAGACCACCGGCGGCGACTCCACGACCGGGACGTTCGTAGCCCCGCCGGCGGGCGCACAAGGATCGGTATTCACCCCGCTGCCGCCCCCGCGGATGCCGCCGAAGGATGCGCAGCAATAGGTCGTGCCGCGGTCAAGGAATGGCACAAAAGTAGGGATCGCCAATAATCGGTCAGTGGGGTGGACAGTAATCGTCCGGAATCCCTCCGGTCACAGTCTGGGTGTATTCTCTGGGCTAACCGGGGCTAGATTTCATCCCCAAGACATTTTCCCGGCAAAGGGGTCGCTGCGTGAAGCGGCCCCTTTCGATTCTGGCCTAGCTCA